>JBEKQG010000007.1:0-39791 GCA_049519955.1 Terriglobales bacterium
TGCGTGGTTCTGGCAAAACAGGCGCGAGAGATCGCGGAACACTTGCCGCAAGCAGGGGTGCTGATAACCGCTACGATGCCGGGGGAAAATCCGCAGCACGTCCGAAACTTCACTTTTACGGGCTTACACGTTCAGCCCGACCCGGTTGAGATCCTGGTTGGCGAGGACGAAGCGCGCGGGCGTGCGCATCGAAAATCCCTTCGGACGGTAGTTTCGTTCAGTAGGCAGGAATGGTGCGCCCGGAGAGAATCGAACTCCCAACCTCATGGTTCGTAGCCATGCACTCTATCCAATTGAGCTACGGGCGCATCATGGCAGAATTGTGTGCTTGGATTATAACGGAAACTGGATCGTTTCGCCCACACCGAATCCCCACGATAAATTCGACGGAAGGACAACCGATCCCAGTTTGATTCCGCTCCCCATCCACACCAAATCCCGCGCTGGCTGTGGAAATCGGGGACCCTTCCGAACAGGCAATCCCGGAATTTCGAGTAAAAGTTTCCCGGCCCGCGCAAAAACTGCCTGCGCCCGCGTTCCAATATTGTGTGTTGGCAATGCCTTAGCGATTGGCACCCGACATGCTCTTCCCTGGGTAACACGAAGTGGCGCGCAACGGGGCGTTTGGAAAACAACTTCGGCCAGAGGTCTTTTCGAATGCCCCTTTGCAATACTCCGTTGGTTGACCAAGGCGCGCTCCGTTCCGCTTCCCGGCGCCCTCCCCCAGGAGTCCTCCCTGAAAATGAGGATTCGCTGGGAAGCGGGCGGAGCGCAATCCCATCCCTCCTCATCGCCCACCGCCAGCCACCGCAGGAATCTCAGGCCAGCGCCAGTTGCTCCCGCACGTCTATACCAGCCTGCCGCAGCAACCTCGCTACCGCGTCGCCCTTCAATCGCGACGCGTCGAACCGTACCCGCACCGTCCGCTCCTTCTCATCGAATTGGATGCGCTGAATGCCATAGACCTCGCGCACACTGTCAATGGCCCGCAGCGCAGCTTCTCCCGGCGGAGTCTGGTAGCGGAAGACGGCTTCAAGATACGTCATTTTCGTTCTCCAATCGATAACGTCGAGGGTTCTTCTTCGAGTATCTAATCACGAGTATCTAATAATGTGCTGGATTCCGCCAAGCGCAATCCGGCAACCGCTCATGCAGGGACGGGCGCCCACTCCCGTTCGAGTAGGGACAGCCGCCCTCGGCTGTCCAGCCCACCGCAACTCGGCCGCCACTTGCGTTCACCGCAACCCTGGATTCGATATAAACTTCTGACAGCGAAACCATGGATACCCTCGACCCCGCGCCGCGTCCCGCTCCGACGAAAGACCCCGTCTGCGGCATGGAGGTGAATCCGGCAACCGCCCGCTACAAGGCGTCGCACAACGGCAAAGAATATTTTTTCTGCTGTGCCGCTTGCCTAGCGAAATTCCAGGCGAATCCCGAGCAGATTCACTCATCCCCGCCCAAGCCCATGCCAACATCGATGGCATCGGGACTCGTGTTTCTCGGCGCTCCCGCTGCCGCTCCGAAAAAAACTATGCCAACGCTGGTCATGCCCACCTTGAGCCAGCCGTCAGCGATCCCGAAGGCTCAGTCGGCAGGCAACGCCGCAAAGGACGCCCGCGCCTACATTTGCCCCATGTGCCCCGAGGTCCGCCAGATCGAGCCGGGCCCGTGTCCCAAGTGTGGCATGGCTCTCGATCCCGAGTCGCCAGCGCTGACCGTCGAGGAAGACAATCCCGAATTGCGCGACATGACGCGCCGCTTCTGGATCAGTCTCACCCTGACCGCGCCCCTGCTCGCGATTGCCATGGGCAGCATGTTGTGGCCGCACGCGTTCCTGGCATTACCAGGGCCTCGCGCCCTGCCCTGGCTCCAACTGCTGCTCTCGACCCCCGTAGTGCTCTGGGGCGGCTGGCCTTTCTTTCAGCGCGGATGGGCGTCGCTGGTCAACCGCAGCGCCAACATGTTCACGTTGATTGCCATGGGCACCGGCGTCGCGTACCTCTTCAGCGTGGTGGCGACTTTGTTCCCGCAATTATTTCCCGCCGCGCTCCCAGGCATCACCCGCGGCATGGGCGGACACGCCGATGTTTACTTCGAGTCTGCGGCGGCCATCGTCACCCTCGTGTTGCTGGGCCAGGTGCTGGAGCTGCGCGCCCGCAGCCGCACCTCCAGCGCGCTTCGCGCCCTGCTGGATCTAAGCCCAAAGATGGCGCGCCGAATCGAAGAAGACGGCAGCGATTTCGAGCGCGACATTCCGCTCGATCAAGTGCAGCCCGGCGACAAGCTGCGGGTGCGCCCCGGAGAAAAAATCCCCGTCGATGGCGTCGTGCTTAGCGGTTCGAGCGCCGTGAACGAGTCCATGATCACCGGCGAATCCCTTCCCGCAAGTAAAGGGGCAGCCTCGCGCGTAATCGGCGCAACCGTCAACGGCACCGGATCTCTCATCATGCGCGCCGAACGCGTCGGCCGCGAAACCATGCTGGCGCAAATCGTGCAAATGGTCAGCCAGGCACAGCGCACCCGCGCCCCCATCCAGCGCCTGGCCGATAAAGTCGCAGGTTGGTTCGTTCCAGCGGTGATCGCGATCGCGATCGTTACCTTCATCGTGTGGATGAGCTTCGGCCCCGAGCCGCGTTTCGCCCATGCCATCGTGAACGCCGTCGCCGTGCTCATCATCGCCTGTCCCTGCGCCCTCGGCCTCGCCACTCCGATGGCCATCATGGTTGCGACCGGGCGCGGCGCGCAAGCGGGAGTACTCATCAAAAACGCCGAGGCGCTCGAGACCCTCGAAGAAGTCGATACCATTGTCTTCGACAAGACCGGAACCCTGACCGAGGGTAAGCCCAAGGCCATAGCCCACAGCGATCCCGACGTCGTTCGCCTCGCCGCCAGCGTCGAGCGCGCCAGCGAACATCCCTTGGCCGCCGCCATCGTCGAGTTAGCCATCCAGCGAAATCTGAAACTCTCCCCCGTCTCCGGCTTTGAGTATGTCGCGGGCAAGGGTGTCAAAGGCTTCGTCGAGGGCAAGCGAATCGCGGCAGGGAACTGGGCTCTGATGACGGATCTCGGCGTCTTCGGCTCTGGCCGCAAGACCGAAGCGCTGGCGCTGCAGGCCCCCGGCGCGACCCAGGTCTACGTAGCTCAGGTTTTCGTGGCTATCGACGGCCAATACGCCGGCAACATCGCCATCGCCGATCCACTCAAGCCAACCGCCGCCGCCGCTTTGCGCCAGATCAAGGCCCAGGGAATCCGCGTCGTCATGCTCACCGGTGACAACGCGCAAACTGCCCAGGAAATCGCCAGTCAATTAGGCATTGAGAAAGACGATTTTCGCGCCCAGGTCCTGCCCGCGCAAAAAGCCGGGATCGTCAAGCAGTTGCAAAGCGAAGGCCGCATCGTCGCCATGGCCGGCGACGGCATCAACGACGCCCCCGCCCTGGCGCAAGCCCACGTCGGCATCGCCATGGGCACGGGAACCGACATCGCCATGGAAAGCGGCGGCATCACCCTGCTTAAAGGGGACCTTGAAGGAATTCTGCGCGCCCGCAAGCTGAGCCAGGCGACCATGCGCAACATCCGCCAGAATCTGTTCTTCGCGTTTCTCTACAACTCGATAGGCGTGCCGGTTGCCGCAGGCGTGCTCTATCCCTTATTTGGACTCCTGCTAAGCCCGATCCTGGCCGCCGCCGCCATGAGCTTTAGCTCGGTCTCCGTAATAACCAATTCGCTGCGCTTGCGCCAGGTGAAGCTCTAGGGGACAGGTCTCAGGTGTCAGGTCTCAGATAAACAAAGCCGACGGCTTTCCTAACACCTAAGACCTGAGACCTTGCCTCACAACCTGCCCAAATAGTCCATCACTTCCGGACTCGTCCAATCCACCGCTCCAATAAACTTGCGACGGATCACTCCCGTGCGGTCGATCACGTAGCTTTCCGGCCAGCCAAACGTGCCGTAGAGCGAACTCGTCCTCTTCGCTTCATCCCGCACCGTAACCATGTTGACGTGGTAGTCCTTGAGAAATTTGTGGTACTCCGCATCGTCGGCATCGACGCTGACGGCGACGACCACCACGCCCTTATCTTTGAGCCGCGCCTGCATTTGCACCAGCGATGGCGTCTCTTCGACGCACGGCGGACACCACGTCGCCCAGAAAGTTAGCACCACCGTTTGGCCGCGAAACTGGCTGAGCGTGACTGCGTGGTCGGAATCCTGCACGGTAAAGTCCGGAGCATTTGAGCCGATGCGCGCGGGATGGCTGTTGCCGTAGCATCCGATCATCGCCCACAGCAATCCAATCCCTAGGCAAGCCGCGAGGAAGCATGGCTTTGTACCGGGGCATCGCTTCGGCGATGCCGCACGGCGGTCGAGATGAGGCGCCCCTTTAAGCGTTGGACGCCGGCTATTGATCGTTCCCGCATCCGCTAGAAGCATGGCAAGTTGACTGGCAAGATGAGTTCTTCTCACCTCGCTATAATAACGAAAATCGAATGGATCGTTCACTTCCAGATGTGTCGTCGCCGATTCCTATGGGTTCCATCCCCGGAGTTTCGATCGTCATTCCCGCCCGCAACGAAGAGGCCAGCCTGGGCGCTTGCCTCGAATCGCTGACCGCCCAGGCCGGAGTTACGTTCGAGATCGTCGTGGTCGACGACGGCTCCTCCGACCGCACTCCCGAAATCGCCCGCAGTTTTGCCGGAGTGCGTCTAATTTCGCTTCCACCGGACCCTCCGCACGGGCGATGGACCGGGAAAAACAACGCGCTCGTTGCCGGAGCCAGACAAGCGCGCGCCGAGTGGCTCTTGTTCACCGACGCCGACACCGTGCATAACCCCGGATCGCTGGCGCGGGCATTGGACGAGGCTAAGAAAGAACGGGCGGATTTGTTGTCCTACTCGCCCGCCCAGGCGCTCGTCAGCTTCTCCGAAAGGGCCGTGATGCCCGTGGTCTTCGCAGAACTCGCCGCGCAGTACCCGCCCCGCAAAGTGCGCGACGAAAAGTCGAACGTGGTGGCCGCCAACGGCCAGTACATTCTTGTCCGCCGCGCCCCCTACGATGCCGTGGGCGGACACGCTGCCGTAGCCACCGAAATACTCGAGGACGTGGCGCTCGCCCGGCTCTTCTGCAATGCCGCCCGCCGCGTCCACTTCCGTTATGGCGGAGACGCCGTGCGCACCCGCATGTATCGCTCCTGGCCGCAACTTCGCGAAGGCTGGACGAAAAATCTCGCGCTCTTGTTTCCTCAGCCGGGCTTTCTGGCGTTCCAGAGCCTGTTGCTCTGGTTCACGGCATGGGCAACGTTGGCCATCGCCGTGTCTGGCGCCCTCAGCCATCGCTTCTTCATGATTGCCTTCGCCGCCTGCTGGCTGTTAGTGGTTCGCCGGGTTCGCGCCGCGCATTTCACAACTGCCAACAGCCTCATCGCAATCGCCGCCGGTCTGCCCCTGTTCGCCTATCTGCTCTTGCGCTCGAAGCATGTCCACGCCAACGGCCAAGTCGAGTGGAAGGGCCGCGCGTATGATGTAAGCGTTGGAAGAATGGCCGCGCCAGACGCAGCCGTGAAGCGGGCTCCAGGCATGGAGGGCCAAGGACTAAAAACCGGCAACTGACAACTGGCAACTGGGAACTGATCTTATGCTCTATCTCACACGCAAGGCCGAATTCTCCGCCGCGCATTTCTATCACAATCCGGAATTCACTCCCGAACAGAACCAGCGCATCTTCGGCAAGTGCAATAACCCCGATGGCCACGGCCACAATTACACGCTCGAAGTTACCGTGAAGGGCGCCGTCGATCCCAAGTCCGGGTTCGTCGTTGACCTGAAGCAGTTGAAGGATGTCATGAACAGGGAAGTGCTCGACGCCCTCGACCACCGCTTCCTCAACAAGGAAGTGCCCGAATTCTTCACCAAAATTCCGACCACCGAGAACCTCGCCATCGTCATCTGGCAGCGCCTCGCGCCGAAGCTCACTGCGGCGCAGTTGCATCGCGTGCGCGTTTACGAAACGCCCAGCCTGTTCGTCGATTTTTACGGAGAAGCATGAAGGCCCACTTGACCCGGCAATACATGTTTTCGGCGTCACACCGCCTGCACAGCGCCCAGATGTCTGCGGAAGCAAACCGCGCAACTTACGGCCGCTGCAATAATCCCCATGGACATGGCCACAATTACACGGTCGAGATCACCGTCAGCGGCCCGGTCGACGGCCAGACCGGCATGGTCTGCAACTTGGCCGACCTGGATGGCTTTGTGCGCTCCGGAGTACTCGATCGCTACGATCACCAGAACCTCAACCTGATTGCAGAATTCACGAACGAAGTTCCGACCACCGAGAACCTGTGCATCGCCATCTACAAAATTATGCAGCGCGGTTTCCATCAGGCTCATCTAGAGAAGGTACGAATCGAAGAAACGATGTTGAATTCGTTTGAATATTTGGGGGAAAACGATCGTTAGTCGATGGTCGTTAGTCGTTCGCAACACAGCTTGCTAACGACTAACGACCAACGACCAGCGACCAAAGCCTATGAAATCCGCCACACAGCCGACCACTCTTACCACCGCCACCTACGAAGACCTTGTCCGCGAGATGATTGTCCGCCTCGGCGAAGATCCCAGCCGAGAGGGCCTTTCCCGCACGCCCGCCCGCGTCGAAAAGGCCATGCAATATCTCGTCAAAGGCTACCAGGACGATCCCGAAGCGCTCTTGCGCAAGGCGCTCTTCACCGTCGGCTACGACGAAATGGTGATCGTGAAGGACATCGAAATGTTCAGCCTGTGCGAGCACCACCTCCTGCCTTTTTTCGGCAAGGTGCATGTGGCCTACATCCCAAATGGCAAAGTGATCGGCCTCAGCAAAATCCCGCGCCTCATCGAAATCTTTTCGCGCCGCTTGCAGATCCAGGAGCGCCTCACCACCCAAATTGCCGAGGCCATCCAGAACGCCATCGCGCCGCAAGGCGTCGGCGTCGTCATCGAGGCCCGCCATCTCTGCATGATGATGCGCGGCGTCGAGAAACAGCATTCTTCCGCGGTAACCTCGTCCATGCTTGGCTGCTTCCGCGCCGAGGTCGAAACCCGCACCGAGTTCCTCTCGCTGATCCGTCAGCGCTCGAATGGCGCATGAGCGGATTTGTATTGACAATTTGTAACTTGCAATTGAGGAAGTGAATTACAAATCGCAAAATGCCAAAACGAAAGCCCACGCTGTCCGAACCGGATCTTCTAGGCCGCCTAGCCCTGATCACCGGCGCCAATCGCGGCATCGGCCTCGCCATTGCCCGCGCGCTGGCGCGTGCAGGATGCAATCTGGTCGTCACCGGCCGCGACGAGGCCGCCTTGGCCAAAGCGCGCGCGGAACTCGAGAAACTCCAGCCGCCAGACTCCAACCTCTTCGTGCTGGCGAGATCGTGCGATGTCCGAAGCCCGGAATCGGTCGACTATCTCTTCGCGCTCGTCCGCGGATTGCGCAAGCCCCTTGACATCCTCATCAATAACGCCGGCATTGGACATTCGAATCGCACCGTCGGCGAACTGCCGTACGCCACTTGGATGGAAGTCATCGATACCAACCTCAACGGCCTATTTCTTATGACCCAGGCGGCCCTCGCCGTGATGAAGCGCGGCGGCACCATCGTCAACAGCCTGTCGATCACCGCCGAGCGTGTCTTCCCCGGATCGATCGCCTACAATGCCTCCAAGCACGGCGCGCTTGGATTTACTAACACCTTGCGCGAAGAGTTGCGGCCCATGGGAATTCGCGTCATCGCCCTCCTGCCCGGCGCAACCGATACCGCCATCTGGAACACTCTATGGCCAAACGCACCCCGGCGAAAGATGATGTCGCCCGAGACCGTCGCCCGCACCGTGCTCAACGCGCTGCTTCTGCCCGATAACACGACCATGGAAAAAATCGTCATCATGCCATCAACCGGCACACTGTAGGGGTCATCACTGCCCGCTGTCCATATCCAGCTAACGGCCAACGACCATCGACCAACGACTCCCCCTACCAAGTTCCATACCGGTACCGCTGCGGCCGTTCACTAAATACGCTAATCATGGCCACGCCCGCGACAAAGCCTCCAACATGCGCCCAGAAGGCAATCCCGCCCGATGTCTGGCTGGTTTCGGCGATGGCCGTCGCCGTTCCGCTCAGAAAATTCCCCACGAACCAGTAGCCCAGCATCAGCCATGCCGGAACGTGAAACAGAAAGATCGGCGGAAACCAGACCAGCACTCGCGCCCGCGGATACAGGATGAAGTATGCGCCCATCACTCCCGCAATCGCGCCGCTCGCTCCCACACTGGGCACGCGCGACCCCTGGTTCAGCAGGATATGTGCAACGCCCGCAGCCAGTCCGCTGACCAAATAAAACACCAGATACCGGAAGTGTCCCAGGTAGTCTTCCACGTTGTCGCCGAAGATCCACAGAAACAGCATATTTGCCGCCACGTGTAAGAATGAAGCGTGCAGGAACATCGAAGTGAACAGCGGCAGGATGGCCGTGGCCGCCGGATCGTACGAGTGCCCGGTCAGCACGGCGAGTGCGTGGTGAGGGACCACTCCAAACTCGGCCATGACCAAATTCAGCGCCCGATGGCCCTCCATTCCTATGGAAAGTTCCCACAAGAAGACCACCACGTTCAGGACGATCAGAAAATAGTTGACGAACGGCGTCGAAAACGTGGGTTGATCGTCGCGAAGAGGAATCATAAAGAATTCGCAATTGTGTAACCTGTAATTTGGTAATCTGCCAGCGTAGCATCAACAGCGTCCACAGCCGCCGTTCGCAAATTACCAAATTACAAATTACCAAATTACCAACCCTTATGAACGGTGTCGTAATCATCGACAAGCCGCCCGGTCTCACGTCGCACGATGTGGTCAATCGCGTCCGCCGAATTCTCGGTCAGCGCTCGGTCGGTCATCTCGGAACCCTCGACCCCTCGGCCACCGGAGTCCTGCCGGTCGTGCTCGGCAACCTCACGCGCCTGGCGCAGTTCTATGCCCATTCCGAAAAGACCTACGAAGGCGTCATTCGCTTCGGTTTCTCCACCGACACCTACGATGCCGATGGCCAGCCCACCACGCCGCCGCAAGACGTGCATCTCAATGCCGAGGAGGTTCGCGCCCTGGCTGCGCAGTTTCGCGGCATCATAGAGCAGATGCCACCGCCGTTTTCCGCCAAGAAGATTGCCGGCGTTCCCGCCTACAAGCTGGCCCGCAAAAAGAAAGAGGTCGCGCTCCACCCGGTGCAAGTCGAAATCAAGGAGTTCGAAATCCTCCAAACCACCGCCGATGAAGCCACCTTCCGTGCGCGTGTGGCCTCCGGCACCTACATCCGGTCGCTGGCGCACGACATGGGCCAAAAGCTCGGCTGCGGCGCTCATCTGGCCAGCCTGCGCCGCACCGCCGCCGCCGAATTCTCCATCGCCGACGCCCACTCGCTCGCAGCGCTCGAAGCCGCCATGCAGCAGGGAATTGCCGAGTCCTTGTTTATCCATCCCAGGAAGTTGGTGCCCCAGTTGCCGTGCGTCACCGCGACCGAGGAAAGCGCAGCCCTCATCCGCAGCGGACGCGCCGTCAACCTGCCGGAAATGTCCCGCGCTCCACAAGTAAAGGTCTTCTGCGGCCAACGCGACCTCATCGCCATCGCCACCAGAATCGCCGGCACGCTCTTCCATCCGAAGATTGTTTTTTCCGCCGAGAATAACTCCCGCTAGCCCTTTGGACGCGCAGTGCGCTCGGCAGTATACTCTGGCCGCGGGAGAGCCAGTTTCGTCCTCTCGGAAGGAGAACTCATGACCTTCACCAACTGCTATGAAGACGTCGCCCGCGCCGAGGCCTACGCCACCCTCGAGTTCAAGAACACTTACCACCTGGCCTATCGCGACATCCCTGCCATCCTCGCCGAGCATGTTCGCGGCCGCAAAAGCATCGACTTCGGTTGCGGCACCGGACGTTCCACCCGCTTCCTCCGCCAACTCGGCTTCGACGTCACCGGCGTCGATATCGCCGAAGATATGGTTCGCAAGGCCCGCGAACTCGATCCCTCAGGCGACTACCGCCTGCTTACGAGCAACCACGCCGGCGACGACTTAAGCTCGCTTCCAGCCGGAGCCTACGATCTGGTCCTCGCCGCCTTCACCTTCGACAACATCGCCGGCCGCGATCAGAAGGTCCGCATCCTCCGCGACCTCGGCCGTCTCCTCAACCGGGAGGGGAAGCTCGTCCTCATCGTCTCCCGTCCCGAAATCTACATCCACGAGTGGGCCTCATTCTCGACCAAAGACTTTCCGGAGAACCGCCAAGCCAAGTCCGGTGACAAAGTCCGCATCATCGTCACCGACCACTCCGATCCGCGCCCCGTCGAGGACATCGTCTGGTCGGACGAGTCCTACCGCGAGGTCTTCGACCAAGCCCACCTGCGGCTTTTGCGGAAATACGAGCCTTTAGCAAGGGAAGACGAGCCCTACCGTTGGGTGAGTGAGCTGCAGATTGCGCCCTGGGCCGTGTACGTCCTCGGAAGTTGCTTGCCCTAGCGCCAGTTCGCCAATGTCCGATAACAGGTATTATGTGAAGTTCCGGAGAACGCTCCTCCGCTTGCCCTACACCCGCAGCAGATCCTCAATCTCCTCGCGGAACCTCTGCAGCGCCTCAATCCGCTCCGCCGTCGCCTCCACCACTTCGCTCTTTGCCTGAAACACCTTGCGGCCTTCTCTTTCGGTGAGCACGCCCATCGCCTCGCCCATGCGCCAGCCCGGAGCGCCCAACATTTGCAACCCATCCACGCCCGGCACAAGCAAGGCAACGCAGTTCTCGCGCACCACGCCAATGCACTTGGGAAAGCGTTCAAATGTCAGCAGTTCGAACCCCGCAAGATAAATGCGCTGCAACTGTTCCGCCGAATCGGCCATGGAGAATTTCTAATTATTGAGCCCTCATCGCTGAAAGCTGATGGCTGCTTTTCACATCTTGTACTTGCCCAAGTCGTCGTCCCCGAGGTCTTCCAGCCACTTGCGCAACTCTTCGCTGTTAACGGCGGGCACCGGATCGGTCGTCTGTTTCGCACTCTTCAACACCTCGTCGTCCACGAATATCGGACAATCCACCCGCAGCGCCAGCGCCAGCGCGTCCGACGGACGCGAATCCACGCTCACCACCTGGCCATCCCTTTCCATCCAGATCACGGCATAAAACGTATCGTCCTTCAATTCCGTAACCACCACCTTGTGCACCATCGCGTCCAGTCCCGTCAGAACGTTCTTGATCAAGTCGTGCGTCATCGGCCGCGGCGTGCTCACCTTTTCGATTTCGAGCGCGATGGCATTGGCCTCGTACACGCCCACCCAGATCGGCAGCACCGTTTCGCCGCCCACATCCTTCAGCAGCACAATCGGCATGTTCGACACCGGATCCATCATCAGCCCGCGAATTTTCATTTCAACTTCCATACGCCCCTCAACAATTCCCGTCCGCCGTCTCTCCCACCAAACTGTTCGGGAAACTCCCCGTAACCCGCACCCGCACATAACTCCCCGTCCTAAGCTCCACGCCCTCCCGCGCCGTAAAATTCATCACCTTGATCTGCGACGTCCTTCCCACCCATTGTCCGTGCGCCGCGTTCTTCCCTTCCACCATCACCTCGATCTCCTGCCCCACATGCCTCCGATTGCGCGCCGCCCCAATCGCCTTCTGCCTCTCATTCAGCGCCGCCAGCCGTCGCGCCTTCTCCTCATCCGGAATCGCATCCTCCATCCCCACCGCCGGAGTGTTCGGCCGCGCCGAATACTTAAACGTAAACACGCTGTCGTACCCAACTTCGTCCAGCAAAGTCAGCGTCTCTTCAAATTCCCTTTCCGTCTCACCCGGAAATCCCACCATCATATCGCTCGTGATCGATATATCGCGCTTCGCCGCCTTGATCCACCCAATCCGCTCCATGTATTCGTCCCGCGTGTAGACCCTCTGCATCGCCCCCAAAACACGAGAAGATCCGCTCTGCACCGGCAAATGCACATGATCGCAAAGCGTCGACACGGCGTCCAGAGCCTCCACAATATCCCGCCCAAAATCCCGCGGATGCGACGTCGTAAACCGCACCCGCCGTATCCCCCCCACCGATGCCACCGCCACCAACAACTCGGCAAAGCTCTTTTTTTCATCGTGATCGCGGTAAGAGTTCACGTTTTGCCCGAGCAGTTGAACCTCCGTATACCCGAGGTCAACCAACTGCCGCGCCTCCTCCAGCACCGACTCAGAACTCCGGCTCCGTTCCCTGCCCCGCGTGTACGGAACCACGCAATACGCGCAAAACTTGTCGCATCCCTCGATGATCGTGATATACCCGCGATGCGGATTCGTCCGCGCCGTGTACTCCGTCTCAAAGCATTTGTCCGTAGCGCGATCGTCCAGCCCCGTAACCCGCTCGCCCCCCGTCTCCAACTGCACCAGCATCTGCGGAAGATTCCTGTACGAAGCCGACCCACACACCATTGAAACATGCGGCGCCCGCTCGAAAATCTTCTCCCCCTCCTGCTGCGCCACGCACCCCAGCACCCCAAAATGCTTGCCTTGCGCCCGATATTTCTTATAATCCGCCAGCCGGTGAAACACCTTCTGCTCCGCCTTGTCCCGGATCGAGCACGTGTTATACAGCACCAGGCCGGCCTCTTCCACCGTCGCCACCTGCCGATACCCCTGCCTCACCAGCACCCCCGCCACCTTTTCGGAGTCGTGCGCATTCATCTGACAGCCAAAGGTTTCCAGGTAAAACGTCTTGGCGACGGGGTCCGACATGGAGCCAGTATAGACCAGCGAAGGCACCGGCGGCCGCCCTTGATTGTACGTACAGTGTTCCACGTGGAACATGGCAAATGTGTACGTACAATCAGGGGCGATGGGAGGCGAAGCTATGGCGCACAAAAAGCGAAAATACGGGGTTGCGCGACGTCTATCTGTGACGGGTGGTCAAAAAAATGGCGAATTTTTCCGCGTAAGTCATTGATAATGCTAGAGGCCGGGTGTGGTAAAATCGGCACACCCGTGTAAATTTTACACGGTAAATTTTACACACCTCGTAATTTGGCAGCCGGTGGAGACTTTTGTGCGGGCAAACGGAGTTCCCGCCTAGGCTGAGGTGCCGGTACTCCGTCTTCCCTCGTCACACTCGTTCAAGAGTGCGCGGACCTTGCGCACCAACTCAATTGGAAGAAACGGCTTTCCCAGGTAGCCAGCGTCTTGCGGGAGGTGCGCGGTCTGGCCGATTGTGTCTTCCGCGTAGCCAGAGATAAACAAGAACCGCATCCCTGGCTGCAGCAAAGTCGCTCTTTCCATCAACTCCAGCCCGTTCATCTTAGGCATCATGATATCGCTAACCACGAGGCCAATCTTGCCGGCGTTGCTCTCCAAAATCCGGATGGCCTCAGTGCCGTCCTCCGCCGCAAGTACGGCGTAGCCGCGCTTCTCCAAGGATACGGAAATCAATCTGCGCAGGGCTGGTTCGTCCTCGGCCACGAGCACGGTTTCGGTGCCGGTGAGGATCTCGGCTGGCATCGGCGGCTTCTCATCTTCTACCGTTACCTGCGGTTCGGCCGCTGCCATCGGAGGCAGGTAAACGCGGAACCTGGTGCCCTCTTGCAAGGCGCTCTCAACGGTGATGTGTCCCCCACTTTGCCGAACGATGGCGTAAACAGTCGACAGCCCGAGTCCCGTCCCTGCGCCCTCCTGTTTGGTGGTAAAGAAAGGCTCGAAGACTCGGGCCTGGGTTTGTTCGTCTATTCCGGAGCCGTTGTCGCTCACCGCCAGCATCACGTAGGATCCGGGCTGCACGTCGATGTGGTGACCGGCGTATTCCTCATCCAGTTCCACATTGGCCGTTTCAATCACCACTTTGCCGCCCTGCGGCATGGCGTCACGAGCGTTTACCACCAGGTTGATGAGGATTTGCTGAATCTGTGCGGGGTCGACTTTGACCGATTGCAGATTCGGCTCCAGCATCGGAACCAGTTCGATGTTCTCGGGGATGACGCGGCGCAAGAGATTGTGTGTCTCCCACACCACGGCATTGATGTCCAGGACTCTTGGTTCAAGCACCTGGCGCCGGCTGAGGGCCAGCAATTGGTGCGTCAGTGAGGCAGCTCTTTGCGTAGCTGCCTTGATCTCAGCCACGTTCCGGCGCAGGCCTTCCGTTGCGCCGGCTTCTTCCAGCAACAACTCGCTGTATCCCAGGACGATCCCAAGATAGTTGTTGAACTCGTGGGCCATCCCGCCAGCCAACTGTCCCACCGCCTCGAGCTTCAGCGCCTGACGCAATTGATCTTCCAGCGCCCGCCGTTCGGTAATGTCTTCGGCGATCACCTCGATCCCTTGCGCGCTCTGGTGCGCGGTGCCCAAGACCCGGCCACTCAGCCGTACGGTAATCAGCCGCCGCTCCCGCCGCTTCCATTGCACTTCCTCTTCAATTTCCCCTGTCAGTTGCCACTTGCGCAACAGGCTCAGCCCTTTTTCCGGTTCGGCGAAAACATCGTGGGGCACGCTCAGTTTCAGAACCTCTCCCGCCGAGCTGTAACCCAGCATGGCCACCAGGGCTGGATTCACGTCCAGGAAGCGGCCGTCCAAAGTGCCGCGGAAGATGCCGTGGACAGCGCCTTCGAAAACCGACCGGTGATGAGTTTCCGATATCTTCAGCGCCGCTTCGGACCGTATGCGCTCGGTGATGTCACGGATATTACACTGAACCACCTGGGTTCCATCCACCGAGTAGACATTGCTGACAAACTCGACGTTAATTCGGCGCCCGGCTTTGGTTTCAAGCGGCAAATCGTCGTAGCGGATGACCCCCTTCGTCTGGAGCTCACCAAAAGCGGACCGAGAGGCGGGAATGTCCTTAAAAGGGCCGATTTCCCAGAGTTTCTTGCCCACGAACTCATCGTGCGAATAGCCCAACATCTCAACCAGGAATGGGTTTACGTCGGCGATCTGCCCAGTCTTGAAATCGAGAATCAAAATTCCATCTTTGGCGGTTTCAAAGAGCCGCCGATAGCGAGTCTCCGAGTCTTCCAGTGCCCGTTGCGCCGAATTGTGCGCTGCCTCGATGGCCTTCTGCTGCGAGATGTCTACCAGCGTGCCGTCGAGCATGGTTGGCGTCCCATGCTGGCCCAGCACTGGCTCGACGTTCTCCATCACCCACACGGCGCTGCCGTCCTTGCGACGCAACCGCGAAACGAAATTGGTGAGGGAGCCGAGACTCCGGTATTGTTCGAGGAAGTCTTGCCGATCGGCGGAGGAAAAGTAGAACTCCGAGGCATGGCACGCCAGCAGTTCCTCACGCGACGCATAACCCATGATCCGCGCAAACGCCGGATTGCAGTCGAGAACCTGGCCGTCCAAAGTAGTGCGGTAAAATCCCGCTATGCTCGATTCGAAGAACCGCCGGTAGCGCTCATACGACTCTCTTCCGGGATTCGATGCCGAGTCGCGTTGGCCTTCAAGATGAGCCATCACCTGCCGCGCCAGAGCCCACAGGATGCGCGTCTGCTCTTCGGTCAGGGCGCGCGGAATATAATCCATCACCGACAGCGTTCCTATCGCGTATCCCTCGGGAGTCAGCAGGGGGGCCCCGGCATAGAAACGGATTCCCGTCTGCGCGGTCAGTGGGTTGTTGGCGAAACGAATGTCTTGCGGGGTGTCAGAAACGATGAGTACATCGGGTTGGGCGATGGTGTGGGTACCGAAGGAGACTTCGCGAGGGGTTTGACTTACATCCCACCCGATCCTCGACTTGAACCATTCTCTGTCGGTGTCGATGAAGCTAACTACCCCGATAGGCGTGCCACAGACATAGGTGGCCACGCGAACAAGATCGTCGAAACGCTCGTCCGGAGGAGTATCCAGTATCCGATAATTCCAGAGGATCTGTGACCTCGGGGCTTCATCCCCGAGCAAGGGCGACTGCATACTGCACTCTCGAATGCCAAGTGAATTACGTTCAGGCCCCTTGCTGGCACTTGCTTTTATAACATGATTTTGGGCTCGCCACTATTAACGAGTGAGGTGTCATCGTGCCTCGCGATCGATGCTGTTACAGTGTCTGAAATTCATACACAATTCGACCGGGAGCGCAATTCTTCTGTAACACTTCAGTGTGCGGCCTCTGGGAAGTTGGAAACTCCGCTGGCGCTTTCCGCTAACTGGTGGCAGACTTCAGAAACCGTTCTTATAACATGGTTTTGGGCTCGCCACCATTGATAACTGAGGTATCATCGTGCCTCGCGATCGATGCTGTTACAGTGTCTGAAATTCATACACAATCCGACCGGAAGGCGGGTGGGCCAGCTAACTCCCCGTTGGCCCTCAACCATTTTTCTGCCGTTCAACGTCCTGAAACTGTGAAATTTCCACTGCTCCATTGGGAAACACGGCGGTAATTTTGAGTTCTCCGCCCATGGCGCGAATGTAGGCCCGGAGAGTGGACACATACATATCGGTGCGCCGTTCGAGGGCGAGACGCCCTCGGGACAGCCGGCAGGATGCCGGCGCTACGCGTTTTCCACGCCGCAATGATCATGCGGTCAGGACACTAGCCGGCGAATACGCTCGGAGCGATGGGCGAGAATCCCTACTTCGCCCGCTCCAGCGTGAACACTTCCTTCATCTCTTTGCCGTGATCGAGGAAAGTCCATTCTTCGACGTGGTGATCGGCGTCGGGGACGGTGATGGTCACGTGCTGCATGTGTCCGTCGCCGGGGCCGATGTTGGTGCCGTCCATGAATTCGAAGCTCACCGATTTTCCGTAGGCGGCAACCAGCTTCAGGCGCGGCTGATTTCCGGCCGCGCAGTAGTGGGTCATCAGAAGGCGTTCGCCATCCATGTGGAACATGGAGATCATGTCTTCCGCACCGCGTTTCTCCGAAGCAGGCTCGAGAATCTCGCTCATGAGCGCGGAGCCGCCAGCGGTCAGCCGGAAAGTCACTTGAATGGTTTGGCCCTGCGAGTTCTTCCCTGCCCAGTTCCCTTCCAGTCCCTTCAGCAGGTCGAACGATTTGTGGGCGTCCGACTGGGCGACAATGAAGCTGGCGGAAAAGACGACGATCAGGATTACGACGACGGCGGCGAGAGTGCGAAGTGAATTCCGAACTGGCGTCATGGGTTCCTCCGTAAATTGATTTGCGCCTGCTGAACATAGGGTGCGAAACCGTTCCGGGCGCAGATGCGCCCGAGGCCACACTAAGTCGAGTCAAGTGGCAGATTCGGATTTCCGCGGCCCAGCTTCTCGCTGAGGTGATTGGCTATTAGTTTGCCATGGAAACGTCCATTCTCAATGAAAATTTCATTCGTGCGGGAGCCGGCGACGATGACTCCCGCGACGTAAATTCCGGGAACGTTCGATTCCAGGTTCTCGGGATCGCAAGCGGGACGCATCTGTTCGGAAGAAAGTTCGATGCCCACGCTGCGCAGAAAATCGTAGTCGGGATGGTAGCCGGTGAGCGCGAAGACGAAATCGTTTTTCAGGCGGACCGAGCCGGATGCATTTTGCATGACAACGTAGTCGCCGCCGATTTCGGTGACGTTGCTGTTGAAGTAGGCGGCGATTTCTCCGGCTTTGATGCGGTTCTCGATGTCCGGGCGCACCCAATACTTGACGTGGTCGTGCATCTGCGGACCGCGATGGACGACGGTGACGCGCGCGCCGTGCCGCCACAGGTCGAGGGCCGCTTCCGCCGCCGAATTCTTGCCGCCGATTACGACCACGTCGGTGTCGAAATAAGGATGCGGCTCGCGGTAGTAATGAAAAACTTTATCCAGCTCTTCGCCGGGAATATTGAGTTGGTTGGCGAGATCGTAATAGCCGGTGGCGACGACGATCTTGCGCGCGCGGTAATCGAAGATGGCATTGTGGCGGTCGGTGGTGGTGACGCGAAAGTCGCCGTCCGATCCCGCGATGGTCTTCACCCATTCGTACTGGCGAATGTGCAAGTGATAGTGCTCGGCAACGCGGCGGTAATATTCGAGCGCCTCGAGACGTGTGGGCTTGGCCAGCGCGGTGGTGAACGGAACGTCGCCAATCTCGAGCAACTCGGGCGTGGTGAAGAACACCATGTTGTTGGGATAGTGGTAAATGGAATTGACGAGGCATCCCTTGTCGATGATGACGGCCTTGAAGCCGACCTTTTGGGCCTCGATGGCGCAAGCCATGCCGGTGGGGCCGGCGCCCACGACCAGAACGTCGCTCCAGCAGTCGGGCCGCGGCTGGGCCTGAGTGCGGGAGAGAGTTTCCGGAATCTGTTCGATGGACAAAGGTGCCAAGCCTCGACTGCGCGGAATCAAGACCGACCATTCTAGCACCGCGCGGCAGGAGCGCGCCGCACCTGGATGCCTACTTCTTCACGCAAACGGCAACCCCGTCGCGGAGGGGCAGGATGGTCGTAAACAGGTCGGTTGATTCGTAGATCGTTTTGTTGAATTCAAGGATGGCCCTGGTTGGGGCGTCGGGGTTGGGCTGGCGGAGCTTGCCTTTCCAGAGAACGTTGTCGGCGATAAGCAGGCCGCCGCTTCTCAGGCGCGGAAGCGCCAGTCGAAGAACACGCGGGTAGTCGACCTTGTCGATGTCGGTGAAGACGATGTCGTAGAGACCCTTTTCCTCGGAAAGGAGTTCGAGCGCGTCGCCGACGCGGATGGTAATTCGTTGGCTGACGCCGGCGCGATCGAAGTAGCGGCGCGCCTGATCGGCGCGCGAACGGTCGCCGTCGGTGTAGATGACGCGTCCGCCGTCGCCCACGGCGCGCGCCCACCAGATGGTGGAATAGCCGATGGCCGAGCCCATTTCGAAAATCTTTTTGGCGCCGCTGATGGTGGCCAGTTGATAGAGCACGCGCGCGACGGCCGGGCCGACGATGGGAATGTCGTTCCTGGCGGCGTCGGCTTCCATTTCGGCGAGAACTTCGTCGCGCGGCGGCAGCATGGCGTAGAGGTAGTCTTCGACTGCAGTGGCGGTGATTCCGCCCATGCGCCAGTTGGGGTTTGCGCTTTGATCGTTCATGGTGCTCCTTGCGGTCGCAAGCGGGCGCGAATTGCCGCGTTTTACGAAATCGTTTGGCCCGGTTTCATTTCCAGCACTTTCACGTCCGGCGCAAGTTTCTGCAATTCAGCGGGCGTTCCGGTCAGCGGCGGAAACGTGCCGAAGTGCATGGGGATGACGGTTTCCGGACGCAGCAGTTTACAGGCGTAGGCAGCCTCGCGCGGCGACATGGTGAAAAGGTCGCCGATGGGCAGCAGCGCAATCTTGGGCGCGTAGAGATCGCGAATGATGGCCATGTCGCCGAAAACGCCAGTATCGCCGGCGTGATAGAGCTTGACGCCGTTCGAAAACTCCAAAACATAACCGCAGGCTTCGCCGCCATAGACGATCTGGTCGCCATCCTGAATGCCGCAGGAATGCACCGCCTGCACCATGGTGATCTTCACACCGGCGACGGTTTGCGTGCCGCCCTTGTTCATGGGCGCGATCTGCTTGACGCCCTTTTTCTGCAGCCACAGGCAGAGCTCGAAAATACCGACGGCAATCGGATTGAGCTTCTTGCCCACCTCGACCGCGTCGCCGATGTGGTCGCCATGCCCGTGCGTGCAGAGCAGCACGTCGGCTTTCTTGACGTTCTTCTCGCTCTCCGGGCACGCGGGATTGCCGGCAATCCACGGATCGATGTAGAGGGTCTTCCCTTCCGGCGTCTGGATGCGGAAGGTCGAGTGGCCAAGCCATGTAAGTTGGATTCCTTTGAGATTCACGAGACCCTCCTGAGATCACCTGCGAATTAGCATTCTATAGCGAATTCGGAATTGCCGTGTGGGGACGGTCGTGTGGGGACGGGCGTCTCGCCCGTCCAAGCCGAGCGCGCCGGGGTGGAGCAGCTCGGCAGCCGCCTGTGGTCACGAATCTTCCGGTTGCACCCAAACTCGTGTATAAGATAAGGCAAACCCGCGTTATACTTTCCCGGTTAATGTGGCCCACCCGCCTGGAGGAAATGTGATAGTGAACTGGGTGGAAGCAGAGAATACCGGAATCCCCTACGCGCTTTCCCTTGCATTGAGAGGCAAGTCAACAGGAGAGATTGCGCGCGAAACCGGGATTGCAGAGTGGTCCTTGTCGGGGAAAGATATGCTGGCGAGCTGGCCCGGCGTAGATAAGCGCATCCTCAACGCCCTTGCCCTAGCGTTGGATCGAAAGTCTATAACAGAGATCGCACGCGAGACTGGTATTCCAACATCATCCCTGTATTCAATTCGTAAGTACGGCCCGCACGCACACAGAAACAAAGGGAGCGGGGGCCGCATTTCTGGACGCGAGATGGAGGGTGTTCCAGAGGTTAAGCCCAGAACCGCATTCAGCGGCTCTATCCCAGAGAAGGCTAGGGGTTTGGCTGTGGAAGACGTACAGATGGATGACGACATGCGCGAAATGGCACGTTGGTCCTACGGATACGGACGCTGGGACGCGCCATATTGGTTTATTGGGCCGGAACAAAGTCAAGGTTGTCATGAAAAAGACAACGACCTCAAACCGCGACTTGAAGCGTGGCTTTATTTTAAGCGACATTTTAGGCAACTCGAACTGAATGACTGCCGCGACTTTCATGACCGTATTGGCGAGCAGAGATGGCATGGGGAGACGCCACAGCGGACTTGGAGAAGGTTAATGCTGCTCTTGATGACTTTTCTCGGAAGGCCGACCGACGATGCGAGCTTGCTCAAGTACCAACGCGATGAATGGGGAAGACTGAACGGCGAGACTTGCGTAATCGAGTTATCCGGTCTCGCTGCCAAGAGTGCCAAAATACACAGGGACCGCACCAGCTTTCGGCCGGAACGAATCAAGCTCATTCGTGAAAGAATGCTTCAAAACAAACCCGAGTTGGTGGTTATGTACGGGAGGAAGGAGAAGCGTCATTGGGAGGCAATCACTGAACAGCGGTTCCCTCCTGAGAATATTTTGAAACTTGGACGTACGATTGTAGCGCTTGCGCTACATCCTACTACTTGGGGTAACGGTGCCCCTGACGACTACTGGCAGAAGTTGGGAGAACGACTGCGGAGCTTGAGTAAGACCAACTACGTTGACACAGAAGTCACTCGGACGCATGATCCTTAGATGGACACCAAAGGCCGAATATGGTCGAAGGCATTTGCTCCGGGCCAAGGACCCGAGGTGCTAATTTTCGTCTCAAAGGAATGTTCCAATGGAGACTGCGAGAAGTGCTCGGGCATTTTCCCGCGGGAGGACTCTCCAAAGGAATACATTTTTTGCATCCATGAGTGTCACCGTGCAGAGAACCATGATTTGTATATCCCCCCTCCTATACTGTGACTCTGGCCGGGTGTCCTAGGTGTGCGTAGGTGGGTTGCTGCCCGCCCACTCATTCGCAAAGAACGCGAGTGGGCTGGGCGCCTGCATCTCCCGCAGCGGAGACGGGGCAAAGCCCCGTCACCACGCGGGATACAGAAGCCCACGTTTTACGCCGCCGCCGCGATCTGTCCTGTCCTCTGATCGGAGCGGAAGCGTACCAACGCGGCGATGTTGCCGGATAAGATGGTGCTCAATGCCCAAACTTAAGGTATTGCTATCACGCGAAACGATTGCCCGGCGGGTTGCCGAGATGGGAGAAGAGATTACTCGCGATTTCTGCGGCCAGTCGATTATCTTCGTCGGCGTGCTCAAAGGCGCGGCGGTTTTCTTGAGCGATCTGGCGCGGCAGGTGCCGCTCGATTCCACCTTCGACTTCATAGGAGTGTCGAGTTACGGCAACCGCCCCACCGTTGATGCAGATCCGGCGGGGCACGCGGCGTGGGATTCGCTGGGCGAAGTGCGTTTGACCAAGGACCTGGACCAATCGCTGGCCGGCCGGAACGTGATTCTGGTGGAAGACATTCTCGACACCGGGCTGACGCTGAACTACATTTTGAAGCTGATCGGGGCGCATCAACCGCGGTCGTTGCGCATTGCGGCCTTGCTCGACAAGCCTTCCCGCCGCAGGCAGCCGGTGCTGGCGCACTACATCGGGTTCACCATTCCCGACGCTTACGTGGTTGGCTACGGGCTGGATTACGCGGAACGGTATCGCAATCTCCCGGATATCTGCCTGCTGGAGAATCTGTAAAACTCCCCCAATGCCGTAGGTGTTTCCAGCCGTAGAGACGGGGCAAGCCCCGTCTCTACAGAAGATCGAGCTTCTCTTTAGGGACTGCTATGATGAAACCTGTGAAAACGGCCGCCTCTCAATCTCGACGCCCTTCCGAGGTGGAACCCCTCCTGTTGGAAGTGGCCGACGTGGTCAACACCACGCTCGACCTGGAAACCACGCTGCGGCGCGTGGCGGAACTGGTGCGCAAAGTCATCGACTACGAAATTTTCGCGATCCTGTTGCTCAACGAGCAGCGTCAGGAATTGTACGTACGCTTCCATGTCGGATATCCGCCGGAAGTCGCCGACCGGCTGCGCGTGAAAGTCGGCCAGGGAGTTACCGGACGGGCGGCGCAGACGCGCCAGGCCGTGCTGGTCGCCGATGTCACGAAGGAAGATTTCTACATGGAGGGCGTTCCCAACGTGCGCTCGGAACTGGCGATTCCGCTGATCGTCAAGAACCGGGTGATTGGTGTGATCGACCTCGAGGCGCGCGAAAAGGGCTACTTCACCGAAGAGCACAAACGCCTGCTGACGCTGATCGCGTCGCGCATGGCGATTGGCATCGAGAACGCGCGGTTGCACACGCGTAGCACGCGCCAGACGCGCACGCTGCTGCTGCTCAACGAGATTGCGCGCGAACTCACGTCGATCTTGAACCTGGACCAATTGTTGAAGCGCGTCGCCGAGTTGCTCAACCGGCTGATCGAGTACCAGATGTTCAGCATACTTCTGCTGGACGAAACGGGGGAAAAGCTCCAGCACCGTTTTTCGCAGCGCTTCGAGGAACGGCTGCATCTGAAGCACGACATCCCGATGGGTCGCGGAGTGGTGGGGTACGCCGCGCAGGCCAAGGAGGCGATCCTCGTACCCGATGTCGCCAAGGATTCCCGGTACATCGTGGTGAATCCGGAGACGCGCTCGGAACTGGCCGTTCCGCTGATCTATCAGGAAAAAGTGATTGGAGTGCTCGATCTGGAGCACACTCGGCGCGGCTATTTTACCGACGATCACAAACGGACGCTGACCACGCTTGCGGCGCAGCTTGCCATTGCGATTGAAAACGCACGTCTGTACGAGCAGATCGCGCGGCAGGAGCAGCGGCTGGAGCGCGATCTGGCGCTGGCGCGCGAGTTGCAGTTTCGCTTGCTGCCGCATTCGCGCCCCAAGATGCAGCATCTTGAAGTGGCGGCGAAATTCGTTCCGGCCCGCGCCATCGGCGGCGATCTGTACGACTTTGTTCCCTATTCGTTGTCGCGGTTGGGAATCGCGATCGGAGACGTGAGCGGCAAGGGCGCGCCGGCGGCCATTTATGCCGCGCTGGTCAGCGGCATCCTGCGTTCCCATGCCCCCGGTGAGCCGCGTCCGGCGGAGATGCTTTCGGCCGTGAATCTCTCGCTCGCCGAACGCAGAATTGCCGCGCAGTTCGTTTCCATCATCTACGCGGTGTGGGACGACGCGCGGCGGACACTGGTGGTGGCGAATTCCGGCTTGCCGCGGCCCATCTATTGCAATGACGGAAAGATTGAGTTGATCGACGCGACCGGGCTGCCGCTGGGACTGTTCGACGAAGCCGATTACGACGAATTCACTTTCAAGGCCAAGCCCGGCGATCTGTTCGTGTTCTACAGCGACGGCATTCTCGACGCGCGCAACCTGCACGGGCAGTCTTTTGGGCAGGAGCGCGTGGAAGCGATCATTGCAGGATGCGTGACCAAATCGGCAGACTGCGTGGTGGACGAGATCTTTAAGACGGTCACCGAGCACGCCGCCGGCGTGGATGCCTTCGACGATCAGACGGTGGTCGCCATCAAAGTGAAGTCCGGCGCGAGCAAGCGCAAGTGAAGAGAGCGCGCGCATCGCAAGCGTTGCGGACGCCCGCGTTCGCGTATGACGGCACGATTTCGGCAGAGCGCGCGACCGAACTCCACTGTGAGCGAGTGTCGCTTGCAAGCCTAGCCGCGCGCCATGGAACTCCGCTCTATGTGTATTCCGCGGCCATGATCCGCGCGCGCTTGGACGCCTTCCGCCACGCCTTTCATTCCATCCCGCACACGCTGTGTTATTCGGTCAAAGCCAATTCGACGCTCGGGATTCTGCGGCTGGTGGCGGGCGCGGGAGCCGGTTTCGACGTGGTCTCGGGCGGAGAACTCGAACGAGTTCTGCGCGTCGGCCGGAAGGCCGCGAGCGGAGTTGCGAGTAAAGTTGTGTTCTCCGGCGTGGGCAAGACGGCGGCGGAGATGGAACTCGCTTTGCGCTCGGGCATTTTGCTCTTCAACATTGAAAGCGCTTCGGAATTGAACTTGCTTTCCGCAACCGCGGCTCGATTGCAGAAACGCGCTGCGATTGCGGTGCGCGTCAATCCCGACGTTTCGGCGAAGACTCATCCTTATATTTCGACCGGATTGCATCGCCACAAGTTCGGCGTGCCGATTCCCGAGGCGCGCTCTCTCTACGCGCACGCCGCCAGGCATCCTTATTTGACGGTCGCCGGGGTGAGCGTCCACATCGGGTCGCAGATTACCGATGTTGGCTCCTTTCAGGAGGCGATTGCGCGCGTGGCCGATTTGGTGCGCACGCTGCGCGACGAGGGCCACAACATTCGCTATATTGACGCGGGCGGCGGCCTGGGAATTTCCTATGGCGATGACGGAGCGCAGGGGAATTTTGAAAAACAGATTGCGGAGTATGCGAAGGCAGTGCTCGCTCCGTTGCGCGGATTGAAGGTGCATTTGTTGCTTGAGCCGGGACGCTCTATCGTGGGCCCGGCGGGCGTTTTGCTGACGCGCGTCCTCTATCGCAAAACGAATCGCCGCAAACGCTTTCTGATTGTTGACGCGGCGATGAACGATCTGCTGCGTCCTTCTCTCTACGGCGCGTATTACGAGATTGTTCCAGTGGTCCGGACGACGACCCGCGGATTGCGCGAAACCGAAATTACCGATGTGGTCGGCCCCATCTGCGAGACCGGAGATTTCTTCGCGCGCGACCGAAAACTTCCATTCGCTAGCGAAGGGGATCTGCTCGCGATTCTCGACGTGGGCGCGTACGGAGCGGTGCTGGGGTCGAATTACAACACACGCGGCCGCGCGGCGGAAGTGCTGGTGGAGGGGGCGAAAGCGAAGGTGATCCGGCGGCGTGAAAGCGTTGAGGACCAGATGCGGGCGGAGGTTTAGTTTTCGTAATGTTTTTTCCCGCGTTTCGGTGCAAAATAGGCGTGCATGTTTTCGTAGGGAGGCACTCTTGCCAGGATTGCGTTTAACTCAATTAATTCGCCCATTTATGGCCCCGAGAATTGTTTTCGCGTGTTTGGCAATGACTGCCATAACCACCGGACCAACCGTCGCCCAGCAAATACCCCCCACACCGTACAATGTGACTCACACCAATCGAGAGACCCGCGTCGCCAACTTGCCCTTGCCTACAACTCCTTTAGCAGACAGTTCGGCAGTTCTCGCAGCGGCAATCGAAGCGGTCCTCCGTGACAAGGACGTGTGTTGCGGAAAGGACTCTGCACTTCAAGACGATGTGCTTTCGGCTCCGTCGTCCTTAAAGGAACTGGGCGCCAAGATAGAGGGACGCCACGTCCTCAGCGACGGCTTGTCCGTCCTGGTCCATGCCGACTATATCCCGCAAATCTCGATTGACCCTTCCTTCCTAATCAATTCGCTGATCGACCAACACGCCATGCTCATTGAGTGGAAATCGCGCGTCTACGTTTTGTCCGGGGCTCTCTTCGATGAAATCCTCTATGAAGGCGGGTCTCGGCAGTATGTTGTCCACAGACTCTTCTTGCTGGACCTGAGGTTTTCCGACCAACGAAGGGAAATCGAGATCAACAACGATTCTGGCGACCTAAAACAAGTCCAAGGCTTTCTCTCCCTGTCGGTGGAGCGAAAGTGATCCGCCGGCGCGAGAGCGTCGAGGACCAGTTGAGGGCGGAGAAGTTTTAATGCAAAGACGCCATGCAGAATCGCGAACCACAACTCTCCGGCCTCATGTCGATGTTCGGCATCTGATGATGGAGTGTGACAGCCCCCAACGACAGGTTCCGAGCAGCCGACCACCCGGGACCGAAACTCGGGCCGCATAGGAACGTCACCTTTACGAGTGCCGCGTCAATCATGAGTTGCGACGCGCCGTGGCCTCAGATAAGTTCTCTTGGGCTAGAATTGGTGTTCGGGTGGATCCGATTGTGAAGCAGAAGGATTAACTAAGTGTTTGTAGGTCATTACGGACCGAGCTTGGCAGCAAAGGCGGCGAAGAACTCCATTCCACTGTGGATCCTCTTCATCGCGGCGCAACTGCTTGATGTGTTTTGGAGCGTCTTTGTGCTGCTTGGTATTGAGAAGGTCCATATCGCTCCCGGAATTACCGCGACCAATCCACTCGATCTCTATTACATGCCGTATACCCATAGCCTATTAGGAGCAATGCTGTGGTCGATTGCCGCGGGCGTTGCCTATTACGTGTTTCGCAGAGCTGAGGGTTGGTCGGCCGGCGCGATCGTTGGCGCAGCCGTGCTCTCTCACTGGGTGCTTGATTGGCTTGTGCATCGCCCCGATTTGCCGTTGTACGATAATTCCTTCAAGGTAGGTCTTGGACTCTGGAACTACCCCGCGTTTGCCTTCATGCTCGAAATCGCTGTGCTTTTCGGTGGGATGAGTCTCTACATGAAAACGACAAAGGCGGTAGCCCGATCCGGCCGCTTCGGCATCGTGATCTTTGGCTTCGTCATGCTTGCAGTCCAAGCGTATGTTTTCTTTGGGCCTCCGCCGACCTCTGACAAGGCAGCTGCGACTACTGCATTAGTCTCTTATCTTGCGTTCGCTGGAATAGCCTACTGGCTCGAAGGAAAACGCGCTCCACGGGCCGCATAACGGCTGCGCCAAGTCCTGGTGAGTCGGCTATAACCCGATATGGGGTCCGCCATTTAGCCTTGGCGATTATGCTTGGGTCACGAGCAACCCGGAAGGAATCCTGCCTTAAGTTAGCGTCTACGGGAACACCGGCGCGCCACCAGCGATTCGTCACCGTTCTCCCCACTTCAACTTCGTGCTTAGCACTTCGAAGAATGTTTTCTGAAAACGCAGCAGCCGGGCAGAGTATTCCGACTTCACGCACCGCGCGATGTCGCCGTCTCGCACCGCCATGCCGACCTGCCCATCGAGACTCAGGTACGCTTCCTCGTCGCAGCTCTTGACGTGGATTTCAATCGCGACCGTATCGCGCACCACCACCGGACGGTGCGTCAATCCGTGCGGCGATACGGGCGTGATCACGAAAGCGTCCACATCCGGCTTGAGGATCGGACCGCCCGCGCCCAGCGAGTATGCGGTCGAGCCGGTCGGCGTCGCGATGATCAATCCGTCGGCTTTGTAACTGGAAACGAACTCCCCGTCCACGAAAAGCTCGAAGTGATTCAGCCGCGCGATGGCGCTCTTGCTCACCACCAGTTCGTTCAGCGCGGAGTGAGTGGCGAGAATCTTGCCGTCCCGAATCACCGAGCAATTGAGCATGGCGCGGCTGTCAACGACGTAGCGTTCATCCTCAATCGCCTCCAGCGCGGGATAGAGATCGGCCAGCGGGAGTTCGGTCATGAAGCCGAGTGTGCCGAGGTTGACGCCGAGAATGAGCGTCCCGGCCTTGGCGACTGCGCGCGCCGCCGAGAGCAGCGTGCCGTCGCCGCCCAGCACTAATGCCAAGTCTGGCGAGCGCGCGGCCAATTCGCTGCGCGGCACCACGCTCGACGCCGCGAAGTATGCGGCGCTTTCCTCGTCCACCACGACGGAGCAGTTGCGCTGCTGCAGCCACTTTTCGAGCGCAGGCAGCGCTTCGCGCAGCTCGGGACGATGAGGTTTCGAAACGATGGCAACGACTTTTTGCCGGGTCGGGCTTTGCGGAGACTGGGACATGTCTTTGAACTTGTGTTCGGGCGTCGCTTCGGAATGAGACTGCGGAATGAGACGGGGCAAGCCACGTCTCTACCGTAGTCAGACACCGGACTTCCGATTGTACCGAATCAGCGGACCGCAGGCGGCGAAAACTCCGCGTGGAGCAGAAATTCGCGATTGCCTTCACCGCCGAGGATGGGAGATTCGATCCATTCGGCGCGCTCGCAACCAAGGTCCGCAAGCGCCCCCTCGACTCTGGCCACGGCCGCGCGCTGCGCCGCTTCATCGCGCACGATTCCGCCTTTGCCGACCAATTCCCTGCCCGCTTCGAACTGCGGTTTCACGAGCACCACAATTTGCCGAGCAGCTTGGCGGGCGTGTTGGCGAGTGCCGTCTCGTGCCGCATCGCCGCCGAATGAAGCGGCCCGCAGCACCGCCGGCAGCACCAGCGTGGCCGAGATGAAGGAAACGTCCATGGCAATAAAGTCGATCGCCTCGCCAATGTCGCCGTGCTCGAGGTAGCGGGCGTTCGTCTTCTCCAGCAGCCTCATGCGGGGATCTTTTCGCAAGCCGAAATCCATCTGACCGTAGCCGGTATCGACGGCAATCACCCGGGCGGCGCCGTGCTGCAACATGCAGTCGCTGAAGCCTCCTGTGGAAGCGCCGATGTCGAGGCAGACTTTGCCCTTCAGCTCGATGTGCCAGTGTTCGAGGGCCTTCTCCAGCTTGAGGCCGCCACGGCTGACGTAGCGAAGATCGGCACCCAGCAGGCGCAAGGCCGCGCCCGAGTCTACCGATGCGCCTGCCTTTTCGATCTTCTGCTCGTTGACCAGAACTTTTCCGGCGAGGATGAGGGCCTGTGCGCGCTCGCGCGACGGCGTCAACCGGCGGTTCACCAGCAATTTGTCGAGACGAGTTTTCACGGAGACCAAATCGCGCATGGGCGCGATGCGGCAAGCACCCGATGCAGTGCAGATTGTTGAAGGCGATTTGTTAACAGAAGGTTACAAGATTCAGAGCCCGCTTTTCCACAAACTTTTCCTCGGAGGTGTTGAAAAGTGTGGCGGCTCCGCCGACGAGTAGGCGCAAACATGATCGGGCGATCAAAATTCAAGACCGAAATTCAAAAACAGTGTACAGAGCAACGTGCAACTCAGATCATCCGATGGCCAGATCACCCGATCACCTCAGCCCGCGACTTCTTCCAGAGTCTTCTCGTCGATATCGAAGTTGGCATGGACGTTTTGCACATCTTCGTTGTCTTCGAGCGCTTCCATCAGGCGGATCATCTGCGCCGCCTGCTGCCCTTCCAGCTTGATGTAGGTATCGGGAACCATGGCCACGCTCGAGGAAGCGGGGCTGATGCCAGCCTTCTTCACGGCCTCCAGCACGCCTTCATAGGCGTGGGGATCGGTCAGGATTTCCCAGTTTTCTCCATCGTCCTTCAAATCTTCGCCGCCCGCTTCGAGGATGATGTTCATCAGATCGTCTTCCTTGGCCGCGGACTTCGCAATGAAAATGTCGCCCTTCTTGTGAAACATATACGCGACCGCGCCCGCCGCGGCCATGTTCCCATTGTTCTTGCCGAAGACATGGCGGATTTCGCTGACCGTGCGATTGCGGTTGTCGGTGGAAATTTCCGCCAGCAAAGCCACGCCGCCGGGACCGTAGCCCTCGAGCACAAATTCTTCGTAGGTCAGGCCCGGCAGTTCGCCGGTGCCGCGCTGGATGGCGCGCTTGATGTTGTCGGCGGGCATGTTCTCGGACTTGGCCGCCAGGATCGCCGTCCGCAGGCGCGGATTCATGTCGGGATCGCCGCCGGATTTGGCCGCCATCGCGATTTCCTTGATCAGCCGCGTGAAAATCTTGCCGCGCTTGGCGTCGAGAGCGCCCTTCTTGTGCTTGATGGTTGCCCACTTAGAATGGCCGGACATAGCGGTACCTCGCCTCTAGAAATCTGGAATGGCAGTGGTTCTCGGAATTATGGGTCCGCCCACGGAGGAAATCACAGGATCAGCCTCGACGTAAACACGTTCAGGCGAACAGGAATTATAGCACGGGCGACAGCCCGACCGTGGTCCTCCCCGTTGGCGGGTGGCGTCTGAAACCGAGGTTGCGGGCCGTTTGTTGGCTCTATGACCCCTGTGGCTTCCTGGTAACGGTGAAGCCAAGACCGTACCGCTTGATGCCAAAGAACAGTCCGAGACCGAGCAACGAGGCCGCCACACCGATGCCGGTACCTTGCCACAAACCTCGCTTGTGCGCGTCAGACTTTGCCTGTAGCGCAGCGGTCGCGTCGGCCTGCATCTGATCCTGGAGACTCTTGATCTGCCCCTGTTGGTCGGCAATCTGCTGCTGCAGAGGCGCAGTCGCCTGTGCGGTCGCCAGGTCTTTCTGACGGTCTACGAATTGCTGCACCTCTTTAGCATGATGCTGGCGCTGTTGCATCGCTTGGTCGTAAGCCTTGATCTTGTCCTTACAATCGCGCCCCGTAAAGAGGTTGTTCGGGTTACAAGTGGGCTTCGTCGGTGCCGGAGTCAGTGGGGCAGGTGGTGTGCCCGCCTCCTGTGCGAATGAAATTGCCGCAGCGAACACCAGCAGCAGACTGAATCTCTTCATGGCCTTTGCTCTCCTCACACAGATTGGTGCTTCGTGGTGACTGGCGCGGGACAGGATCTTCTTCCCGAGCGGCAACCGCAGTGCGTACGCTGCGGAACATCCGGTGCAAGGCTACTGCCGAATAGTTGGGTTGTCAACGGCATCGCGGGCATCGCGGGCTTGAAACACAACCGTTGGCGACAGTGTCCGAAATCGACGCGAATGACACGAAGGAAGGTCCAGCGCGGGTGATGGAAATCCAAGCGGCCTAACCGCGCAGCCACCGCATCACCCATAACGGCAACGAACTGCCAATGTTGAAGAGCGCGTGGATGACGATCGCCGGAATAAGACTCCCCGTTTTTTCCCGGTAGTGCGCTGCGACCAGTCCGAGGCCCGTTGCCAGCACAATCACTGGAATGGCTCCGAACCCCATGAACCTAACAAGCACAATGTGCATGGCACCAAAGAACAGCCCACTCACCACAACCGGCATGCTCAGGCAACGGGAATTCGCAGCGCCCGCCTCGGCCCCTCTACTCAACAACGTCTGCAGAAGGCCCCGAGTGAGCACTTCCTCGCAGATGCTCGCATAGACCCAGACGAAGACGATTGTCTGGGGCTTCGTGAGATCGATGAATCCGCGCGGGGCCTGTCCATGCGACGTAACCGCTCCCACGATGGCGAGCACCGCCGTCGGAAGAACCCACAAGAGGATGCGAGGGCTGAACCTATACGTTCCCTCGGTGAACCCATAGAGTTCGAGCCGGCCCTTCGAGATCAGAAACATCGCCGCGACAGATAGCGCCAGCATCAAAGAATGCGTCACGAACGACGACGGGAAGAAACTCGCCGCCGGAACCCGAACGAGCCTCGACGCGAACAGGGCCGCCAGGGCCACGGCCGCCGCGAGACCAACTGCGAGGACCAGCCTGAATGAGCTGCGAGATATCACCTGAAATCTTCTTCTTGACTCTGAAAACGGCACAATTGTACCCTGGCTGCCCCACATGAGGTACTCTTTGTTGGGAATTATGCATGCCCGCGAACGCTCTTGATCGTCAACTCACCGAACTCGAGGACAGCCGTTACCGGTTTGGCCGCCACGAAGCCGCTCGCGTAGTCAAGTTGCTGAATCGGCTCGACGCCGCACGCTTCACCGGTACGGCTTCGCTGATCCGCTTCCACGAGGCGTTGCTTTTCTTGCGGGCCTTTCCTCAAGCGCCCGCCGTGGTTCGCGCCACCGAGCGCATTCTGAGTCGTTTCCACAAAAAAGTGGAAGCATTGCGCAAAGCTGGCGCCGACATGGACGCTTTCGATACCTTCGAAGTCTCCGGCATCGCCGGCACCGCGATGGAAGACACGCTCAGTTTCGATGTAGCCCGCTGGCTCATCTCCACGAATCGCCTGCCCGGCAAAGTCGAAGTCGCGTGGGAAAATTACGCGCCCGGACGAGATTTAGGCACGATAGGCCCGCGCTTCATACCCTTGCTCGAAGACGACGCCTATGTCGAGGCCGATACTCCCTGGCGGCGATGGCTGGAAACGGCCATGGGCAAGAAGGATCCCGAACATCCAGGGCAGGTCGCTGCATGGCTAATGCAACGCTTCGAGCGGTTGCCGCTGTCCGCACGACAAAAAGCGGAGCTGTACGAATCTCTGCGCGTGCCCTTACGCTGGAATCTCGGGAACTCCGCCATCTCGCGAACGCGCAACTGGAAGCCGGTTCCGAGCGTCTTTTACCACAGCGAACCGCTCATCAACCGCGGCCAGGTTGCGCTGGCCGAAGAACTGGCGCGGCCTCCAGTGCAACTGACGCGGATTTCGCGCACGCAGGGCGACAAGATCATGGACTTGATCCGCGAGGTCATGTTGGTGCGCTACCGCGAGCTTTACGGCACCACGCTGGGCGATCCAGCGTCAGTGGTACGCGCCGATCTTGGAAGGGGTGAGGCCAGCCGCGGCGTCTCGATTTATCTTTGGAGTTTGCCGCCAGATCGCCGTCTGCCGCTGCGCGCGTACGTTGCGGGATTGACGCTGAAAAATGGCGTGCCGATCAACTACATCGAGGCCATCGGACTCTGCGAGTGGATGGAAGTCGGTTTCAACACGTTTTACACTTTTCGCGGCGGCGAGGCGGGATGGATCTACGCGCAAGTGCTGCGCTGCCTTTGTCACCTGATGGGAACGACTTGCGTCTCGGTCTATCCGTATCAACTGGGGCATGACAACGAGGAGGCGATCGAATCGGGCGCGTTCTGGTTCTATCGCAAGCTCGGTTTCAGGCCGGGGCGCGCCAACCTGCAAAAATTGGCCGAGCGCGAAGAACGCAGGATCGCCGCCGGCGTGAAATACAGGACGCCTGCCCGGACCTTGCGCCGCTTGGCCTCAGGCCATGTGTTCTACGAGTTGCCGGGCAGCGAGCGCGGAGCGTGGGATAGCTTCAGCACGCGCAACCTTGGACTGCGAGTGAATCGGCGGATGGCGCGAGAATTTCAAGGCGACAGCGTCCGCATTCGCCAGGAATCGGCGCGCTCGGTCGCGCGGATTCTGGGCATCAAGCCCGATTCGTGGAGCGCGTTGGAGAAGGCAAGTTTTGAGAATTTCGCGCTGGTGCTTGCGCTCATTCCCGATCTTTCCTCGTGGATGCGCGAGCAAAAGGATGCGCTCGTCGAGATTATGAGCACCAAGGCCAAACCGGACGAAATGACCTACCTTCATCTGACGCAGCGGCATGAAAAATTGCGCGACGCGCTGCTCAAGCTTGGGTCGTGACCGGTGGCCAGGTTGTCCCGCTCGTCCCCGCTTCGGGCCGACTCGTCCCACGCATAGCGTGAATTCGCTTGGCATCTGCGTTACCCTAGTCGCGTGCCTACCCCTGCGCCCCGAACTTACTCGCCTGACGAAGTGAATTCGACAACGACACTGCCTTTGCCTCGTCTCAATGTTGGCGTCCTTATCACGCTCTGCGCCGCCAAGCTGCTGCTGCATATCTTCACCAGCGTTCGCCATTACGGCTACTTTCGCGACGAGCTTTATTACCTCGACATGGCGCGTCATCTCGACTGGGGCTATGTAGATGCCGCGCCGCTGATCGCCGTTTACGCGAAAGTCGCGCTGCTGATGGGCGGATCGCTCGCGGCGCTGCGCATTCTTCCCGCGCTGGCTGGCGCGGCACTGATCGCGCTTACCATGCTCATCGCGCGTGAATTCGGCGGCGGACGCTATGCGCAACTTCTCGCCGGAGTTGCCATTCTGCTCTGCCCCGCCATTCTGAGCGTCGACAGCCTTCTGACCATGAATCCCTTCGAGCCGCTTTTCTGGATGGGCTGCATTTGGGTTCTGGCTCGCATCCTGCGCGCAGGAGACTCGCGGCTTTGGATATGGTTCGGCGTGCTTGCCGGACTTGGGCTGGAGAACAAACACTCCACGTTATCTTTCGGATTCGCGGTCACCGTCGCCCTGCTTCTGACGCATCATCGCCGGGAGTTCGCGCGGCGGTGGATCTGGATCGCCGCCGTCATCGCGCTCTTCCTGCCCAACATCATCTGGCAAATCCGCCATCACTTTCCGACTATCGAAGACCTGGCCAACGTCCGCCGCATGGGCAAAAACGTCGTGCTCGGCCCGCTCGCGTTTGTTAAGGAGCAGATCGTCGACATGCACCCGATCCTGTTGCCGGTCTGGCTCTCGGGTTTGGTCTGGTTTTTGCGCGACCGCCGCTGGCGCGTGCTCAGCGTGACCTTTGCGGTCTTTTTCGTGTTGATGGAAGTCGCGCATGGCAAGAACTACTACGTGTTTCCGATCTATCCGATGCTTTTCGCTGGCGGCGCGGTCGTGATCGAGCGCTGGCTGACCAGCCGCGCCGGCTGGACGCGCGTGGCCGTGGTCGCCGTCATCTTGATTGGCACTCTTCCCGCCGTCCCGCTGGTGACGTGGATGCTGCCGCCCGAGCGGCTTCTGGCCTATCAAAACGCCATCGGATTCAAACCCGCCAAGGCCGAAGTCCATCACGAGTCGCTGTTGCCGCAACCGGTTGCCGACCAATTTGGATGGCCCGAGTTGGTAAGTGAGGTCGCCGCCATTTACAACTCGCTGCCACCCGACGAGCGCGCCCAGACCGGCATCTGGGCCGGCAACTATGGCGAAGCCGGCGCGATTAATTTGTTTGGTCCCAAGTTCGGCCTGCCGCGCGCCTACTCCCGCCACCAGAATCACTGGTACTGGGGTCCGCCGCCACAGGTCTATAAGAACCTGATCGTGATCGAGTGGAGTCTCGACGACGTGCGCGACAATTGCACTTCATTTCAGGCCTTCGAGCACTACCAGCGCTTCGGCATGAGCGAGGAAAACACGCCGATCTACCTCTGCCGCGGTGTCACCTTCGATATTCAGAAGATCTGGTGGCACTCGCACCATTGGAATTAGGCATGTTGGGCCTAACATTAGGGCTGGATTCGTTCGACGCGCGACGCCACTGAGCGCGAGGCGCCAGTTCGGCAGGGCGCTCCGGGAACCCCGTGCCCATGATAAGATTGAAGATTCAGATTCAGCGTCTGAGAACGAGATAGTTTTTACGTGCGGAAGTGGTGGAACTGGCAGACACACCATCTTGAGGGGGTGGCGCCGAAAGGCGTGGGGGTTCAAATCCCCCCTTCCGCACCATGTTTTGATTGTGCATCTTGTTGTTGCGGCAGAAGAAATTGTCGAATCCGGGCTTCGGCCCCAGTGGAGTTTCGCGCATGTGGGTAACAGTTCTGATCACGGTCGTTCACGTAATCGTTTGCTTCTTTCTGATTGCGGTGGTGTTGCTGCAGAGTGGCAAGAGCGGCGACCTGGCCGCGGCTTTTGGCGGTCAGGGCAGCCAGACGGCGTTTGGCCCGCGGGGCGCGGCTTCGGTGCTGTCCCGGGCAACGACGTGGTCGGCGATCATCTTCATGTTGACCTCGATCACGCTTTCGATTTTTGCGGCGCGGCGCAGCGGACCCTCGTCCGTGCTCTCGGGAGTTCGGCCGTCGCAGACAAAGTCGCAGCCGGTCGCGCCTGCCGCACCGCCGACCGTTCCGCAGAACCAGGCGCCGACGCAGAAATAACTTGCTGGTCAAGGGCCGGGCGTCCCCGCCCGGCTGAACCGGTGTTCTTTTTATTTCCTACGGTCATCCCACCAGAAACGGATTCTCTTCTCTTTCCTCACCGATCGTTGTCCGCGGGCCGTGGCCTGGAATCACAAGCGTATCGTCGGGCAGGGTAAGGACGCGGTCGCGCAGCGAGCGCATGATCTTCTCGAACGATCCTCCGGGGAGATCGGTACGTCCGATGCTGCGGGCGAAGAGCGTGTCGCCGGCGAGCAGCAATTTTTCAGTGGGAAAATAAAGGCAGACGCTCCCCTCGGTATGGCCGGGAGTGTGGAGAACGTTCGCCGTCAGATTGCCCGTCCGCAGCGCGTCTCCATCGGCGATGCTCGCTTCGATGGCGACCTGGCCGGGCGTGGCCATGCCAAGCCATGAAGCCTGCATGTCGAGCATCTTCAGCAATGCGTAATCGTTCTGATTGAGCAGGATTGGCGCTCCTGTTAGCGCGCGCAGCTTCATGGCTCCGCCAACGTGGTCAATGTGGGCGTGGGTGATGACGATCCGCTTCACCTCGAGCTTGTGCTGGCGGACGATGGCTAGAATGGCTTCAATGTCGTCGCCGGGGTCGACGACCATGGCTTCGTGCGTGGTCTCATCGCCAATGATGGAGCAGTTGCATTGCAGCGGGCCTACGGGCAGGGTCTTGAGGATCATGAATTCATTTTCGCCCATTTCCCTGAACGGCGCGACAATTCACCACTTCATTAGAGTTTGTCATCCCGAGCGGGGCCGAAGGGCAAGCTCTCTCGAAAAAGCGCGAGAAGTGGCGCCCGCCCCTGGCTCAGGGTTGAATTCCCAGAATCGTGTTCACGGTGAAGGGCGATCCTCCGCCGAACTCCTGGGGCGCACCGTTCGGACCGATTACGAAAAAGCCCATTGGCGACGTGACGGTCACAAAACCGTAGTTGTCCGCCGTAATTGAGGTCGGAATCTGGGAGATTTCCGAAATCGGCGTAACGGCATGATTACTCTTCGCCACCTCGACCACTGCGTCGCTCATGCTGGTCGCGATCACAAGATAGGCTTTATTGGCGCCCATGAATACAGTAGCCGAACTCCCGCCCGTCAATGGAAGAGAAACCGTCTTCACAAGCGTAAGCGTTGTTGTGTCGTAGGCGTTTACGATGCTGTCGACCCTCTTATAGTCATAAAGCGCAACGCCGTCTTTACCGGAGCCGTATGCCTGATCGATCACATAGAGGTGCCGGGTGATTGTGCCTTTGGCATTGTTATAAACCTTGCTGCCTTCAACAATGGAGCCAATCTGGCCGAACGGGCCCAGTTGTCCGAAGCCGTAGCAGCCTTCTCCGGGCGGGATCGAACCGCAGACTGTCCAATACAACGTCGTCTTTGCATCGTCGTTGGAGTAGGTTGTGAATAACCCAGCATCGATTGGGACCGCATGGCAGAAGATACTGCCACTCAGGAGCAACAAGGAAATCAGCAGAGGCCATCGCTTGAACATGGGGGTAGTCTCCTTCCCGGAAAGGGCGATTAATCTTACTCTATTTCGCCCACGCTTTGAAATGATGATGGAAGACCGAGGCATCGGCATCGCGCCCGCTTTTGCAAAGGGCGCAAGGACGGGGCAGCCGCGATTCGGCGGGCCAGGGTTGTTTCGGCCGAGGTTAGGGGGCAAACCCGCGTTATGCTTCTCCGGTAACGTGGCCCGCCCGCCTAACGGCTCCCGTTGTGTGCTTAATCAGACCAGACTACATCTACGAGCCGTGGATGGACCGCTTTCATTTCCCCGTAGATGGTTTTCAACCCCTCTCTCACCTCGTCGCGCTGCATCGGATCTACGTGTCGAAACGAACCGAAGATTGTTATTGGGTCGCCGATGTAACCACCCTTCATCCAAAGATCTTTCAAGTCCGATACCACCGCTACCAGTTCGCTTGGTTGCGCTGTTAGAAGCGGAATCACCTTCTCAGTGCAGGAGAGCCAGTGCGATTGGGCAGGATTTTCATTAGCGTGTTCAAGACTTTTTTGTACCATTCGCTTAAAAAGTTCAACTGCATCTTGAGGAGCTATTGTCGTTAGCTCCCCAATGGCCATGTCACACATCGACACAATATGTGGGTCGTACGTACCCTCCCAAAACAGCGGGAAATAATCCTTAACATCAGAATACGGTAAATGCTTATCGCTAACGATCTTCCAGAGATGCCACGCGATCGACGACCTGAGGGATTTACCTCCGCTTACTATCTCATTCTTCAAGATGTCGACGAACCTCCGTCTGTCGAACGGTGCGTCGTCGCGCCAGTTCTTATCCCTGAACAACGCAAAGTAAACAACGAGAGCAGCAAGGCCTTGAAAAATATAGTCTTGCCCTGTGGCAAGAAATCTCGTCAGGATCTCCTCTGCTTCGGCCTCATTGACATCACGCAGTGAGTTGAAGACATTTAACAAACTCTCCATGACGCGTGGGTAGGCACTGTTCTCACGCAGCATGCGAAAAGCAAGATCACGCACACGCAGTCTTTCTTCCCGATTCCAGTTGAAAGGTGAGCCATCCTTGATCTTGGTAGCTCGCCTTCGAGCGACGAGTTCCGTCAGCGGAAAGGTGACCTGTGCACGGATGTAAAGATTCTTTTCTTCCGCATATCGATGAATAATTTCTAAAATGCGCGTGTAATGCTCTGGAATATTCTGCACAACGAGCTGTGACATCAGCCAACACAAGTGGCCCCGAACGGTAGTGATAAAGCGGACGTCTTCATTACGTAATATTCTCGCGTGATAGTTCTGACTTCCGTCTCGATCACCGGGATCATTTGCTCCTTCCTTATCCGGATCTGGATCATCATGCAGCATTTCCAAAACCCAGAGAGCCTTATCAATCTGGTCATGCTCTTTGAGTTGGGCCTCAGCATGCATCACCAAGTTCCGTCTCGCCTCAGAGTCGTCCAACCATTGCATGTTGCCGGCCATGGCTGAGATAGCCTTTACGTATTGAAAAGCTTCGTCCTTTTTATCCGCCAACATGTAGCGCAAATATTGATTCAGGAGACGAGTTAATCCGGCATCAGAGACGACGGTCCGCCGCCTTATGGCCTCATACACGGAACGGCTGAAGATGAGCGACAATTCCCCAGGGCTAGTCTCGTAGAAAATGAGATCGATGTTTGTAAATTGGCTAAAGTCAACACTGGTCAAGGCCTGGATTGCATCATTGGCATCCACGAATATCGCCCAATTCGCAACTAGAAGACACCTCCGGTGCCCCGGTGTCGCAAGTTGGCGATTTTTCACTGGCAACAAACGGACAAAATGCTCAAATGCAGTTCCGCTGGGATTAATAGCCCGTCCGCCGGGGCTGTACGAGAATACGATTGTCTCGAGATTCGCTATCCTGTTGAACTCATAACCCCCAGCGGAGAATTGCTTTTTGTCGCCATCGTCCTTTATAGCCCTCTCAATCGCATCCGCTTGTTGCGAAACGTAGGCATCCAACTCTCTTTTTTTGTACATAAACACGGGAGTCGAAACCATGTACCCCTTCAATTTCCGACGGAGGACCTCGTCTTTCAACTTCTGGATGACTCGGCTCCAAGCCTTCTGACGCTTTAGATCCTGCTCGCTCTCAACCAAGCGAAAAAGTTCGACGGCGAGTTTATCGCCATCTACCCCCGTCAGTTCGTAGTCATAGTTTTGGCCGGAGGGCACGGGAACATCGCGGCCGGTAACTCCGAATGAAACACCTGTGGTATCTTGCAGATAGGAAGTGAATCTCAGGATCGCTTCCTCTTCATGTTGATCCTTTGACATAAGGTAAGACCTACCTGATCAGATGCTGGCCCGCCCTTCTGCATCTCTACCATTGAGGCCGCCAGAGGGTGGGCCAGCCTCCAGGGTCACGACACCTAGTACCGTGACCGCGTAATATGGTTTCTTTTGTAGCCGAACTTTAAGCGTGCTTGTTTGCGAGTGAAGCGCCAGTCGATGGTGACGCGGTCGCGGTTCATTCTCCGGCTCCAAGCCCTG
>JBEKQG010000008.1:0-38568 GCA_049519955.1 Terriglobales bacterium
TAGCGATCGGCGGCTTCTCCATGTCCAAGCCCCCGCAAAGCGTCAATCACCGTGTTCTGCGCCTCCGCTTGCCGCGCATCGATCACGTTGTAGATTTCCGCCACATTGCCGAAGTGAGGATGATCTTTCTCGCCCGCGGTGGTCGAGATCCAGCAGTCGCGCTCATTGGGATAGCGAAAAAATTTCCGGTAGCCAAAATCGCGCCCCAGCAACCCGAACTTCCACATGTGATAGGCAATGTCTTTGCCGACATAGCCGACCGTGCCGTTGGAGCGGACGATTACTTTCTGATCTTCCTCGGTGATCTCTTCCTCTGCGCTCTTTTCGCTTGTGTGCTCTGTGCCCCCCGTGGCTAAAGGTCTCGCCGCCGTTCCAGCGCGCCGCATCACCCAGCAGCCCTTGTTCTTCCCGTCCGCTTCGTAACTAAGAACGCCCGACTCCTTCAGCTTCGCAAACGCGGCATCCCAAAAGTGGAGATGAAGTATTTCGCTCTCGCGCGGCAGAAAATCGTACTCAATATCCAGCCGGTCCATGGTTTCAAGATGGCGCTTAAGGACGGCAATCGAAATCAAATCCGCAACCGCCGCGGTCTCGTTGTTCCCTTCCTCGATCGCATGCAGCGTGGCTAATCGCGCCTGCAGGTTCGCCTTGTCCTCCTCATACCAGTGCGAAACGCGGGCGTAGAGGTCCCAGCACATGTAATCAAAGCGGGGCGCGGCGGCGAGCGCTTCGATCTCGGCGCGCGGCTTCTTCTCGATGTGCATGAATCCGGCCACCACATCGGCGACCTGCACTCCCGTGTTGTCGATGTAGTTTTGAACGTCCACTTCCCTGCCCGCAAAACGCAGCAGCCGGACGAACGTATCGCCCAGAATGGCGTTGCGCAGGTGCCCGATGTGCGCCGCCTTGTTGGGATTGATGCTGGAATGCTCGACCAGAACTTTGCCGGCGGGGACGTCCGCCTCCGGGCATTCATCGGCAGCAAGAGCGACGGCCAACTCGGCGCGGTTCACGCGCACGTTGATGTACCCGGCTGCTGCAACCTCGAATTTCTCAAAGCCGGGAATCGCGCCGATTCCGGCAACGATCTCTTCGGCAATCTTGCGCGGCGCCTTGCGAAGTTTCTTCGCGAGTTCGAAGGCGATGGGCAACGCGTACTCGCCAAATTCGATTTTCGGCGGCTGCTCGACAACCATGTGTGCGATTTCCAAACCGTAAGCGCGGCGCAGAAACTCGCGCAAATGCTCGACCAGACGGCGTTCCAGATGTCGATACAAGATTGCCCTCTAACTTATTGAATAAGCTGTGATTCTAACAAACTCGCAGACGGCGGCGAGTTTGACTGAGGGGAGAGCGTTCCCTATGATGAAAGATCGGTTGTTGGTCGTCAGCAAAAAAGGCCGTCGCTGGTCGTTCGTCGTTGGTCGTTAGCGAACCACCCCAGTTCGCCTCCAAAGTTTACAGAATCCGATTTTGCCAACGACTGGCGACCAACGACCAACGACAGCCTTTATGCGCATCGCCTACCTCGATTGCTTTTCCGGCATCAGCGGCGACATGTTTCTGGGCGCCCTGCTCGATGCCGGAGTATCGCTAAAGCTTCTCGAAGACACGGTCGCGGCGCTCGATCTCGGCGCGCGCCTACAGATTTCGCGCGTGCAGCGGGCCGGAATTTCCGCCACCAAAGTCGATGTGTACGCCGATGGCGCAAATGGCCTGCCGCACGATCACGAGGAACCCGCCCAAACGCACCATCACCACACCCATGCTCGCGGCCTAACGCAGATTCGCGAGATCATCGACAAGGCCGCCATCGGCTCCACCGCAAAGTCGACCGCCATTCGCATCTTCGAAGCGCTGGGTCAGGCCGAAGCTGAGATCCACAATACCTCCGTCGAGCAAGTCCATTTTCACGAAGTCGGCGCCGTCGATGCCCTGGTGGATATAGTCTGCGCCGCCGTGGGCGCGGAATCTCTCCAGGTCGAAGAATGGGTGTGCTCGCCGCTGAATGTCGGCGGCGGCACCGTCAAGTGCGCCCACGGCACGCTGCCCGTCCCAGCACCCGCGACGCTGAAATTGCTGCGCGATGCGCCCGTCTATTCCTCGGGCCCGCAGGTCGAACTGGTGACGCCAACCGGCGCGGCCATCGTGAAGGCGCTGACTACCCGCTTCGCGCCCTTTCCTGCGATGAAAATCGAGAAGGCCGGATACGGCGCGGGCACTCGCGAATTCCCCGACCATCCAAACCTGCTCCGGCTGACCATTGGAGAAGCTGCGTCCGCGGATGGCACGGGCACATTCCCGATTGCATCGCCAGGCACATGGAATGAGAGGATCGCCGTGCTCGAAGCGAATCTCGACGACTTAAGCCCGCAGGTGCTGGCCTACACCATGGAGCGTTTGCTGGCCGAAGGCGCGCTCGATGTATTCAGCGCGCCGGTACAGATGAAGAAGAGCCGCCCCGGCGCGTTGTTGACCGTCCTCGCGAAAATCGAAGACGGCGATCGCCTGACCCGACTGATCTTCGCCGAAACCACGACGCTGGGCGTACGCCGCCGCGAGGAACAGCGCCAAACCCTCGCGCGACGATGGGAGACGGTCGAAACCACGTGGGGCCCGGTGCGGATTAAGATCGCCGACATGCATGGCACGGTTTCGAACGATGCATCGAATTGCGCATCGAATTATGCGCCTGAATACGAAGATTGCCGTATGCTGGCGGAAACGCACCATGTGCCGCTCCGCACCGTCATGCAGGAAGCGATTCAGCAGTACGTTCGAGGCGAGCGTAAAGAGAAAGATTGAGCCGAAGTTTTACGCCCGAGCATCGGTTGCTTATCACGGCATCGCTTTCGCGATGCCGCGCCAGTCGAAATCAGACGCCCCTTTACGGGCTTGGTATCAGAGACTGGGACCTAAAATCTTCAACCGGGAGGTTATGTATGGTGAAAAACATAAGGATGACCGCACTTTGCCTGATCGTGTTCGCGCTCGCGCCCCTTCTCGTCTTCGCGGGAACGCCGCCGCCGGTGGGCAGCATGGCTCCCGAATTCACGCTTAACTCGCAGGAAGGCACTCCCGTCAGCCTCAAGGACTATCGGGGCAAGTGGGTGGTCCTGTATTTCTATCCCAGGGACTTCACCAGCGGCTGCACCATCGAGGCGCACAACTTCCAGCGCGACCAGCCGCAGTACCAGCAGAAAAACGCCGTGGTGCTTGGAGTCAGCGTGGATAGCGCCGACTCTCACAAGCAGTTCTGCGCCAAGGAAGGGCTGAACTTCAAGCTGCTGGCCGACACCGACCACAAAGTGTCGAGCGATTATGGCTCATTGACCAACTTCGGTCTGGTAAAGGTCGCCGCGAGGCACACTTTCATCGTCAATCCCGAGGGCAAGATCGTGAAAGTATTCACCGAGGTGAATCCAAACCAGCACAGTGCCGAAGTGTTGTCGGCACTTGCGGAGCTGCAAAAGTAGCGCCCCGCTCCCCGATGGAAGATACTAACGGGATGCGGACAAATCCGGATTTTATTGGCTGCGGCAGCGCAACGAAATCATGACCAAAAAGTTCTACATCACGACGCCCATCTACTACGTCAACGCGCGTCCGCACATTGGACACGCCTACACCACCATCGCCTGCGACACCATCGCGCGCCGCCACCGCATGTTGGGCGACGACACCTGGTTCCTCACCGGCACCGACGAGCACGGTCAAAAAATCGAGCGCGCGGCGCAGGCCGCGGGCAAAACGCCGCAGCAACTCACCGATGAAGTCTCCGCCGAATTCCGCGGCCTCTGGGACCGTATGGGTTTGACCTACGACGATTTCATCCGCACCACGTCCGAACGCCACCAGCGCGGCGTGCAGGCGCTGTGGCGCAGGATCCGCGACAACGGATATATATACAAAGGCACCTACACCGGCCAATACTGCGTCTCCGATGAGCTTTACGTCGATGCCGCCGGCCCCGGCGCTCCCTGCCCCGATTGCGGACGCCCCACCGAAACCGTCCACGAAGAAAATTACTACTTCAAGCTCTCGGCATTTCAAGACCAGCTCGTCCGCCTTTACACCGAGCAGCCCGATTTCATCCGCCCCGAGACGCGCCGCAACGAAGTGCTCTCGTTCGTGCGCGGCGGCCTGCGCGATCTTTCCATCAGCCGCTCGACTTTCTCCTGGGGCATCCCCGTGCCCGACGATCCCAAGCACGTGGTCTACGTCTGGCTCGACGCGCTCGCCAATTACATTACCGCGCTCGGCTACGGGTCGGGTGATGTGAGTAAGTTCGATAAGTACTGGCCCGCCGACGTGCACATGATCGGCAAAGAAATTGTCCGCTTCCATTGCGTCTATTGGCCGGCATTTCTGCTGGCCGCCGGACTGCCGCTGCCCAAAGGCATTACGGCGCACGGCTGGCTGCTCTTTGAAGAAAGTAAAATGTCGAAATCGCGCGGAAACATCGTGCGCGCCGAAACCATTGTCGATGTGCTCGGAGCCGACGCTCTCCGCTACTTCCTGCTGCGCGAAGTCGTTTTCGGCCACGATGGATCGTTCAGTTTCGATGCGCTCGTGCAGCGCTACAACTCCGATCTCGCGAACGGCCTCGGCAACCTCGCCAGCCGTACCCTGACCATGATCGCGCGCTATTGCAAGGGAGCAGTTCCCTGCCCCTCGGATCAAGCGAAGACTCCGGCAGATGCCGCGATTGCCGAGGCTGCGAGAAAGACGATTGCCGATTTCGGCGCGCTCTTCGACCAGTTTCAGTTCTCGCGCGCGCTCGAAACCGCCTGGGCGCTGGTCGCCGCCGTGGACAAATACATTGTCGAAAACGAACCCTGGTCTCTCGGCGCCAAACAAGACGACAGCCGCGCACGCCTTGGAACCGTGCTCTACACCAGCGCCGAAGCTCTGCGCATTGTGACCGCTCTCGCGCATCCGGTGATGCCCGACGCGACCGCGACAATCTGGGCCCAGCTTGGCCTTGGAGACATCGGGAAATTCGATCTTACCCAATTGCAGTGGGGACAACTGCCTCCCGGCACAAAGCTGGGCGAGGTGCAAGGCGTGTTTCCGCGAGCGGACAAATCGGCGGTCGAGAGGATGCAGAAGATGGAAGAACAGAATGCCAGTGGAGGAGCGGGCGCCGCGCCCGTCCATCCGAGCGAAGCGATGCAGCCGGCCGCCCAACCTGCGTCAGCCAAACCGGAAGCGCCAGCCAAACCCGCAGCCATCATTCCCGAAGGCAAAATCGGCATCGACGATTTCGCCAAAGTTGAATTGCGCGTAGCGCAGGTGAAGACTGCCGAGCGCGTCAAAGGTGCCGATAAATTGCTCCGTTTGGAAGTCGATCTCGGCACCGAAGTCCGCCAACTGGTGGCCGGAATTGCCGAAGCGTATGAGCCCGAAACTTTGATCGGACGCAAAGTCGTGATCGTCGCGAACCTGGCGCCCCGCAAACTGCGCGGCCTCGAATCGAACGGCATGATCGTCTGCGCCTCGCCCGAAGGCGGCAAGCCGGTGCTGGCGAGCTTTCTGGAAGATGTCCCGGTGGGCACGAGGTTAAAGTAGAGGTTCTCGGGCTGCGCTTGGCGGGACGGGTCCGAGGCCCGTCCCCACGCGATCTCGCGAACGACGAACGGCCAACGACCGATGTTCATCGATTCCCACGCCCATCTCGAAGGCAAGCGCTACGACAGCGATCGCGAGGCGGTTCTCGCCCGTGCCAAGCAGAACGGCATCGAAGCCTTCCTTGCCATCGGCAACGGCGACGGCCCGGATACCGCCGATTGCGCCATTCAGCTTGCGGAAAAATACGACGGCAAGCCGGAATATCCGCGCATCTGGGCCAGCGTCGGAATTCATCCGCACGAAGCCAGCCTCGCGAACCAAGCCGCCGATTCCCAAATGCTCGCATGGGCGCGGCATCCCAAGGTGATTGCCTGGGGAGAAATCGGCCTCGACTATTTTTACGATCACTCGCCCCGGGAGGTGCAGAAAACAGTCTTCCTGCAACAAATGGAGCTGGCAAAGACGGCGAGGCTGCCCATCGTCATTCATTGCCGCCCCTCCGACAACAGCGAGAACGCATGGGACGACTGCCTGCAAATGATAGCCGGGCACTGGAGATCGAGCGCGCTCGGCGGCATTCTGCACTGCTTCACCGGAAGCGTAGATCATGCGCGGTGCGCGCTCGATATGGGCTTCATGATTTCTTTTGCCGGCAACATCACGTTTCCCAAGGCGCAGACCATCCGCGACGCCGCGCAAATCGTTCCGCTCGACCGCATGTTGATCGAAACCGACTCTCCGTATCTCGCGCCAATCCCGCATCGCGGCCAGCGCAACGAACCGGCGTTTGTCACCCTAGTCGCCCGCCAGATCGGCGAACTCCGCAACTTGCCTGCCGAAGAAATCGGCTCGTGTACCGCCCGGAATTTCTACAAATTCTTCGGGCTCGCGCCGGAAGAGCCAAACTCGCAAGCGTGCACATAACCAGCCTTCGCAGATAATGCCTCTTCTGTTACCCTCAGAAGTGCATGCTCGCGGTGAGCAAGCCGTGAAAAAATGTGTCAGGTCATTGGTGTCAAGTCTCAGGAAGGCAGGTCTCTGCTTTGCCTGACACCTGAGCCCTGAGACCTGACACGTAGGACCTGGATTTATCCGATTCTTGACCGAGACATCCCATGCCCGAGAATAGTTTCGATATCGTCAGCAAAATAGACCTCGCGGAAGTTGCGAACGCCATTCAGCAGGCGCTGAAGGAAGTCCACACCCGTTTCGATCTGAAGGACTCGAAATCCCAGATTGCCATGGAAGGAACGGACGCCATCCTGCTGCATTCCGCCGATGAATTCAAGATCAAGGCGGTCAACGACGTCTTCCAGCAAAAGCTCGTAAAACGCGGCGTGCCACTGAAGGGCTTGACTTACGCGGCGCTGGAACCATCCGCCGGAGGCACCGTCAAGCAAAAGATCGCCATCCAGCAGGGCATCCCGATCGAAAAGGCGCGCGAGATCGTGAAGCTGGTCAAAAACTCCAAAAAGAAGGCGCAAGCCTCTATTCAAGGCGATGTGGTGCGCATCAGCAGCAAGGACCGCGACACGCTGCAGGAAATCATCGCGCTGGTCAAGCAGCAGGATTTTGGCATCGACTTGCAGTTCACGAATTACCGGAGCAACTGAGCGCTTTGGCGACAACCACGTCCATCAACGGGAAAGAGATCTTCGATCTTCTGCGCGACGATATTGCCGCCATCGAACGGCAATTCGGGCGCGACACGGTCTCGAAGGTCGACTCCATCACCGAGATCGGCGAGTATTTGCGCGCCGGCGGCGGCAAGCGCATCCGTCCCGCGCTCTTGCTGCTCTCGGCCAAGCTCCTCGGCTACCAGGGCAGTGGCGCGGTCAAGCTTGCTTCCGTCGTCGAGATCATCCACACCGCAACGCTGGTGCATGACGACATCATCGACGAGGCCCAGATCCGCCGCGGCCGTCCCGCCGCCAACACCCAGTGGGGCAACTCGATGTGCGTGCTGGCCGGCGATTGGCTCTACATGCAGGCCTTTCGCATCGCGGTGCAGGAGCGCAATTTTCGCATCCTCGACGTGCTCATCGAACTCACGCAGCAGATGGTCGAAGGCGAACTGCTCCAAATAGAAAAACTCGGCACGCTGATTTCTCTGCAAGAGCACCTCGACCTGATTTATCGCAAAACCGCGTGCCTGTTCTCGGTTTGCATGAGGGCCGGCGGCATTCTAGGCGGCGCCACCGCGGCCCAGGAAGAACGCCTGGGCCAGTACGGACGAGATCTGGGCATGGCCTTCCAAATCGTCGACGATGTTCTCGACCTCACCGCGTCGGAAAGCGTGCTGGGCAAACCCGTGGCCAGCGACCTGCGTGAAGGCAAGGCCACTATGTCCGTCATTCATGCGCTGGAGCGTTGCACGGCTGCCGAGCGCCATCAAATCGAGGCCATTCTCCACCGTCGCGCCTTCAACGGCGTAACTCACGCCGAGATACTCACCATCCTCAACCGTTACGGCTCGCTCGAATACGCCTCCCAAGAGGCCGCCCGCTACGCCGAGTCGGCGCGCAACGCCATCTCTGCCTTTCCCGACTCGGAGATCAAGCGCGCCCTCCTGTATGCGCCCGAGTTCGTGGTTGCCAGAGAAAAATAGCGGCTGGCGCTGTCTTTCGATTGCCGCCACGGTCCCGCGTGACCGGCGTCCTAGGCAAACTGCCAGCAGTTTGTTATCGTCCCTTCATGGGCCGCACCCCGGCTTTTTGCGGAGTCATTCTGGCAGCAGGCGACAAAGCGCTGCTGCCCTGGCCTCCGCACGCCACCACCGCGGCTCCTGGCGACACGTTCCTCTCCGCCGCCATTCGGCTTTTCTTCTCCCACGTCGATGTCGTGATCGTCGTCGCCGGCGCGAATGCTGCCGCCTTGGCTCCCATTGTCTATGCCAATGGAGCGTCGCTGGTGGTGAATCCCGATCCCGCGTGCGGCCAGTTCAGCTCGTTGCGGATCGGCCTTCAGGAAGTTCTCAACCGCGGCCGCGATGCCGCAATGATTACGCTTGTGGACCGCCCGCCGGTCCGTATGGAGACGATTGTCGCGCTCGAATCCGCGTTCGCTCACGCCACAACACAAAGAAAATGGGCCGTGGTCCCCGAATACCGGGGAAAACGCGGGCATCCAATTCTCGCGGGCCGCGAACTGCTGGAAGCGTTTCTGCGGGCGCCGGAAGCATCGACCGCACAGGACGTCGAGCGTGCACACCAATCTGAGATCGCGTACGTTCCGGTGGACGACCCACTGGTAGCGACTATTTTCGATACGCCCGAACAATTTGCCGCTTTAGCGCCGCAGCTTCCGCAACCGGGTTAGTCCGCCAAGGTCCCTATACTTCATGACGCGTCTTACATCTCTGCAAACCGAATTCGTCGAAAGTGTACTCACCCTCAATCCGCAAATCGCCACCTTCGATTGCGACGGCACGCTCTGGTCGGGAGACGCCGGCGAAGGTTTTTTTTCCTGGGAACTCGGACAAGGCCTGGTCTCGCCAGAGATCGCGCTCTGGGCGCGTCCGCGGTACGCCGAGTACAAGACCGGCCATGTCGCCGAAGACGTCATGTGCGGAGAAATGGTCACCATGCACCGCGGACTCCGCGAAGCGCGCGTACAGCAGGCCGCCGACGCCTACTTTGCCCAATTCGTCGTGCCCAACATTTTCCCCGAGATGCGCGAATTGGTGCAGCGACTCCGCGCCTCCGGATGCGACGTCTGGGCCGTTTCTTCTTCCAACCAATGGGTCATCCGCTCCGGCATGAGCTTCTTTGGAATCGCGCCAGATCGCATTCTCGCCGCCGAGGTGGCCGTCGAAAACGGCGTAATTACCGATCGCCTTTTGAGGGTCCCGTGCGGCCCCGGCAAGGTCGAGGCGATCCAATCGGCGATACAATCCCCACCCGATTGCGCCTTCGGCAACGCCATCTGGGATCGCGAAATGCTTGCCATGTCTCGCCACGCATTCGCCGTCAACCCGAATCCGAATCTGAAAGAGATCGCGATCGCGAATCGCTGGACGGTTTATCAGCCGGCAACGGCAGTGCTGTCCTCCCAGTCCGGCTAGCGGTCAAGGCTAAACGCTTTGCAGACGAAATCCAGCATCCTCGACGGCACCCACGGATGACTGGTAGCCCCGGCAGGAATCGAACCTGCATAGTCAGTTTAGGAAACTGAAGTCCTATCCGTTGAACGACGGGGCCGCAAAAAATCAGGTTAGCAGGTTCGGAAACGGGTTGCCAAACCGGCGGGGAGAATGGCTTTGGCGGCGCAGCGCAGGTCTGTCGCTTGGCTCAGGATGACAAACGTGGATTACGTTGCGGCCCCGGTTCCGATCCGCCGCCGACGAAGTGCACGATCTCCAGCCGATCTCCATCGCGCAAGGGAGTCATGGGCCATTGCTCACGAGGGACGATTCCGCGGTTCAGTTCGATGGCCACGCGGTCCGGCTTCATGCCGAGTTGCTCGATCAGCGCGCCCAGCGTTTCGGCGGAAAAGACCTGAGATTCGCCATTGATTGTCAGCTTCATTGAATCCATTCTCGCATTTTTCGGAGGCTGATCTCTCGTAGAGACGCGGCTTGCCGCGTCTCCTTGTCCGCGGGCAACGCTGGTGCGAGCGGAGATGGGGCGAGCCCCGGCTCTACAGGAATGAGCTTCTACATGGCGGCGCGCAACTGGAACTTGCGTGTGGCCGTGCGTCCGTCAAAACTCACTTGCACGAGCACGGAAGAAGCGGCGAGCGACTTTTCATCCGCCTGCACGCTCATTTCGGCGTTGCCCCGGGCGTCGGTGAGGACCTGCGCATAGTAGGGCGCGCCGTTGGGAGGAGCAAAGCGCAGTGTGAGGCGCGCGCCTTCGACCGTGGCGCCTCCGTCGGTGACTCGGATTTGCATGGTCAAGATGCCGCCCGAATGGACGGAATTGGCATTGACCCATTGGAGATCCAGCTCTTTCACCGCCTCGAGCGTTTCCGGCGTGTCGCGCTTGTCGAGGATGGAATCGAGCTTGCCGTCGCGAATGGCGTCAAGCACCTCGCGGTGCAGCTCGCGCAGCATCTTCTCTCGGTCTTGATCGTTGTTCTGATAGCCGTTCGGAGAGCCAGCTTTGCCGTCCTCTGCGCGTGCGCTATAGGGAACGGCGCGCTTGCCGATGCAACGGCCGCGAACGAAGATTTGCGTCTGCAACAACTGCTCACCTTCCCGCGCTTCACTCTGTACGTGATAAATCGTATCTTCGTACCGGATATCGGTGTTGAAACCAAAAATCATGCGTCCCAAGCTCTCCCCGGCGCTGTCTGGACAGGTTTCGCCGGATGAAACTACAGCTAAAACACGTACTTAGCTTGACACTTCCGCCAGCCAAAACTAATCTGGAACGACAACGGTTGCGCTTGACGCAAATTATATATAGCTCTTCCCTATGCCGGACAATTATTTCGCTCGCTACCTGCCCCTTCTGATGCACTTCGGCATCGCCACGGCCCTGGCGGGCGCGATTGTCATTCTGTCGTGGCTGGTCGGCCAGCATAAGCCGAATCGGGCGAAGGTGTCGCCTTACGAATGCGGCGTTCAGCCCATCGGCGACGCGCAGGGACGGTTCTCCGTCAAGTTTTACCTGGTTGCGATGCTCTTCATATTGTTCGACGTGGAAGCGGTTTTCCTTTATCCATGGGCGGTCATCCTGCGCGAACTGAAAATGTTTGGCTTCTGGGAGATGATGGTGTACATCGCGATCGTGCTGGTCGGCCTCTTCTATGTGTGGAAAAAAGGCGTGCTCGACTGGGGCCCGGCGGCCACCAAGCGAGGAGATTTCCGATGACGCTCGCTCCCCCCATCACCGATATCGAGCCGTTGAAGTCGCATCCCGCGCTGGCCCGCCTTGTGGCGTGGAAGGCCGCCGTGGTCGAGGCGGTGAAGTTCGATCGCGACGAGCTTACGGTCTGGGTCGAAAAGGCCGTAATTCGCGAGGTTTGCGCCATTTTGCGCGACTCCGCGGATTGCCCATTCAACTATCTTGCCGACCTCACCTGCGTGGATTGGTATCCCTCGGAACCGCGGTTTGAGGTGGTTTATCATCTTCTTTCGATTTCAACGAAAGAGCGCGTGCGCTTGAAAGCCCGGCTGGACGGATCGAGCCCGGCGATCGAATCGGTCACTTCGGTCTGGCCCGCGGCCAATTTCTACGAACGTGAGGTGTTCGATCTGTTTGGCGTACGCTTCACCGGACATCCCAATCTCGAACGCATCATGATGCCCGATGACTGGGAAGGCCATCCGCTGCGGAAGGACTATCCCGTGGAAGGGTACCGGTAGGCGATGACGCAATTTCCCACTGCTGTCGGCGAGGCTGGCCGGGAAACTCCCTCGGGTGACCGCACCCTTGTCCTTAATATGGGGCCGCAACACCCCTCGACGCACGGAGTGCTGCGCTTGGTGCTCGAAATCGACGGCGAGACCATTGTGCGGCTTAAGCCGGTGATCGGCTACCTGCACACGGGCATCGAAAAAACCTGCGAAGCCAAGTTCTACCAGCAAGTCGTGCCGCTGACGGACCGCATCGATTATCTCTGCCCCATGACCAACAATCTCGCCTACTGCCTGGCGGTGGAGAAATTGCTGGGGCTGGAGATTCCTCCAAAAGCGCAGTGGATGCGGGTCCTGATGAACGAGCTGACCCGCATCAATTCGCACCTGGTATGGTTGGGAACGCACGCCATGGACCTGGGCGCATTCACTGTCTTCCTCTATTGCTTCCGCGAGCGCGAAGATATTCTGCGCTTGTTCGAGATGGTCAGCGGACAGCGGATGATGACGTCGTACTTCCGCATTGGCGGATTGGCGCTGGAGCCACCGCTCGGATTCTTCGAGAAGGTCAAGAAGTTCGCCGACCGCTTCCCCGGAAATGTGGACGAATACGAAGGCTTGCTGACCGGGAATCCGATATTCATGATGCGTACCAAGGGTGTCGCGCGCCTAAGTGCGGAGGATGCGATCGCCCTGGGCGCGTGCGGCCCGACGCTGCGTGCGAGTGGCATTGATATTGATCTTCGCCGCGATGCTCCTTATACGGGCTACGAAAACTTCGAGTTCAACGTGCCGGTCCGCACCGAAGGCGACGTATTCGCGCGGTACCTGTGCCGCGTCCAGGAGTTGCGCGAATCGATTGGCATGGTGCAGCAGGCGCTGGCGGGAATGCCGGACGGCCCCATAAAGGCCGACGCGCCCAAGGTCGTTCTGCCCGACCGCGAAAAAATGAAGACGCAGATGGAAGCCCTCATCTACCATTTCAAGATTATTACCGAGGGCTTCGCCGTTCCGGCGGGCGAAGTGTACCAGGCGATCGAATCGCCGCGCGGGGAGATGGGATACTACATCGTCAGCGACGGAACGGCCAAGCCGTATCGTGTGCACATGCGCGGGCCGTCCTTTGCGAATCTGCAAACGCTCGCCAAGATGTGCGAGGGCGGGCTCATCGCCGACGTGGTCGCGGCCATTGGAAGTATCGATGTGATATTGGGAGATATCGACCGGTAATGCGTTTTTCCGAAGAATTCGAGACGCGTTTCGCCGAGATGCTGACGCATTATCCGACCAGGCGCTCGGCGCTGGTGCCGACTCTGCTCTACGCCCAGGATGAGGTCGGTTCGCTGACCGGCGAAGTGATTGCGGAGTTGGCGCAGAGGCTGGAACTTACCGAACTCGAGGTCCGCAACGTGATCAGTTACTACTCGATGCTGACCACCAAACCGCGCGGAAAGTATAACGTGCAGGTATGTACGAACATTGCATGTATGCTCCGCGGCGGCGAAGAACTTCTTCATCATTGCAAGAAGAAGCTGGGCATCGAACACAAGGGCACGACCGAAGACGGATTGTTCTCGCTCGAAGAAGTGGAATGCATTGGCGCATGTAGTTGGGCTCCAGCGGTGCAGGTAAATTACGATTTTCATGAGAACCTTACGAACGAGAAGCTGGATCGGGTGCTCGACGAGTATAAGAAGAAGGGAACGCAGTAAGGAAATTTAATCATTGATTCATTGATTCATTGAGGCATTGAATCATTCCGGACACTTAGCCCAATGATTCAATGACTCAATGACAAAATCACTGAATGGCGACTCTAGTTTCCCATCCCGACGAGGTACGCGTGATCTCGAAGCGCTTTGGACAGGGCGCTGCGGATATCGGCCGCTATCTCGAACTGGACGGCTACAAAGCCGTACAGAAGGCGCTTGGCATGCAGCCGGACGCCATCATCGCCGAGGTGAAGAACTCCGGCCTGCGCGGACGCGGCGGCGCCGGATTCAGCACCGGAATGAAATGGTCGTTTGTGCCGAAGCAATCGGCCAAACCGAAGTATGTGCTCTGCAACGGGGATGAGAGCGAGCCCGGAACTTGCAAAGACCGCCTGATTTTTGAGCACGATCCGCACACAGTGATTGAAGGAGCGATGATCGCCGCGCTCGCCGTCGGCTCGCATTGTGCTTACATCTACATTCGCGGTGAGTATCGCTATCTCTCGGTAATCATGCAGAAGGCGATCAAAGACGCTTACGCCAGGGGTTTTCTTGGCAAGAACATTTTCGGCAGCGGATACGATCTGGACGTTTACTGGCACGGTGGAGCGGGCGCTTACGAGGTTGGCGAAGAATCGGCGCTGATGGAATCGCTCGAAGGCAAGCGCGGCGTTCCGCGCATCCGGCCGCCGTTTCCGGCGGTGGTTGGACTGTGGGGCGGCCCGACGGTCATTAACAACGCCGAGACGCTGGCCGCCGTTCCGCACATTATTTTGGGTGGGGCCGATTGGTATGCGAAACTGGGCTCGCCGAAGAATGGCGGCACGCGCCTCTTCTGCCTCGCGGGACATCTGAATAAGCCGGGCGTCTACGAACTACCCATGGGTTATAACCTGAAGAAGATGGTTTATGAGGTCGGCGGCGGAATTCCCAACGGGCGCGATTTGAAGGCTGTGGTCCCTGGCGGATCGTCAACGCCAGTGCTGCTGCCGGAGGAAATCGATATTGCCATGGATTTCGACTCAGTGGCCAAAGCCGGCTCGATGCTTGGCTCCGGCGGCGTGGTGGTGCTCGACGACACAACCTGCATCGTCAAGTTCGCCCTGCGCACCATCAAGTTCTATCAGCATGAAAGCTGCGGCTGGTGCATCCCGTGCCGCGAAGGCACCGACTGGTTGAAGAAGACGTTAACGCGCTTCCATGCCGGCGCAGGCCTAAGGAAGGATATCGATAACATTTATTACTTGGCGGAAAACATGCTGGGGAAGACGTTCTGTCCGCTCGGAGACGCGGCGGCGATGCCCACCATGGCGTTTGTGAAAAAGTTCAGAGAAGAGTTTGAAGATCATTTGGATGGAAGACCGTGCCCGTTCGAGAAAGCGGCGGAGCAACTGTCCGTACTCGCGTAGAGAGCCCTGATGCCTGATGTAACACTAACTGTCGACGGCAAGAAGATCACGGCACCCGCTGGCTCGCTGCTGATCGAGGCTTGCAAGAGCGTGGGCATTGAAATTCCCTCGTTCTGCTACTATCCCGGGCTCTCGCTGCAAGGCGCTTGCCGCATGTGCGTCGTGAAAATCGAGAAGATGCCCAAGCTGCAAACCGCCTGCACGACGACGGTGACCGAGGGCATGATTGTCGCGACCGACAGCGATGAAGTGCGACAGGCCCGCAAGGCGATGGTCGAGTTACTGCTCGGCAACCATCCGCTCGATTGCCCGGTCTGCGACGCCGGCGGCGAATGCGAACTGCAGGACATGGCGTTTTCCTATGGCGCCTCCGAATCGAAGTTCATCGAAATAAAAAACCACCGTGAAGAACAGCAGTGGTCGCCCGTGGTGTACTTCGACCGGCCGCGCTGCATCCTCTGTTACCGCTGCGTGCGCGTATGCGGCGAAGGCATGGACGTTTGGGCGCTCGGCGTGCAAAATCGCGGCGTCAGTTCGATCATCGCGCCCAACCAGCAAGATCATCTGGAATGCGAAGAGTGCGGTATGTGCATCGACATTTGTCCGGTTGGTGCACTTACCTCCGGAGCTTATCGCTATAAGACGCGCCCGTGGGAGATGAACCACGTGAGCACGATCTGCGCCCACTGCGGGGACGGCTGCAAAACCACGCTCGGCGTGCGCCGTTCGGAAACCGGCGCGGAGATCGTCCGCGGCGACAACCGCGACAAGAGCGGGATCAATAACGATTTCCTCTGCATCAAGGGCCGCTACGCATTCGATTTCGCACAGCACAAGGACCGCCTAACTCAACCTCTGGTCCGCAAGAACGGCAAGCTGACGCCCGCGACCTGGGAAGAAGCCTTTGAACTGATCGGCAAACGATTCCGGGAAGTGCGTGACCACGATGGCGGAAGCGCCATCGGTGTCATCGGGTCGAATCGCACGACCAACGAAGAGAACTATCTTCTATCGAAGTTTGCTCGCGTTGTGCTGCAGACGAATAACGTCGATCATCATCGGACAGCAGACTTCCCTGCTCTAGCCGCGGCACTCCACGGCAAGACTGGCAAAGCGGCCTCCCTGCGCGACGTGCTGGCCGCGCCCGCCATTCTTTTGATCGGGAACGATCCCACGAATCGGCATCCGCTGCTCGCCTGGCAGATTCGGACGAACATGCGGCTGCGGCGCGCGAAATTGTACATCATCAACGCGGCTTCCATTAAGCTACGGCGCCAGGCGGCGAGATTTGCGCTGATCCCGGCAGGCTCGGAACAGAAAGCAGTCGCGTTTCTCGCGGGCGACGATTCCTCGCTCGATGCACTTGTCAATCCACAACTTGCCGACGGCTTGACCCGTAATGCCTGGATTGCGCTGCGCGAGAATATCCGAGCCGAACAGAACATGGTCATCGTCTTCGGTTCTGAACTGCGCGGACACGATGTCGAGAAGCTGGTGAGTTATACCGCGGCTTTGACTGGAGCGAAACTGATCTGTCTGGGCGATTACGCGAATTCGCGCGGCGCCAGTGAAATGGGGCTTTATCCCGACCTTTTGCCCGGGTATGAGCCCATCGCCGGCGCAAAGAGATTCGAGAAAGAGTGGGGTAAGTTGCCGGCCGAACAAGGGCTAAGTCTGCCAAAAATGGTGGGAGCGGCAAAGACCGGCAAGCTGAAGGCGCTGTACGTGGTGGGATCGAATCCCGTTGGCCGATTGGGAATTGATCCTTTTATCTTCTCGAAAAGCTCTGTAGTGGTCCAAGATATGTTTTTGACTGAAACCGCGACCATAGCCGACGTAGTTTTGCCGGCGGCCAACGCATACGAAAAGACAGGAACTTATACGAACACCTGCGGCGATCTGCAACTCATCAAGAAGGCCGGCGAAGTTACGAACACCAAGCCGGACTTTGAGATGATTGTTCGCATCGCCGACGCCATGGGTTTCGACGTCCGCGGCCTTGTGCCCTTTGGGGGCGGAACGCACGCCGACATGGGCCAAACCCGCGGCGCGCAATCGGGCGAGGCAGACCGCCATTCGGTATGGCTTGAAGCGCATAATCTCGAGCCGAAGATGACACCGTTTGACCCTATGGCGATTCTCGACGAGATTCAGCGCGTGGTTGCCGGATACGATGTTTCACGGGTAAGTCTCCTCGCTGGCAACGATCAACAGCTCGAGATTGCCGGAAGCGGCCCGAGTTTGTTTCAAAATCCGGAGTTGATTGTCCCGGCCAACGACGGCTTGTTCAGTTCAGGTACGCTGGGACGATATTCAAAGACTTTGAACTCGCTTTGCGAAAATAAGTCCACCGGTGCGGAAGTCGCAGCGGACTAAGAACTTCTAAGATTAAGAGCGCGCGGGCTAGGCGCCCGCGTAACATTCGATGAGCATAACGACGTTCATTATCATTTCGATCGTCAAATCGCTGGCCGTGATCGGCGTTCTGCTGACGGCCGTGGCGTATAGCGTCTGGCTCGAACGCAAGGTATCGGCGCGCATCCAGAACCGATGGGGGCCCACGCGGGTCGGGCCTTTCGGCCTCCTGCAACCGCTGGCCGACGGCGTCAAATTCATTTTTAAGGAGGATTTGACGCAGCCGCATGTTTACAAGCCGCTCTACATCGCGGCGCCCATGATCGCGCTCGTTTTTGCCATTACATCGATCTCCGTGATCCCGTTTGGTAACTGGGTCGAGGTTGGTCCCTGGGGCACTTACCTGCAAATTACCGACTTGAATATCGGCCTGCTGGTGGTCCTCGGCATTACTTCGATGGGCGTGTATGGAGTGGCGCTTGCAGGATGGTCCTCGAACAGCAAGTACGCGCTGCTCGGCGGTCTGCGCGCCAGCGCCCAGATGATCAGCTATGAAGTTTCGCTGGGCCTGTCGCTGGTGGGAGTCATCATCATGTCTGGCAGCCTCAGCCTGCGCGAGATCGTGGATGCGCAGCGCCATTTACACTGGAACATTTTCTTCCAGCCGGTGGCGTTTTTCATTTACCTCATTTCCGCGTATGCGGAGACGAATCGCACTCCGTTCGATCTGCCGGAAGCCGAGTCTGAGTTAGTCGCCGGGTATCACACCGAATACAGCGCGATGAAATTCGCCATGTTCTTTATGGCCGAATATGCCAACATGGTTACGGTGGCTTGCCTGGCAACACTGATGTTTTTTGGTGGTTGGCTGGGCCCCGTTTTTGGGTCGCAGCTCCTGCAGGCAGTATTGCCGGTGCTCTGGTTTTGCCTGAAAGTTTTCTTTTTCATGTTTTTATATGTCTGGGTGCGTTGGACCTTACCCCGCTTTCGCTATGACCAACTTATGGCGTTCGGATGGAAGGTTCTGCTGCCCCTGGCGGTTGCCAATACTGTAGTTACAGCGCTGATTGTGGCGTGGAGAGCGTAAAACAGTACCCAGTTGCCAGTACCCAGTTGCGGTCTGGGGTTTACTGGGTACCGGGTACTGAGTACTGGGTACTAACGCGAAAATGTTCCATTTAATTTTATTTCTGTTTTTCGGAGCGATCTGCGTGGCGGGTGCGATCAACCTGCTGGCGCAGAGCCATCCCATCAACAGCGCGCTGTCGCTGATCGCGGTGATGGCGTCGCTCGCGGCCGTGTATCTTCTCTTGGGGGCGGAGTTTGTCGCCGCCGTGCAGGTAATCGTCTACGCAGGCGCAATCATGGTGTTGTTCGTCATTACGATCATGCTGCTGAACGCCGGCAAAGAAGAGCGCACCAAAGGCAGCCGTGTCGCAATCTTACTCGGTGTTCCTGGCGTCATGGTTGGCGGAGCGCTTATCGCCTGGACGCTGCTTTACCGTTCCAACATGCAGGTGCCGGTTTCCATAGGCGCTCTCCAGGGCGATCCCCATTCGATTGCCTGGCTTCTATTCCACGATTTTCTGCTCCCTTTTGAAGTCACCTCCGTGCTGATCTTGATTGCCATCCTGGGTGCGGTCGTGCTCGCCAATCGGCCCGAATCCGCCGCTTCCGACGCGAGAAAGGACGAAAAATAACGATGGTCCCTCTTTCTTACTATCTGCTGCTGAGCGGGATACTATTCGCGTGTGGCGTGCTCGGGTTTCTGATCAAACGCAACATCATCACCATCTTCATGTCGATCGAGCTGATGCTGAACGGCGTGAACCTCGCGTTCGTCGCCTTCGCCGCGCACTGGCACGCGCTCGCCGGGCAGGTCTTCGTGTTCTTCGTAATGGTCGTGGCCGCCGCCGAAGCCGCCGTAGGACTGGCGATCATCATTGCCGTCTACCGCACGCGTGAAACTTTGAATGTGGACCGGGTGAACCTGCTCAAGTTATGACGCCGCAGACTCTTAGTCCGTTACTCTGCACGATTCCGCTGCTTCCGCTTGCCGGGGCGGCGATCAATGGCTTCTTTGGCCGCCAATCGTCAAAGAAGGCGATCTCTGCGGTCGCGCTGGCGTTTTGCGGCTTGGCGTTCTTTATAGCGGTACTGATCGCGGCAAATTTCTCATCCGAATCCGCACCCTATTCTTTCCGCCTCGCTCACTGGATCCGCTCGGGGAGCTTTAGCGTCGATTTCGAGTTCTATCTCGACCAGTTGTCGCTCGTGATGCTGCTCGTAGTTACCGGCGTCGGCTTTCTGATACACATTTACTCGGTCGGGTATATGTCGGACGACGACGGTTATTACCGTTTCATGTCGTACCTGAACTTGTTCATGTTCTTCATGCTGACGCTGGTACTGGCGAAGAACTACCTGGTCATGTTCATCGGCTGGGAGGGCGTCGGCCTCGCGTCGTATCTGCTGATCGGCTATTGGTTCACAAAAGATTCGGCGGCGGCGGCCGGCAAGAAAGCGTTCATCGTCAACCGGATCGGCGACTTCGGATTCCTGATCGCGCTTTTTCTGATCATCAAGCACTTCGGATCGCTCGATTTTACGCACGTATTTACCGCTGTGCGCACGCTGCCGACGGAGACGGGCGGCGCTGGGCTGCTCACGGCAATCGGTCTGCTGTTGATGTTTGGCGCGGCGGGCAAGTCGGCCCAGATTCCCCTGTATGTCTGGTTGCCGGACGCAATGGAAGGCCCGACTCCTGTCTCCGCATTGATCCACGCTGCAACCATGGTGACGGCGGGCGTTTATATGGTGGCGCGCTCGTCCGCGATCTTCGAGCGCGCGCCAATGGCTCTGACGGTGGTAGCGATTATCGGTACGCTCACCGCGCTGTTCGCTGCCACCATCGGCATTGCCCAGACCGACATCAAGAAAGTGCTGGCTTATTCCACGATTTCGCAGCTCGGCTATATGTTTATGGCGTGTGGAGTGGGCGCATTCTCGGCGGGCATCTTCCATCTGATGATGCACGCGTTTTTCAAGGGCCTGTTGTTTCTCGCGGCGGGCTCGGTCATTCATGGCGTCGGCGGCGAGCAGGACATGCGGAAGATGGGCGGCCTGCGGATTTACATGCCGTGGACGTTCATAACGATGGGCATCGCCACCCTAGCCATCGCGGGTATTCCACCGTTCGCGGGCTTTTGGTCGAAAGACGAGATCCTCTGGAGGGCTTTTGGCTCAAGCTGGGTGTATTGGCTGATTGGTGTGATCACCGCGTTCATCACGTCGTTCTATATGTTCCGGCTGATGTACATGACATTCGGCGGCGAGTACCGGGGAGCGGCGGCGCAAGCCGCACATGCTCACGACGCTCATCTCCATGATGCACACGGCCAAGGGCATGGAGAACCGCACGAGAGCTCATGGGTCATGCTGGCGCCGCTCGTAATCCTGGCCCTGCTGTCCGTCGTCGGAGGATTCGTCGGCTACGGAAATCGGTTCGAACATTTTCTCGCTCCCGTTTTTCAGGGAACCGCCGCGGCAGTTGCGGAGGAAGCGGCCCCCGAAGCCGCTGGTCGGGCCCTTGAGTACTTGCTCATGGGCGTTTCCATCAGCGTGGCTGGCCTGGGATGGCTCCTGGCATATCTGCTCTACAGCCGCCGCCCGCAACTGCCGGCGCGCATTGCGGCCAGCCTCGGCGCGCTTTATCGCGCGGTCGCGAACAAGTACTACATTGATGAACTTTACGCCGTGCTTTTTATCAAGCCGGTTGTCGATGGTTCGACGACGATTCTCTGGCACGGCGTTGACCAGGGAGCCATCGACGCGACGGTGAACAACTCGGCCGACGCCGCACGCCACGTCTCCGACAATGTACGCCACATGCAGTCGGGCAATCTGCGTTCGTATGCCGGCTGGGTCGCGGCGGGAGCGGCGGTTGTGATCGCTTACATGGTCTGGATGGGAGTGCGATGAACATGGAAAACCTCAGTCCCATCATCCTTTCGCTGGTGACTTTCATCCCTGCCGCGGGCGGGCTGCTGATTCTGCTGATTCCGCGCCGCGATCGCGACATCAAGCTGTTTGCGCTTGTCGTTTCGCTGCTGGCGTTTGCGGCATCGTTACATTTGCCCGTGCACCTGCATCGCGGTTACGGGGCTTTCAAATTCGAAATCAACAAGGTCTGGATCGCCACTCCCAACATTCATTACCACATGGGCATTGACGGAATTTCCGTCTGGCTCGTCGTCCTGACCACGTTCCTTACGCCGCTGTGCGTTCTGATTTCGTGGAATTCGATCCACGCGCGGGTGAAGGAATTCTTCATCCTGCTCCTGCTGCTGGAGACGGCGTTGATCGGCGTTTTCACTTCGCTCGACTTGTTCCTGTTCTATTTCTTCTGGGAAGCGACGCTGATTCCGATGGCGCTGCTGATCGGCATGTACGGCCATGGACGCCGGGTTTACGCGGCGGTGAAGTATTTCCTGTTCACCATCATCGGCTCGATGTTCATGCTGGCCGCGATCTTGTGGCTCTATGCCAAGACGGGCAGCTTCGATTTCGTTGTCATTCAGAACGCGATTCGCAGCGGCAGCGTGCCGGGCTTCGAACACGCCTCGCTGTGGCTCTTCCTCGGATTTTTCATCGCTTTTGCGGTGAAGGTTCCGCTGTTCCCTCTTCACACTTGGCTGCCCGACGCGCACGTGGAAGCGCCGACCGCTGGATCGGTACTGCTGGCGGGCGTTCTGCTCAAGATGGGCACCTACGGCCTGCTGCGCTTCGATGTTGGCCTCTTCCCAGAGCAGGCCCGACGCAACGCCTCGTGGATCATGGTGCTGGCGCTGATCGGAATTATTTATGGCGCGCTGGTCTCCCTGGTACAGCCGAACATGAAGAAGCTGATCGCGTACTCGTCGGTCAGCCACCTCGGGTTCGTCGTCCTCGGAATTTTCAGTTTCACCGCCGCCGGACTGAATGGGGCCGTCTTCGTTATGCTGGCGCACGGAGTCGCGACCGGCGGGCTCTTTATGCTGGCGGGCATTCTCTACGAACGCCGCCACACCTACGAGATCGCGGAGTTTGGCGGCCTGGCGACGCCGATGCCCAGGTACGCCACATTCTTTCTAGTCACCGTGCTCGCCTCCGCCGGACTGCCGCTGCTGAATGGCTTCATCGGCGAGTTCCTGGTGCTGAGCGGAGCATTCCAGGCGCGCCCGATCTATGGAATCCTGGGCGCGACCGGCGTGATCTGGAGCGCCTGTTACCTGCTCTGGATGTATCAGCGGGTTTTCTTCGGCAAAGTGAAGCACGAAGTCAACAACGCGCTGCCCGATCTCAATCTCCGCGAAAAGGCTGCGCTTTGGCCGATTGCGGTTGCCGCTCTGGTGATGGGCGTCGCTCCGCTGATGTGGCTCAGCGCGATTGATCCAGCGGTGCAAGCGGCGCTCGCTCCCTTTACACAATTGGCCAGCAAGGTGGTGGGCCAATGATGATGGCGACTCTGATGGCGGCAATCTCGCACTCCTTGCCGGCCTTGCTGGCGCAGGTGCAGACTTCCCTGCCGCAAACCGCCGACTACATGCGCATCCTGCCCGAACTGGTGCTCTCCGTCTTCGGAATGCTGATCATGGTTGTGGACCCGCTGCTCGATGAAGAGAGCAGCCATCGGTCGCTTGGCGCCATCGCGTTGATCGGCACGCTGGCCGCGCTCGGGGCGGCGTTCTGGATGGCACAGTATCCCGGCACCGCTTTCTGGAACATGGTGCGGGTGGACGGGTTTAGCGTGTTCTTTCACGTCCTCGTCATCGCAATTGCGGCGGTGGTCATCCTCAGTTCCTACGAATATTTGGCGGTGCAGCGGATTCGCGCCGGCGAATACTACGCGCTCATTCTCTTCTGCACGGTTGGCATGGGCTTGATGTCGTCGGCGATCGAACTCGTGCTGATTTTCATTGCCTTGGAAATCTCCTCGATCTCGACCTACGTGCTGGCAGGCTTCCGGCGGCGCGACGCGGCGAGCAGTGAATCGTCGCTGAAATACTTTTTGTTGGGATCGTTCGCCACGGCGTTTTTTCTTTACGGCGTCGCGCTCATGTTCGGCGCGACCGGTTCCACGAACATTGACGCGATCAGCCTTGCTCTGCGCTCTGGCGGCCTGCCGGTCCTCGCGTATGTGGCCACGGCGCTCATGTTCGTGGGTCTGGGCTTCAAGGTCGCCGCCGCGCCTTTCCATGTGTGGACGCCCGACGTTTACGAAGGCGCGCCCGCGCCCATCGTCGGACTGATGTCGACCGGCCCGAAAGCGGCGGCATTCGCGGTCCTGCTGCGCGTCATGTTCGAAACGAACGCACCCGGACGCTTCTGGCTGATCTGGGTCTCGGCCGTGCTGACCATGACGCTGGGAAATCTGTGCGCGTTGGTGCAGAGCAACGTCAAGCGCCTGTTGGCCTATTCTTCGATTGCTCACGCGGGATATCTGCTGGTTGCGTTCGCCGCTCAGCCGGCGCTGGGCGCGTCGGCGGCGATGTTCTACACGGCCGCCTATGCGGCGATGAACCTTGGCGCCTTTGCCGTTGTCAGCCACTTCGCCAACGCGGGCGAGAAATACGTCGCACTGGAAGATTACGCGGGCCTCGGTAAGAAGTCTCCCGTGCTGGCCGCGACCTTCACGTTCTTCCTGATGTCCTTGATCGGCATCCCGATCACGGGCGGCTTCTTTGCGAAGTTCTACGTGTTGACCGCCGCGCTGCATTCCAATCTGGTGGGCTTGGCGATCGTTCTGGTGCTGAATAGCGCCGTGGGCGCTTATTATTACCTGCGCATAATTGTGATGATGTACATGCGCGAACCACGCGGCGAGGTGCCTGTCGCCCGTGTGCCCGCCGCGACAGGGCTGGCCATTGCAGTTTGCGTGCTGGCTACGCTCTATCTCGGAGTACTGCCGGGATCCGTGCTCAACTACGCCGCAGATTCCGCCCGTCACCTCGTCGCCAATACGGCGGCCCCGAGCGCGGCGGCAGGTTCTCTCGCGTCTGAACGGTAGATACCGCTGGCCGCGGCGGCCGCGGACTCAATCGCAAATGCTGCGCGGGGCTTCGGTTCTGACTGCGGCAGCAGGCACAGCCGGCGGTGGAAATCCAGATTGAACTGCGATTGACAATCGCCGCCCGAGCCGTCATGATTACCTACACGAGATTGCAACGACATTTGCTGGTGCGGCCGGGAGGGTCTATGGCGCGGTTTTTTGTAAATATCTGCAGGGACGAGCAAGGACAAGACATCGCCGAATATGCTGTCATGCTCGCCGTCATCCTGGTATTGGTAATCGGGACGGTGAAGCTGATCGGGGGCAATGCCAACAACGTGTTCTCCAGTGTTGCCAGCTCTATGCCGCAGTAATTCCGGTTGCACCGGTTTTCGAAGAGCCCGGTATTGCGAGAATTGCGGTCCGGCCTCTCAATGACTCGATTGAGCATCTACCGTACACCTGGCCGCTCTCGGTTTCCAACCGCAGCGGAGATGCAGTTCTGGCGCCAGTCACCAGCGTAAGAAGGACAGCCCAAAAGTCCCGCCATCGCCGCGACATAATCGCGGCGTTTGTTTTTGGCGGCAAAACTACTGGGAACACCCCGGCCCTCCACCGGCGAGCTTGGATCGCCAGCACCAACCATCACGCCTTCGCGACCCTCGTCGCAAACTCTACTTCACATCTCCGCAAGCTGCGCCCAGGTACCTGTAACTGAAGGTCATGTCGGTGTTCGTCTTATGATCGCCGCCGCTGGAGGAGGTATGCATCGAGCCCTTGGTGGCCTCGGAGCCGACGGACTCCACCACGAGCGTCCCATCGGTCGGCCCTTGCTTCCCTTCGCAGTGAATCTTCATTTCAATCTTGCTGCCCGTGGAATTCACGACGGTGCGGGTGCAGTCTGCGCCGCGGCTAACGCTGAAAGCGGAGGCTTTTGCAAGCTTCTCCTTCGTGATGCATTCTTTTTGGACGATGGGCTTGCCGCCCATCATGCCCTCGATGCGGGCGCGCTGCTCCGGAGGCATCTTGGCAAGAGCCTCGGGAGGAATGGCCGGCATGGCTGGCATTCCAGTCATGGTAAAAGTCACGGTCATTTCCCAGAGGCCCTCCTTGATGTTGAGGGGCGTGAATTTGTCGGCGGCGATCACGGTCAGAGAAAAACAGACGATTACGGCAAGAAGTAGTTTGCTTCGCATTAGGGATCTCCCAGCGTTGTTGAATCGCTTGCGTTCAACAGGATTACACACGGCGAGTTCTGGAGCAAATCAATTCCCCGGGGAATCTCGTATGACAAACTTGTGCGGGCACGTTGACTTTTTCGGGCCCTACAGGCAAACTCTCAGTTCGCCCGTCCCGCGCATTCGGACAGGCGCATTCGGCCCGGCGTCACCGCACGAGATGGGCAGAAGCCGGCTCAGGGACCGTTCACTCTATGTCCGCAAACCGCGTCTCCTACACGCTCGATTCGACCCTGGAGACGGTAAACGACGCCGAGGAGACAGCCGGCCGTGTTGCCGCCGAGGCCGGATTTGACGACGAAGAGATCATGCAGATCTCCATGGCGGTGCGTGAAGCCGCCGTCAACGCGGTTTTGCACGGCAATGCCTACGACCCGAACAAAAAGGTTACGCTGGCGTTTGAACGTACCCCACGCGACCTGGTCATCGTCGTTCGCGATCAAGGCAAAGGGCTCGACGCCAGCCAGATTCCGGACCCATTGGCGCCCGGCAACCTGATGAAGACCTCGGGCCGGGGTATTTTTCTGATACGCTCGTTCATGGATGTGGTGGAAATCCACCCCTCCCAAACCGGCACCGAACTTAGAATGATCAAGCACGTCCACGGCAACCCCGCGGATTCCAAGGAGGCTCACCAGTGAGCATGAAGTCCAGCACTCGTCAGATCGATGGCGTTACCATTGTCGACCTCAGCGGCCGAATCACTCTCGGCGAAGGCAGCGTGGTCCTGCGCGATACCGTGCGCGACCTGCTTTCCAAGGGTCAGAAGAAGATCCTATTGAACCTCGCCGACGTGAACTATATCGACAGCTCTGGGATCGGCGAATTGGTCAGCGCCTTCACCAGTTGCAAAAACCAGGGCGGCGAACTCAAGCTGCTCAACCTCACGAAAAAAGTGCACGATCTGCTGCAGATCACGAAGCTTTACACCGTCTTCGACGTAAAAGAGGACGAAGCAGCGGCCGTAAAGTCTTTCAGCAATTAGCGGACGCGCGCGATTCGTTAAACCGCGGAAACTCTGGAGCGCCGGGGCTTGGCCCCTGTGCTCCACGTTCCCTTTTTGGGATTCCGTCGCAAATATTTTCTCCCTGCCTACCGTGGGAGCTCTCCGTCGCGCCTAGAATGAAGCCGAGGCCACACTTCTCCGGCCTCCGTCATCATGCGTCTTCTTACTCTGGCTTTCTTATTTGGATCCGTTCTTGCGATGAACGGGACTTGCTCCGCTCGTAATGTCTCACCGAGTCACTGCCTATCCTTCACCGAGGCGGGCAAGCACGTGGGCACGGCGCAGTGCGTTAGTGGAACTGTGCTGCATGTGGAAAACGGCGGCCAAGGAGCCACTTTCCTCAACTTCTGCAAAGACGCCAAGGCGTGTCCCTTTACCGTGGTTGTTTTCCCCGGCGATCTTAAAAAGATGGGCGACATTCGCCAGCTCGAAGGGCGGCAGGTTGAAATCAACGGCACGATCCAGGACTACGATGGGCGCGCCGAGATCGTCTTGCGCCGCTCCCAACAACTCGGCCAGGCCGCTTTCCTGGTGCATCCTGAGGTGCCCACCGACTATGACGTCGAGCGCGCGGGCCACCATAGCGCCGGAAAATCCCTCCATGCCAAAGCCGCCAAGAAGACGACTACAAAACAGGACAAGCCGATGTCGATTGAGGATCCAGAAGAGCCGCAGTAGTTTTTGGTGGCGTGCATTCTGTGTGGCATTGATTTTGGGTGTCATTGATTTTGGGTGGCGCAGCGCTTCAGCGCTGCGGTCACGGCTCTGTTGCAATTGCGGCTTTAGCCGCTGAGGTCGCTGATGGCTGCTCCCCGCAGAGGCAATACCGGTTCCAGCCCTTACTTCATCACAGCCTCCACTTTTCAGAAGCAGCAGCTACTTCAATCGGACAGAATGGTACGACTGCTTTTGGATGTTCTCCTCAGCTACCGGTCTCAAGAAAAATATCTGCTGCATGAATTTGTCCTAATGCCCGATCACTTTCACCTTCTGATTACGCCGCTCTCGACCCTGGAACGGGCGCTGCAACTCATCAAGAGCGCCTTTTCTTTCCGAGCAAAGAAGGAACTGGGCTTTCACGGCGAGATTTGGGAGAAAAGCTTCTATGATCGACGAGTACGGGACTGGGAGGAATATTCCGCAGTTCGCCGGTACATTCACCGGAATCCGGTGACGAAGGGACTGGCCTCGGTTCCTGAAGAGTATCCGTATAGTTCGGCAACGCCTGGATTGACGCTGGATACAGTCCCTCAGCGGCTGAAGCCGTCGGAAATGACCGCCTGAATCGCAGCGGTAAACCGCTGCGCCACCCAAAAGCCAAAGAACCCACTGGATTCATACCATCTATGGTATTGATTTTGGGTGCTGATTTTGGGTGCTGATTTTGGGTGGCGCAGCGCTTCAGCGCTGCGGTAAAGGCTCTGTCGCAATTGCGGCTTTAGCCGCTGAGGGTCACAGTTCTTGATCGGGAAGGACTTTTCCCCCAGCGGCTGAAGCCGTCGGAGGTGAGTGCCTGAACCGCAGCGGTAAACCGCTCCACCCCATCACGCCAAATGCGGGCGTGCTGGGGACCCCGGCGCTGCGCCACCCAAAAGCCAAAGAGGGTACCGGTCTCATGATCGAAGATCCGGACGAGACATAGAAAAAGGCTGCTTCAAGCCCTTGCAGGCTTCAAGCAGCCCTGTGTCAGTTGCTTCCAAACTAGAAGCGGAACACGATGCCGGATGTGAGTCTCACGTTGCTGCTTAAGCTGGTTCCATTGGCATGAAAGTAAACCCAGTCGAAGTCAGCCAGACGAATCGAGATGGCCTTGCTGGCCTTGTAGTCCGCGCCGCCACCGAACATCATGGTGAGTCCGTTTATGGAGCTACCACCAAAACCACCGAAAGTGGCGCCTCCGAACAGCACGTGGACGAATGGGTTGAGCTTACCCTCGCGGAAGGCGATCGTCGGACCGCCGCTGTAAGTGTAAACGTGGGCGCCGGACTTGTAGGTACCGCTAAAATCGCCCGTCACACCAATATGGTTCGTGAGGAAGCCGGTTACGGCACCGTCAAAACCGTTGGCATTGATGCTTCCAAAGTCGCCGCCAAGGTGCATATATTGATAGCCACCGAATACTTCCACTTTGGGTTCATCTTGCGCCATCAATGGAAGCGCCACAAGCCCCAGAAAAACAACCAACACTAAAAACTTCTGCATAGTCTCTCCTTTGTGAAATTGAATTCCCTGCCTCAAGTTTGGATGCTGAAACCGCCATTCCAAGCAAACAAATCGCGCCAGCCTCAGATAGCTGAAACACATTATGAAGCATAGCCTATAGCAGAGTCTGCGTCAAAAGGGACGCAACGCACAGGTACACACTTTGGTAACCCGCCCTGAGCCAGAATCAGACCAATAACCATGCTTCTTGCCCAGAAAACTATCCTTAACGCTAAAATCCGCACGTGCTCTCGAAACATTGACAATCTGGAAGTGCTATTGTGCACAGGAAATACCTGCACACGACCAAAGTCACTGGTGGCTTTCCTCACACCAACCCCCCGCGCAACTCCTCCAGTCGATACTTCGTCCCCCTCCAGACGATACCACCGTTCCAGAAGGTGTGGAACATCGAGCGCAGCAATGTGTACATGAACAGGCTGGTGCTGACCGGATGCATCAGGAAATAATACGGCGGGACTGCCGACCTCGCCCTCATCCCGCAATAAATCCCAAACAGCGAACCGAGCGCAATGGCATAAGGCACTCGCGCCCATCCCTGCGCCAGCCAGACGCCCAGAAACGGCCCGAGATTCAGAAAACCCAGACCCACGATGCAGGCCACGGTCCGCGGCCACTGGAAAGAAAGCACGGCAAAAAAGTTCTTGGTGAGATTGTTGACGATGCCGAAAGCGCCCTTGGCCCAGTGGATGGAAATCAGGTCGTCCCCTGAAACATTGCGCTGGGCAAAACCCGCGTTCTTGATTACCTTGCCCAGCTTCATGTCGTCCACGACTTCCATGCGCAACGCGCGATACGTGCCGACCGCGTCGTAGACCGAGCGCCGGACCAGGTTGAAAGCTCCCACGCCCATGTGGTCGCGCGCCTTGGGATCGGCGACTTTCCACGGACGGTGGGCAAAAACAAAAAGCGCCTGGAAAAAGGCGATCATCATTTTCTCGCCCGGCTCCTTCATGATCATGTGCGGAAAGAGAACAACGTGATCGGCCCGCTCCGCTTCCGCATAGGCTATGGCGCGCCGCAAAGTATCGGGCCTGAAGAGCACATCGGCATCGGTGAAGAGCAACCAGTCCCCGCTCGCCTGCTGCCCGGCCGTCCACATGGCGTGCGTTTTGCCCAACCAGCCCGCGGGCAATTCTGAAATGTGGATCGCTTTGAGCAGACCGAGCGTTTGAGCGCCCGCCGCAACTTCGTCCATGATCTGGCCGGTGCGGTCGGTCGAGCGGTCGTTGACGGCAATGATTTCGTAATTGGAATAGTCGAGCGCCACGAGTCGCTTCAGCGTCTCGCGGATATTTCCATCTTCGTTGCGCGCGGGAACGATGATGCTGACTCTCGGCTCGCCGTTTCCGCTTGCGGGCCTGCGGTCCCATTCGGGCCGCGCGATGTTGGCGACACGCGGCATGCCGAATCCCGCATCCACGAGGCGCGAGAACCAGGCCAGCGCGAGAATGCCGCCTGCAATCCAACTCACGATTTGCCAATGCATTGCGCTCAGTAAGATGCACCCGAGGGACGTTGAGATGCCGCCAGTTCTTCGCCGGCCGGCACTGCCGGCGCAAATCTCATGCCGTAAAACAGTATGGCAGAAGAAAGCGCGATGGCAACGACCGGCCCGAGAAACGCAAGTTGCAGCGAATACTTGTCCGACATGTAGCCGATGAGCGCTGCGGATGGCACATCGCCGAGCAGATGGTAAACGAAAATGCTTGCCGCCAACGCGGCCGCACGCACATGCGGGCCGACCGAATCGATCACCGCGGCGTTCAGCGGGCCGGTATTCAAGAGCAGCAAGAACTCGGCCACGAAAATCCCCACGACCATGGCCCTGCCGCTGGCAAACAACGCGACGCACATGGCCGGAATGCCCAACCCCAGACTAACCGCGGACACGAGATAATGGGCGGACTTGGTTCGACGCAGCAGCCAATCGGAGATCCAGCCGCCGGCGAGGGATGCAACCAAGCCGTTAACGATGGTGCTCACGCCAAAAATAATGTTCGCGTCGAGCAGCGTGTAACCGCGGGCGCGGTGCAGAAACGTTGGCATCCAGACCTGAAGGCCGCCGAGCGCAAACGTCATCGCCGCCATGCCAAACGTTGCCGTGAGGAATGCGGGATTGCGCGTCAGGCTTTTCAGCGTGTCGCGCTCTGGAGCCTTGCTCTCGGGCGCATCGAACTGGCCGAGCGGCGGCTCGGGAAGCAACAGCAGCAGCAGTGCCAGCAGCACTCCGGGCGCGGCCGCAACGTAAAACGGAGCGCGCCAGCCGTGCGTTGGGCCGAGGAAGCCGCCCAACAGATACCCCAGCGAGGTCCCCACCGGAATCGCGAGGTAAAACACGCCCATCACGCGCCCTCGCTTTTCCACCGGAAACATGTCGGCGACAAAGGTTGGAGAGAGAATGACAAAGCTGGCCTCGCCGATGCCTACCAGGGTGTGGCGGATGAGCAGTTCATCGAAGTTCCTGGTGACGGCCGTGAGCAGAGTGGCCACGCTCCACACCAGGGCCCCGGCGACAATAACGCGCTTGCGCGAGAAACGCAGCGAGAGCGGCCCCATGAACGGCGCCGCGCACATGTAAAAAATAAAAAAAACGCTGGTGAGCAGACCAAACGCCGCGTCGCTGCGATGGAACTCAGCTTTGACCAGGTCCTGCACCGCGAACAGAACCGATCGGTCGATGTAATTGAGCAGGTTCAACGCCGTCAGCAGCGCCAGCGCCGTTCGAGGATAGAGTTTGGTCGGGGCCACGGGTCAAACAAATAAAGATCGAGTGAATTAGAGACCGAGCGAATATAGCACGGCGAAGAAGGCCCGCGCCCGTTTGACGCCGAGTGAACCCCGTGACGATTGACATGAAGAATTGCACAACGTTATGGTTGCGCAGTGGTTGAGACCATCGCCAACAAAACAACGCCGCTAAATGGGCGCGAGTTCCGTTCCCGCACCGATTACCTGCTGCCCCTGCTCGTACTGGCGGCCGGCTTCGGCGCAAGGCTCATCGAGGCCAAGTGGTACTTCCTCAATCCCGACGAAGCCCTCCACAACCTTTTGGCCAGCCAGCCTACTGTGGGCCTTGCTTACCAGGCCCACTTGACGACCGCTCATCCTCCGTTGTTGCTGCTCGTGCTGCACTACTGGCGTTCGCTCGGACAATCCGCGCTGCTGCTTCGCATGCCGTCCGTACTGGCGGGAACGGCCTTCTGTTGGCTTGTCTATCTCTGGCTTAAGCAAGTCACGGACCGCTCCACCGCCTTCATCGGCTTGCTACTCGTGTCGTTCGCTCCGTCGCTGATTGGCCTGTCGGCGGAAATCCGGCAGTATGGGCTGCTGCTGTTTTTTGTCGCGGCGTGCCTGCTCTTGTCCGAGCGCGCAATCCGAGAGAATTCGTACGTCCGAATGGTTCTGTTCTCGCTCTCCCTCTATGGTGCGATTCTCTCGCACTATTCTTCCCTTCTCTTCGCGCTCGCCATGGGCGTGTACATGCTCGCGCGGCTTTTCCCCTATGCAAAGCGGCCCCGATTGCTGGCGGTTTGGGTCTCCGGTCAAATCGGCGCGCTCGTTCTTGTCGCCTTTCTCCTTGTCACCCACGTCGCGCGCTTGCGAGAGATGGGGATGCCACAGGAGATTGCCGCAACCTGGCTGCGAAAATCCATCTTCCATTCTGGCGAGCGCAACGCGGTAGTTTTCGCCGCGTGGCAAACCCTGCGCGTCTTTACCCACCTGTGCAGCCAGGGAGTCGTGGGCACATTCGCACTGCTGGCATTTCTGGCAGGCATGGTTTCGCTTTGGCGGAGTCAGACTCCTCGGAACCAGACTGCATGGAATCAGAACGGCCCCACGCCGCGCCAACTCGCGCTTCTTCTCGGACTGCCGTTTGTCGTCAATTGCGGCGCCGCATTCGCCAGGCTTTATCCCTATGGCGGCACGCGGCATAGTGTGTTCCTTGCGCCTTTCGCGGCTGCCGGCGCAGCCCTGGGACTCGCCACTTGGACGCCCGCCCGAGTTTGGGCACGGTCCCTCGCGATCGTCGCCGCCCTCGCCTTCTGCAACTTTTTCCCCGCCCCTCCGGGGTTGATAAAGGCGAGAGACCATTCCGAGATTTTGATGAGAAACGCGGTGGACTACTTACGGCAGTCGGCGCCGCCTGGATCTGTCCTACTCTCCGATTATCAGAGTGGGCTTCTGCTCGGCTACTACGCCTGCGGCCACGGCATCGTCCAGATATTTCCCCCGTCGCAGCCCTTTGCGAAAAGCGATTGCGGCCCTTACACGGCGATTACCGCGCGCCCGGAAGAGTGGGACTTCCACGCCGCCGATTTGCCGGGCCAGTTGGCGGAAACTGCGAAAACCTATGGCCTCGTTCCGGGCACCAGGGTCTGGCTGTTCGAGGCCGGGTGGATCACCGACCTGGCGCCAGCGCTAAACGGCGGAAACCACTACCTTGGTTGCTCGGCGCCTCGGACCTTTGGTGAGAATATTTTGCTCTGCCAGTTAACGGTCGGCGGAAATACCGGCGCCGACGCAAACTCGCCAGTCACGAAGTGATTTTCTTCTTCGCACGCGGCCAGCGCGCAATCACGACGGTCGAAATGCCTCCGCGCGGACGGAACTCGCCCTTCACCTCGGCCCACACCGGCTTCGCCCAGCGGACCACATCTTCCAACACCTGGTTCACGATGTTCTCCTGGAAGATGCCAAGGTTTCTATACGCCTGGAGATATTCTTTTAACGACTTCAACTCCAGGCAGTTTCGATCCGGCACGTAGCGGATCACGACGTTGCCGAAGTCCGGCAAGCCAGTCTTCGGACAAACCGACGTGAATTCGGGGTCTTCCACCACAATCTCGTAACCTGCTTGACCAGAAGCCGGAAACTGGTTCGGCCAGGTTTCAATTTCCGGGAAGTCGTGATCGAGCCCGGCGCTGGCGTGCTCCGCGGTGTAACGGCGAGAAGTGCGGCGGGGAGAGGGGGTACGGGCAGATTTCGGCATTCGTTTATTGTACCTAGCGCCATGACTGTACGACGGGTCGGGCGCCGGGGCGGCATCTGGCGCAAGCGGCCTGCGCGACGCACCTAACCCGGCACGCCCCAAGCGTGCATTTGCCAGCTTGGCGCGGCGCGTGGATGATATACAGTGAAGTTTGCGCTTATCTCTATCATGCCATCGAATGGAAATAAGTTGGGACGCCAGCCGCGGCGCTGGTGGATAACGGCGGTCGCGGTTCTCGGGGCTGTGGTTGTGCTGGCGGCGTACATCTCGCACCGCAACGGCGCTGTGCCGGTGCGGACCGCGGTCGTCGAGCGGGGCGCGATCCGCAGCCTGGTCTCCACCAACGGAAAGATTGAGCCCATCGACAACTTCGAGGCGCACGCTCCGGTCTCGGCGAGTGTGCGCCGCGTTTTGATCAAGGAAGGCGAAGTGGTCAAGAAGGGCCAACTGCTGCTCCTTCTGGATGACGCCGATGCCCGTGCCCAGGCGGCCCGAGCCCAGACGCAATTACGAGCGGCGCAGGCCGACCTGGGCGCCGCGAAACGCGGCGGAAACCGGGAAGAAGTGCTGAGTCTCGAAGCCCAACTGGTGAAGGCCGGCACCGACCGCGATTCCGCGCAGCGCAGTTTAGACGCGCTGAAAAAACTTGCGGGGCAGGGCGCGGCCTCGGCCGGAGAAGTACGGGAAGCGGAAAACGCTCTTGCCCGCACCGATGCCCAGCTCACCTTTCTCCGGCAGAAGCAGACCCAACGATACTCGAGTGCGGAATTGGCGCGCGTCGAGGCGCAGCAGGCGGAAGCGCAGGCAGCCTACGATGCCGCCGCCGAGGTCCTCGCGAAATCGAGTGTCCGCGCTCCATTTGATGGCATCGCGTACGCTGTGCCCGCGAAGCAAGGCGGCTTCGTCGCGGCTGGAGAACTTCTGCTGCAAGTGGCGGACCTCGGAAGAGTGGTGGTCCGCGCTTTCGTCGACGAACCCGACGTGGCCCGGCTCGCCGCCGGAGACCCGATGGAAATCACCTGGGACGCCGTCCCTGGGCGCGTTTGGCGCACCACCGTGACGGCCATCCCATCGACAGTGAAATTGCGCGGTTCCCGCAACGTCGGCGAGACCACCAGCATCGTGGATAACAGCGATTTGAAACTCCTGCCGAACATCAACGTCGGGGTAACGATCGTCGCCGCCGCCCACGATAACGTGCTGGTGTTGCCGCGAGAGGCGGTGCGCATGGACGACTCCAAACCTTATGTGCTCTTGGTCGCCGGCCACGAACTCAAGCGCCGCGAAGTGGAAACTTCCCTTTCCAATCTCACGCAGGTTGAAATCGTCCGCGGCCTCTCTGCCAACGATGTGGTTGCGATCAATTCGTGGAACGGCAAACCGATTGGCGATGGGACGCAGGTCAAGTTCTAGATGATCACGCGCGCTGGCAGAGTTCTTCTCGTTTTGGCCGTTGTTATGGTCGTTGCTCCGTTCGCCGCACGCGCGGCGGACTCCGCCCAGGACATGCTGGCGGCCGCGCCGATCGACGATGCCATCGCCGCATTGAATGCCCGCATCGCTTCTGCTCCAACGGACGCGGAAGCCTCCAACCTGCTCTGCCGCGCTTACTACGAGTTGGAAGAGTGGAATCGGGCCGAATCCTCCTGCAAAAAAGCCGTCGCGCTCGATCCGGACAACGGCCGCTTTCATCTTTGGCTGGGACGCGTTTATGGCGAAAAGGCGGATCGGGCGGGGTTCCTGGCGGCTGCCGGCCTGGCCGGGAAAGTCCGCGACGAATTCGAGCGCGCGGTCCAACTGGATCCCAAAAACGCCGATGCCCGGGTCAATCTGACGGAGTTTTATATTGAAGCGCCCGGCATCATGGGCGGCGGCGAGCAAAAAGCGCGCCAGCAGGCGCAGTCCCTCGCAGCGCTGGATCCTGCCCGTGAACACTGGGTGTACGCCCGCCTCGCGGAAAAGAAAAAAGACGCCGTCACCGCCGAGCGGGAGTATCGCCAGTCCATCGAGGTCGGCAAGGGTGACGCCGAAGCGTGGCTCAACCTGGCTTTCTTTCTCCGCCGCCAGAAGCGCCTCGACGAAATGGAGCAAGCCCTCGTCAAGCTCAGCCATGCGCCGATGCCTAAGCTCGATGTGCTGATGGAAGCGGCCCAGCTCCTGTACCGGGCCGGCCGCAGCTATCCCTTCGCCTCGGATTTGCTCCACCGCTATCTCGCAGCCGGTCCGGTGGAGGCAGCTCCCGCGTTCCGGGCCCACTATTTGATGGGCCTGCTGCTGGAAAAACAGGGCGATCGAGCAGGCGCGGCACGCGAATATCGAGCTTCCCTGTCATTGGCCAAGGAGTTCGGCATGGCCCAGCAAGCCCTCAACCGGGTCACTCACTGAGCATGGCGAAAATTTCCCCACGCCGCGTGGTATCCCCAAGTAATGTTCCAAAGCCACAGCGCCGTGCGCGTCCGCCGAACTACAATTTGTGCGTGACGATGCAGAAGTGACTAGATGAAGGTGACGAGATGAAACTTCGACTGCCGCAGTGGTTGCGCTTCTTGAATCCGCTCACCCTGGCTTTGGCCGTACTGCTGGTCGCAACGCGCGGCCACGCTGAACCCCTGCCTCTGGAGCGCGCCATCCGGCTGGCGCTCGCGCACGGCACGAGTTCCGCGATTGCGAATGCCGACGTGCAGAGGACTTTTGCCTCCTACCGCGAACTCCGCAACAACTACATCCCGCAGCTCGTCGTCGGTTCGGGCCTGGGCTACACGTACGGATACCCCCTCAGCATCGAAGGGTCGGCGCCGGCACTGGCGAATGTTGTGGCCCAGAGCACGGTCTTCAACCCAGCGCAGCGGCAGTTCCTGGGCGCTGCTAAGGCGGAGTGGCAGGCTTCCCAGTTTCAAGACAAAGACCAGCGCAATGCCGTCATCCAGGATGTTGTCCTGACCTATGCGGAATTGGCCAAGTGGGAGGCGCGGCTCGCGCGCTTGCAGCAGGACGAGGCCCAGGCGCAACAGATGGAACAAGCCGTGGCCGAGCGCTTGCAGGCAGGCGTGGACAGCGCCGTGGATATGAACAAAGCCAGGCTCGCCGCCGCGCGCATGCGTCTTCACCGGGCCGAGGCCAGTGGTTCTGCCGACGTGCTGCGAAGGCATCTCTCGACGCTGACCGGTTTGCCGGTTTCCTCCATTGAAATCGCGCCCGAAACCATTCCCGCGTTGCCGCCGGTCGCGTCCGACGAAGGTCTTCCGGAAAAAGCGATTGCCTCCAGCCCCGCCATCAAGTTTGCCGAACAGCGTTCGCTGGCGGAAGCCATGCGGGCTTCGGGCGAGCATCGCTCCTTATTGCCGTCCATTGATTTTTCCGCTCAGTATGCGCTCTTCTCTACCTTCAATAACTACACAGAGTACTTCCCGCCGGGCACGTTTCAACGAAACAACCTCACCATTGGCGTTGGTTTTAAGATCCCGCTATTCAATGCCAGCCAGCGCGCCCGTACCGACGCGGCCCAGGCCGAAGCCCTCAAGGCGAAGAAGCAGGCCGAAGCGGCTCGCGATCGTGTGGCGGAGGAAACGCTGAAACTGCAACGCGCCGCCGCACAACTCGAAGCCGCCCGCGAGGTGGCGCAGTTGGAGTATCAACTGGCGCAGTCGGGCCTGGAAGCGGCCCAAACCCGCATCGACGCCAAGACCGGGACCTTGCATGAATTGGCCGATGCGCGGGCCCAGGCCGCCGAAAAATACCTGCTCTTCCAGGACGCCGATTTTGAGTATCAGCGAGTCCGCATGACCCTGCTGCGCGCAACCGGCGATCTGGAAGACTGGGCGCTGCCGGGTCCCGCGTCTAAATGACGCACAAATCACCTGTAAGAGCCAGGACTTTACCTTTCACGCCGTGCTGTCGGACAGGGTCCCTACAGTCGGGCGGACTCTTGGCAGGGGTTTTGAGCGCTATTGCCTGGTTGCGGAAGTTATCGCTCCGATCTTCCGCGTGATGTAGAACAGCAATACTAGGGTACTTTTTCCCTATTTCTTCTAAACTACCGAGGCTGGTCAGCGTACCTGCCAAATTCGGTAAGTTACTTGTCCGGATTCCGCTGCGCCAGTTGACGGCGCAACTCGGACGCCTGCTCGAAATGCTGTTGTGCTTCGTCCTTCCGCTTTTGGAGCAGATCCAGATTCCCCAGGTTGTTCAACGTCGTGACCATGTCCGACACGTACTTAGCCGGATTCTGCTGCCTCAGTTGAGACTGAATCTTCAAAGCCTCCTCATAGTGCTGCCGGGCTTCATCCGTTCGGTTCTGGAGTACGTCCAGATTCCCCAAGTTAATCAACGTCCCTGCCACATATGATCCGTACTCGCCCGGGTCCTGCTGCGCCAGTTGACGATCAATCTTCAGGGATTCTTCATCGTGCTGGCGGGCGTCGTCCAGGCGGTTCTGGAGTCTTTCCACCAGCCCAAGGTCGTTCAACGTCATGGCCATGCTCGGGAGGTACTTGGCGGGATTCTGCTGCGCCAGTTGGCGGCGGATCGTCAAGGCCTCCGCGTCGTGCTGGCTGGCCTCGTCCATTCGGTTCTGGAGTCGCTCCATGGCTCCCAAGTTGCCCAGGGCCGCCGCCAATAAGGGTAGGTACGCGTCCGGGTTCTGCTGCGCAAGCTGCCGGTAAACATTTAAAGCTTCCTCATAGTGCTTGCGTGCGTCTTCTGTACGGTTCTGGAGTCGATCCACGAAACCT
>JBEKQG010000009.1:0-37824 GCA_049519955.1 Terriglobales bacterium
TACCTTCCCAGCGTCTTTCGGTCCTCAACCTCAAGACTACCGGGATTCTATCGAGCCTTCCCTCTTATCCAATCAATTCTAAATTTCGCGTTCTTTGCGAAATTTAGAGTGGGGATGTTGGATGCTGACCCATTATGCAACAGGCCGTGAGGGACGGCGGAGATCGAGTCGGAATAGACGACCCAAAACATTTAGCCCCGGAGGGGCGAACCAGCTTAGCCCAGCGCTTTAGTGTGTGCGTGAGAACTCATTTTCGAGCAACCCGGTGGAATGAAACATAGGAGAATCCAGCCCCGGAGGGGCGACCGAGCTTAGCCCAGCGCTTTAGCGCTGGGAAAAGTGGAACAAATGTTTGAAGTCCCGGAGGGACGACCCCGTTTCGTAACAGCCTCGCAAGCCGCCCCCGACGTTCTCATAAGTGAGGGGACGGGAGTGCCTAGACGGGTGCCCTCGCGAGCCTGCCCGTGTACGTGTGGGGACGGGCGCCCTCGCCCGTCCAAGCCGAGCGCAGCTCGGCAGCAGCGCCGTCTGCGCTTTAAGGAAGTTCTGATTAGGTCCCTGGGTTCCTCCGTGCTCCCCCGTGTACCCTGTGGTTTATGCTTTTTGCTGATACTTAATCAGAGCGTCCTTAATCCTTATCTATTAGAGCCAAGACCTGACCTTGCATACCATGCTGTCGGATGGGGTCGCAATTGTCGGACAGACCTTGGCCGGGAGTTTTGAGCGCTATCGCCTGATGACATCAACTAAGGCCAACCGAAGCTCGGTTGACAGGCTGGTAGCACTGTGAGGCGCTCAGTACAATAGAGCGACTACAACGAGGTCGCCGTCTTCAACTTCCCCTATTGCCGAACTGCCATCCCATCAAAAACCGGTTTGTTGGGCGTTTTTGGGTCCATCGCATACATAAACGCGGTGCCGTAAATAGTCCCACTTTTTCCCGCCAGTAGGAGGCCGAATTGCGTCAACTCGGTTTCGCCAGTTGTAACCGTCATAGTCCCGACTAAAGATGTGTTGATTTTGTAGGTTCCCCCAAACGACGTGGTCGTGGCTGCATCGAACACAGCATAGCCGTTGAAGCTTATGCCAGTGCAACTGGGTATGACGGTAGCGTTTGATTTAGCTTGGTCGAAAATTCCCCACGTCAAGTAAGCGCCTTTGAAGTGGCCCTTACCGTCAAAGGTTATCAACCCTGTGTACAACTCGTCGATCATTATGGAGCCGCCAGCAGTTGCCGTCTGGCCGCCGGGGCAGGTGATGGTTGCGCTCCAGTAATAAATGTGATATTTACTGGTTCCCTGGAACGAATAGCTTCCATTCAGGCTGGCATTGGCGGTCGCAGCCTGCGCGGACAGCGCGAGCGCGATTGTCACGAAGATTAAAACCCCAACTTGCATAAAACGTCTGCTGTAAATCTGCATAACACGCCTCCTCCGAACGAAATTTTCTCTGGTGCGTAATGAACCCCACTTGTGAGTGTTGGACAGCCAAACGCAAACTGTAGGGGAATTGATCTTTCGCCTCAGGGGGTGATGCGTCTCAACAGGCAGAGATTGCTCTTCGGGGAGGCGAGAGAATTTTCGGCTGATTATACTGCTGTTCGACTGGGGCCGACGAAGAAAAATGGACGCGAGGCACGCTTCGCCAATGTGCATAAGATCGCACACGGGCCAGGCATGGTTGACGCTAAATCGCGATAACGCTCAAAATCACTCAATCGCGTCGATCACATTGGCGTCGGCCAAGCCGGGCGACCCCACCAGCAAAGCTTCGAGACCTGCCTCTCGATCTCGGCAATTCTTGTCAAGCGCCCGTTTCGACGATTTTCCGCGTAAGTCATTGACTTGGCTACGAAAATAAATCTTCAAAAGTTGTCGGTGTACCCCCCTCCAACTTGATAAAATAGAACTATAGAGTAAGAAAAGATAAGAGAGTAATAAGAAGATGCCGCCCGCCCCCACCCGTGAGACGAGCATTTGCACTTAGATCCCCCGATCACCCGATGGCCCGATCACGCCCCTAAGTCATTATTGCTGAGTATGTTACATCTAAGTCCTTATTCTTGAATATTTTGCGGAGACCACCCCGCTAACACCATGATTTTAATAGAGGGCCGATAGCTAACTCCTTATTTTTGAATATTATACGTTAACTCCTTTGCAATGAATATTTTGACAAAATAGGGGGGGAGGGGGGGCGCTATGGCCTTTGCCTTCCCCGAAATCAGAGAACGACGAATCGCCAACGACTAACGACTAACGACCAACGACTAACGACCAACGACCGACCCGCAAACGGCCACTCCCCGCCGCCGCCATGCCCGCACACAATAAACTGCAATCCCCACAACCAGTATCACTGCGGCGTATCGTATCTCCCGCAGAAATGCTCTGCGCGAAGGCAGAATAAAAAGGTTGGGTGCCGTTCCGAGACGGCACCCTCCGGTTAAGTAACTTGAAGAAGGCCCGTTTACACAACTGCTTTCCCGGGCGATGGCGTTGCATGCTTCGCAACCCCTTTACCCAGGAAGTTCACCAGCCCAGAGTTCACTTCGTCCGCATGTGTCCAAGTTACGCAGTGCGGTCCATCCTTCACCACCAACAAGCGGGCTCCCTTGATCAGCTTGGCAGTCCGGAGTCCCGACGCGGCAATCGGCAGAATTCGGTCTGCATCGCCGTGAATGACCAGCGTGGGCACTTCGATGCGCTTGAGGTCGTCGCGAAAATCCTCGTACCAAGTGGGCACACAAGCCAGACTCGCCGTGGCAGAGGCGCCGGCTGCAGTGGTCCAGCTCGCTTGGATGGCCTGCTCGCTGACGCGTTTACCCAAGAAAAGATCTGTGTTGTAGAAATTCTTGAAAAACTCGGTGAAGAACGCGTACCGGTCTGCGACGACGGCTTTCTTGATGCCTTCGAAGACAGTGCCGTCCACGCCCTCCGGGTTGTCCGGCGTCTTCAGCAGGAACGGCGGAACGCTTGAGATGAATGCCGCCTTGCTCACGCCCTTCGATCCGTACTTCCCCAGGTAGCGGGCGATTTCGCCCCCGCCCATCGAAAAGCCGACGAGCGCAAAGTCACGCAGCTTGAGATGCGTCACGAGCTTGTGCAGGTCTTGGGCGAAGGTGTCGTAGTTGTAGCCCGTCGTTGGCTGGCTGGACTTGCCGAATCCTCTGCGGTCATAGGTGATGACGCGGTGACCCGCAGCCAGAAGCACCGGGAGCTGCTTCTCCCAGGAAGCCCCGCTCAGTGGATATCCGTGGATAAGGACGACGGGGTCACCCGAGCCATGATCTTCGTAGTACAGTTCGATGTCGCTGAAGTTTTCTTTACCGACAGTCACGTGTGGCATTGAGATTCTCCTTTTTCCTTATTTCCTACGTGCATGAGTTGAGGGTTGCTTGTGGTCGCGTGCGTTGCCTAATTCTAAACCTGCCGCCGGCTGATGCGGGAACCCTCCCACGAACTCGGTTCTGTGGACCTGTTGGGGAATGTGCCCGAGTGGCCCACCCGGGAGGAACTCCTTCTCTGCGAACAGCGATTCGCGAACGACTAACGACTAACGACCAACGACCGATTGCCAAACGGCCACTCCCGCCGCCGCCACGCCCGCACACAATAAACTGCAATCCCCACCACCAGAATCACCGCCGCGTATCGGATCTCCCGCAGAAAGCCCGTGCGCGAAAACAGAATAAAAACGAAGCTCACCGACGCCACCAGCGCGGGTACCGGATACAGCCACATGCGAAACGGACGCGCCATCTCCGGACGCCGGATGCGCAGCACAATTACGCCTACGCTCTGCACCAGGAATTGCAGGACGATCCGAATCACCACCAGCGCCGCAATCAAATCCGCCAGCCGCAGAAAACAGAACAGCGCCGCCACGCCCGCCAGCGCCAATAACGAAACATAAGGAAACCGATGCACCGGATGCACCCGCGCAAACGCGCGGAAATAATTCCCGTCCACCGCCGCCGCGTAGGGCACGCGCGAATAGCCCAGCATCAGCGAGAACACCGATGCGAACGCCGTCCACATCACCAGAGCCGACACCACTCCGCCCGCGCCATGCCCATAGATTCTCTGCATGAATGTCGAAACCACGTAGAGCTTGCCGCTCGACGCGCCCGGCTGCGTCAGTTCCCGCCACGGCACCACGCCGAGAATACTGACGTTCATCACCACATAGAGACACGCCACCGCCAGAATGGATAGCAACAACGCCCGCGGAATATTCTTACCCGGATTCTTGACCTCGCCTCCAAGGAAGCAAACGTTGTAATAACCCCAGTAATCGTAGGCGGCGATCAGCATAACTCCGCCCAGCCCGTGAAAAAAGCCGCGCGAAAGCGAAAACGCGCCTGGAGGAAAATCAAATGCCTGCCGCGCATTGAAATGAGTAAGTCCGGCGAAGATGATCCAGCCAATCGTTCCCATCACGCCGAGCCAAAGGAGTTTTGTAAGCCATGAAATAGCCGTAATCCGCCGGTACAGCAGAAACGCCGTGAATAGGCAGACTCCAATCGCCAGCAGAGTCGCGGGCATCGCCACCCACGTCAGTTGCAGTGGGCCCAACAGCGGCAGATTCAGGCTCAACGTGCGCATCGCCCAAACCCGCTCCAGTCCGGGCCAAAAGTAAGATGCGTACTGCGAGAGCCCAACGGCTCCCGTGGCAATTGAAAGCGGAGCGCTGAATGAAAGTTGCCAGATGAAGAGAAACGAAACCGCGCGCCCTAACTTCTGCGGCCCGTATATCTCTTTCAAATAGCGATACGACCCGCCCGATCCAGGCATCGCCGCACCCAGTTCCGCCCACACCAGGCCGTCGCAAACTGCCAGCACCGCGCCCAGCACCCATCCCAGCATCGCCTGCGGTCCGCCCATCGCGGTGACGATCAGCGGGATGGTAATAAACGGCCCCACGCCGATCATGTCGATCATGTTCAGCGCCGTGGCGGAGCCCAGCCCAATGCCGCGGACAAGCGGCGTTCCGGAGTCAGTTTCGCCTTCGCGTGAAATTGTCATGAGTAAGTCGTTGGTCGATGGTCGTTAGTCGTTGGAACTCCTAAATTAGACTTGTCATCCTGACCCTGAGCGCAGCCGAAGGGGAAGGACCTGCTTTTCGCAGCGTGCAACCCGTGTCCCGTAAACAAACGACGAATAGCGAGCGACTAACGACCAACGACCATCGACCATCGACTAACGACCAGCGACCAGATTCACAAATAACCGCACCGCCCCCGGCACGCCTGCCGGTAACTGCCGGAAGAACGCATATCCCGTGTAGATATACATACCTTTTCCGTAATGCGCCACGAGCAGACCGCCTTTCTGCTCGCCTTCGCCGGGATCGTGCGATTCAAGGAGCGGAGTAAAGTTCGAGTCCCACTGCGACATGAAGTACAGGCCGCGCTCCTGCACCCAGCCTTCAAAATCTCTCTGAGTAATTTCATTAGGAGAATGAAAGATCGGGTCCTCCGGATCGAGAATCGCAACCGGAGCCTCCTCCACCGAAACCCGCGCCCGGCCCAGTGTTGCCGGATAGGGCGTGAACTTGCCCGCATTGAAATCGCCCCCAGTGGCGTTGAGGGTGTTGTATTGCACCACCAGCCGTCCGCCCGCCTCGACAAAATCGAGCAGACGCTTGTTATTGGCAATCACATCTTTCTGCGTGTCGTAAGCGCGAATCCCGAGCACGATGGTTTGATAGCGGTTGAAGTCTTCCGAACCTAGTTTCTCCGGCGGAATTAGAGTTACATCCATTCCAATCTGCCGCAGCACGGTCGGTATCTCGTCTCCCGCGCCCATGATGTAACCGACCTTCAGGTCTTTTGGGACCTTCACATCCACTATGCTGACGCGCTGCGCGGCGGGCTGATAGTAGTACGCTGCTCCCAGGTCTTGTCGTGTGATCAACGTGTAACCTTCAGCATATCTTTTGGCGCCCGCTTCAAGAATGGCTCGAACTTCGGTCCGTCCCTCTTTCAAACTGGCGGGAAGAAGCTTGAACTCATAATCTTTCTTGTCGCCACTTTTCGGCAAGTGCACCGCCAACTCGCGCGGCTCGGACTTCCATCCCGCCGGAAGCTCCAGCCGAAGCGTTCCGTCCGGCCCTCCCGCCGCACTGGAACTTACGCCAACTCTCACAGTCAGCTCCCTCCCGCCATTGATAGGAACAACCTGTTCGCCCGGTTCGAGCGCAACCGAAAATCGTGGGACGACCGCAAGCGGCCGCTCTGCAATGTCCCCATTCGCATCCTCGTACTGCACCATGCAGTTCGCCCCTAGGCCCACTGCGTCTCTTCCGCGGATAAGATGGGCCTGAGCCCAGAGGACGGGCTCGATCGAGAAGGGCAACGTTAGCCTGGCAGGACTAGAGTCATCAATTGCATTGACGGCCTCTGTCTCAGGATCGGAGCGATGCCAATAGGGGCGAGTGTATTGGACGTCATTTGGCACAGTAGCCTCAAACCGCTCGATGCCGCCAACAATCCCATGGCCGTCCGGAATGCGAGTCAATTTCCAGCCATTGGGAAAAGCGGTAAGCTCGATGTTTGTGCGCTCCGCCCAACGGTTTTCAGAAGTGACCGTTGCTGTTATGTGGAATGTCTGCCCGGGGACGGCAACAAAGACATGGTCCTGATCGGGACCAACCTCATCCGTAGCTACATCTAACTTTACCCCCAGCGCGATCGCAATTGCGGCATCGAACGAACCCAGGCTTCCAAGCGAAGCTAAAAGCGAGTCCTTGGCCGTGTGCGATAGCTGAGACGCATAGACTTTCTTTTCGATTTCTGGGACCATTTCGCGCGCAGCGACCAGCGGATCAATGGCTGATAACGGGCCATTCTGCTCCGCAGCAGCGGCGTCGCCGATTTTTGTTTCGAGAGTTTGCAGTTCCCCACGCAGCCAAGGCACCTTCTTCTCTTCCTCACCCAGCCGCGACGCCAACCCCAACAGCGTCGTATCAATCCCGTCAAAGAAATCCTGCTCGTGCCCGTCTTTATCTTTCGGCGATTCGAGCACCGAATCCACCAGCTTGTAATAAGTGAAGCGGTCCCCCGGTTCGACCGTCCAGTTGGCCGCGCCCTGCGACTGCTGATGGCGCAATCCCTGCATGGCAAACTGTATGTACGACGCTCCCAGCACCGGATCGACGACTCCCGTGTTCAGCCGCAGCGTGTAATTCGCCGCGTCGCAGGTCCTTGCTCCGCGCTCGCACACATTGCCGATGTACAACTTCTTCGCCTGCCAAGGAGCGAGTCCCTCGGCAAGTTGCTCCGGAAACCGCTTCGGATCGGCCGCCGCGCGGAACGCCTCTTTTGTCAATATCGCCGAAGCCTGATGATGCCCATGCCCGTCGCGCTCCGTGCCCGACCAGCTCGCTACCAGCACATCCGGACGAAAGGTGCGAATCACGCGCACGATGTCGGCCAGCGCGATATCGTGCCCTTGCCACTTCTGAAAGGTCTCCTCGGCGGTCTTCGAATATCCAAAATCGGCCACGCGCGAGAAGCGCTGCTCAACGCCGTAATAGCGGTCCGACGCCAGCAGCTCCAGCGTACGCAGCACGCCCAGCGCGTCGAAGAGATTGCTGCCGAGCTTGTTCTGTCCGCCCTCGCCGCGCGTCAACGTCATCAGCAGGGTCGAAACGCCCTTCCCGCGCGCCTCCAGCGTCAACATGCCGCCGTCTTCGTCATCGGGGTGCGCCGTGACCTGCATCAACCGAGCCGTCGTCTGCAACCGCCGCAGCATCAGCTTCAGCCCCGCCGCCCCGGTTTCCTGCGGAAGCGGGTCATAGTAACGATCGACGGCATGATCGACGCCACGATCGACTTTGTGATCGGCTGCGGATTTGTTCGCCATCTGTGCCTGGGCAAAAATCGCGGTGGAAGCCGCCAGCAGAAGCATCGCAGCCCCCAGCCGGTGGCGCGCACGTCGAAACTTCTTCAGCATCGCGAGCATGAGCATCTGATGGATTATCTCAAACAGCGGGTGCAAGGGAAGTGTAGTCCGATGTGCCTCGGACTGGGCCGCGGCTTCAGCAAAACAGGGAAGGCTCCGGGTTACGGCCCTTCCTACCTGGTTCGTCGCGCGTTGATCGGGCAACATTTTACTTATCCCCACAAAATCCCCGCTTCCCCAGATACGAGAATCTTGCCGGTGAGGTCTTCCCGTCTGGTAAAATCGGGCATTCCCCGTGTAATGCGGCTGCTGAGCCGCATCTTAAGGGTATTGGGCTCTCGTCGAAAATGACCTCGGGCGTGCACTTCGAGCAATGAGGTGTCTCCTATCCTCGTCTCCCCGCGGTTTCTAAAGTGGTGGGCGTGCGTTTGACCACTTCTGGCAAGCGCCAAGCAAGTGGATGCATGAGGTGCTGGACATGGATTCCCAGGCTTCGCGATTGACACTCGGCCTTCTTCCCGAGCCGCGCACTCGTTGGCAGAGGTTCGTCCTCGGCTATGGCGCGCAGTCGCTGGCGCTGTCGTTTCTCGCGATTACGGCCGTCATTTATCCCGAAGTTCTGGTGTTGCCGGTGCGCGACTACCACTTCATTGGCATGGTCGGCCTGCCGCGTCCGGTTCCGCAGACTCCAGCGCCGGCCAGAAATTTTCCGGAACCGCGAATCGCCGAACTGGCAGCGCCACGGCCCGAAGCTCTGCTCGTTCCCTCCGAATTGGTCCAGGCGAAGAAACTTCCCGTTGCCGAGGAGGCGCCCAAGATAACGCTTGCTGCCAGCAAAGTGCTTTTGCCGGAGGTGAAGCCCATGATCCCCAGGCCACCGATCCGGACGAATGTGTTCTTGCCTGGCAGCTCGGCGACACCATCCATGGCGGCCGCGTCACAAAGAGTGCAAACCGGCGGGTTCGGCGATCCCAACGGCGCGCCCGCGTCGGAGAATCGCGGCCGCCCGGTGACGATCGCGCAGGCGGGATCGTTCGATATGCCCTCCGGCCCCAGCTATGGCAATGGCACCGGCGGATCCCATGGCGCGCGCGGTGTGGTTGCCAGCACAGGCTTTGGCAGCGGAGTCGCCACCGGCGACAGTTCCGGCCCGGTTTCTTCAGGCGCGCGCGGCGCGGTTCGCCAGGGCGGCTTCCGGGACGCCGACATCGTCTCCGCTTCTCAGCCCAAGGCTAAGTCCGCCGATCCCGCCGTTAAAACCTTGCCGGCTGAGATCACATTCAAGCCCCGTCCGGTTTACACTGAGGAGGGGCGGCAGCTTAAGATTGAGGGCGAAGTCCTGCTCGATGTTGTCTTTTCCGCAACCGGGCAGATTCGCATCGTGAAAGTGGTGCGCGGTCTCGGACATGGGCTGGACGAATCCGCCGCCCGCGCCGCGGAAAAAATTCAGTTCAAGCCCGCCCAAGAAGACGGGCACCCCGCCGATTTCGAGGCGGTATTGCACATCACGTTTCAACTCGCATCGTAGGTCGAGCAGCCGGTGGCAAAAGTAGGGAAGTAGTACTCGAGCCGAGCTTTCTATGGCAGCATCTGGCGACTTGAGAGTTGAAGAGCGGGCTTCCGCTTTTGCCACTAGCTGATGGGCCACGCATCATAGATCGAATGAAAGAAATAATTATGTTGCGCATCCGATTCGCAGTCCTTGCCCTCTCCGTGGTCTGCTGCGCCGCGTTCGCGTTGTCCCAGGCTCCGCCCGAACCCAAGCTCTCCGTGCGCGATGCCGCCGCCCAGCAGGCGGCCGCCGCCGCCAGCAGCTTCGACCAGGTGATCGACCGGGCGATTGAGCGCGAGCATTTCTTCATAGCCCAGATGAAGCAACTCCACCCCCTGGTGGAAACTTATCTCCAGAACCTTAAACACGACAAGGATCTCGATGCTCCCGTCCCCGTGAGCGACGTGTACTTTCTGGGCCGATTGGATATGAGCGAGGGCACCGACGACCGCACCTTCACCACGCCCACCACGGCCGGCCTCGGCAAGCGCATGCTCGCCAAATTGAGCGACATGTATACCATGAAGTTTTTGCCCCTGGGCTTCGCCCAGATGGTGGTGCTCGATCGGGATTTTCAGCTCAGGAATTACAACTTCACGTTTGTCCGCCGCGAGTTTCTCGGCGAGGTGCGCTGCGTCGTCGTCGACGTTGCCCCCAAGAAGGACGCTCCCGGCGGCCGCTTCCGCGGGCGAATTTGGATCGAGGACCAGGACTACAACATCGTCCGCTTCAACGGAACTTATACGCAATCGCGCAGGAATAGTTACTACTTGCACTTCGACAGTTGGCGCCAGAATCTGCGCCCCGGCGTCTGGCTGCCGGCGCTGGTTTATTCGGAGGAGTCCGATCTCAAGAGCCGTCTGGGCCAGACCCTGAATTACAAGGCGCAGACGCGCCTCTGGGGCTATAACTTGAAGGACCTTCGCCGCAACTCCGAGTTCACCGAGATCACCGTCGACGCTCCGCAGGCGATCCAGGACCAGAGCCAGAAGTCCCAGGACGCCTCGCCCATCGAAGCGCAGCGCCAATGGGAACGCCAGGCGGAATTCAACGTGCTTGACCGCTTGCAGCAGATCGGCCTGCTGGCGCCGGAAGGCGAAATCGACAAAGTGCTCCAGACCGTCGTCAATAACGTGATGGTCACGAACAACCTCGACATTCAACCCGAGATCAAGTGCCGCGTGCTGCTGACCACGCCGCTCGAGTCCTTCACCATTGGCCATACCATCGTCGTGAGCCGAGGCATGATCGATGTGCTGCCCGACGAAGCGTCTCTCGCCATGATTCTCACCCACGAACTGGCGCACATCGTGCTCGGCCATCACCTCAACACCAAGCTCGCCTTCAACGACCGCATGTTCTTTCCCGACGAGCGCACCTTCGAGCGCATGGATTTTGCCCGCGATAAGAGCGAGGAAGAAGCCGCCGACAAGAAAGCCATCGAGCTGCTCAACAACTCGCCCTACAAGGACAAACTCGGCAACGCCGGCTTGTTTCTCAAAGCCGTGCAGGCCCGCGCTCCGCAATTGAAGAACCTGATCCGGGCGCACTTGGGCGACAGCCTGCTCAATGGCGATGCCACCCGGATGTCGTCGTTGATGACCGGTTCGCCGCCATTCGATCCGAAGAAGACCGACCAGGTCGCGGCGCTTCCTCTCGGCGGGCGGGTCAAGGTCGATCCCTGGAACAATCAGCTCGAACTGGTCAAGACCAAGCCGGTGACCATCGCCACCGCAGCCGAGAAGATGCCCTTCGAAGTTACACCTTTCTTCCCGTTCCTCACCCGGCTGGCGACGGCCGCCGCTCCAGAAAAAACGGCTCCAGTTCCGGAGAAAACGGCGGCAACTCCAACCGGGCAGTGAGAAAAGACGAGGTCTCAAGGTTGCGAGGTTTCAGAGTTTCAAGCTAGGGCCCTTGGGTTTCGGTTGCCAAGAGCGTGTGGCCCGTGCGGTTCAGGCTTGGAAATCTCGCCTTCGAGAGAAAAACGGATGGGAAATCGCGGGGAAACCCCGTGCCAGGTAGCGATGGGGCTGTTAGTGTGGGCTATTGGGTTGTTGACAAGCTGCTTCCGACCTCCGAAAACACGTTATTGGCGCTGCCACCGATCAGTTTGACCGTGCCAATCACGATGACCAGGATCACCGCGAGCATTACCGCGTATTCGGCGACGTCTTGACCGCTTTCCTCAGCCCAAAGATGACGGATTGCTTCGATCACTGTCTGCCCCCTGAACCGACGATACGCCCCACACTCCTTATTCCGCGGGACAGTAATTCGCCATTGTGTAATTGTAAAATATCCCAAACCGGCTTTCTGCCCAATAGCACCCCAGTGCCTTGAATGGCACTACGGTGCCATCGCTCAGAGATTTCCCATGGAAGTTAGGCGTGTAGAGACGCGGCAAGCCCTGTCTCTTCGGGAAATCAGGCTGGGAAGGGGGCCTTCCGCAGCCTGCCTGGACTACACGATCGTCTTGAGCGGCAGCCCCTGGTTCACCGCGAACAGCGCCAATTCCAAGCGTGTCGAAACCCCGAGTTTGTCGAAGATATTGCTGAGGTGGTGCTTCACCGTGTCCTCGCTGATCTTGAAGTACTCGGCGATTTCCCGGTTGGCATAGCCAGCGACCACGGCCGAAACAATCTCCAGCTCGCGCGGCGTCAGCCCGAATTTCTTCTGCTTCGTTTCTTCGTTCGTGCTCTGCATCAGGCCACGCAGGTACTGCACCAGATTCGAGACGCTCTCCCGCCCCACCCAGTACTCCCCGCTCATCACCGCGCGAATGCTCTTGAGCAGCAGTTCCGTGGCGGAATCTTTCAGCACCACGCCGCGCGCTCCCAACTGCAACGCTTCCACCATTTGCTTCTTTTCCACCGCCGCCGTCAGCAGGATGATGCGCGTCGCTCCCGCCGCCGTGCCGCTGGCATTCAGGTCGCGCAGCGCATCGAGGCCGGTGTGGTGCGGCATGGCCAGATCGAGCAGCAGAATGTCGGGCTTGATCTCCGCCGCCAGTTTCACCGCCTCGTGGCCGTCGCAGGCCTCGCCCACCACTTTCATGTCGCCTTCGGATTCCAGCAGGCGCCGCAGCCCGTCGCGAAAAATGGGATGATCGTCGGCGATCACAATGCGTATGGTATGACCTCGTTTGTCCATTGTCTTATCCATGATTGATCCTTCTCGCCGGCGGAATCCGCACCTCCAGCCGCGCGCCGTGACCCGGAGTCGATTCTATCGCGAGTTCGCCCGCCAGCAACCGCACCCGCTCCCGAATCACCGTCGGCCCCTTGCCGCTCGCCGCCAGTTCCGCATCCGACAGCCTTCCGGAAAAAGAAAATCCCTTCCCGTCGTCCTCGACTGTCAATTGCAGGTTCTCCGCCCGCCGCGCCAGCCGCACCAGCACGTTGCGCGCTCCGCTGTGCTTGCGGACGTTCACCAGGCTTTCCTGCACAATGCGCGCCAGTTCGCGGCACACTCGCGGCGCCAAATCCACCCGCTCCAGTTCGCTGGCGAACTCCGCCGCGATCCCCGTCTCCCGCCGGAAGCGCTCCACGGTATCGGAGATGAAGCCCAGAAGCCGGTCGGCATCGACTTCGAACGACTTCATCGCCTGCATCAGTTCGCGCAACTTCAGAACTTCCTCGCGCAGCAGTTTCTGGATCCGCCCCAGCTCCGCGTTCACGACCGGCGCCTGCGTTCCCGACTGGCGCCGCAGCACGTCCAACTGCATTTCCACCCCGATCAGCGATTGGATTGCGCCATCGTGAAGTTCGCGCGCAAACCGCGCCCGCTCCAGCGCCCCAGCCCGTTCCCGCAGCCGCCGCATCAGGTACACGTTGTAGATCGCCGGAGCCACCTGGTGCGCGAATTCCTGCAGAAACCGCAGCTCTTCCTCCGGGTCCCCCATCATTTCCGGATCGAAGAAAAATACCCGGCCCGACCACTCCGCCCCGAACGCCAGCGCCACCGAAACCACCGCGTCGAATTTTTCCACGCGCGCCAGCGCATCCACGAATTCCGCTCCCGCATCGCGCAGCCGCCTGCCCTCGCGATCGAGCAGCACCGTGTGATAACCCTGCCCGTGGCGCGACGCGTAAATCGCGTCCGCCGGCGACTGGAACAGGTACACTTTTTCGTTTTCCGGCAACGCCTCGCGCCAGCGCAGCGCTTCCACGCCTTCCGCGCCACGCTTCACCTCGGCCAGAAACACCCTGTAGCTGTGCGCTTCCTGCGAGGCGCTCAGCCCGCGGTGCGCGCCGTAAATGCTCGTTACCTCCCCGAGGATCTGCTGCAAGGTCCCGGTCAGGCCCGCATCCACCCGCGTCGCACCCAGCGCGCGCGTGATCACGGCGCGCTCCGCCCGCGCCTTCTTCTGGTTCTCCGACATGGAGCCCAGGAGAAATCCAAGCACAATCAGATACACCGAAAACATGAAGAGCTGTTGCGGATCCAGTTCCCGCACGCTCATCCCGAGCCGCGGCAGATGCGCCACGCGCAGCCACCGGTCGGCCGACGGCTCCAGTCCCGCTCGCACCACCGCCCCTTCGGCCCACAGCAAGGCCACCGCCGCAAACGCCGTGCCGATCGTCTCCCATAGCCCCCAGCGATACGCCGCCGCCGCCATCGCGAAAACGAAAAACAGAAAGAACGGCCCCCTCTGCGCCGTTGCGAACAAGGAAATCAGCACCGGCCACAGGATGTCCACTGCGTGCACCACCAGACGGAAAGCGATGGTCGATTCCGGACGGAAGCGCACCAGCAACATCACCACCACCGCATGTACGAGGTAAACGGTCAGCAGCCAGTACAGCCAGCGCGAATACACGAACCCGCGCGTCGGTTCCATCCACAGCGTGACCTCCGCCGCGCAAGTCAGCGCCACCCGCGCCGACGCCAGCCAGCGCTCCGTCCGCCGGATTTCGCCCGCGCTCAGCGGCGCCCGGAAGCGCCATAGATCGCGGTATCGAGGCATGATCCAGGACAAGAGACTCTCTCTCCGTTAAGCAGTTCGTCCTAACGTGAAGGCCCTAATTCTAAAGGCAATCGCAGCGAAACTCCATTCGCTTCTTTCTTCCGCTCGTGCGACGCCCACGTCGCGACAGCCGCCCTCGGCTGTTCCGGCGAGCGCAGCTTGCCACAAGTCTCTTCTTGGACCTTGCATTCCAGCGGGGCGCGCCCTCGCCGCACCAGGCAGGTGAGGGCGCTTTCCCAACGGTTACCTCAGTAACTCCCCCATCCGCGCATCACTCTCTAGAATGGGCTCTGGAGCGGTCTGCCGTGGCCACACGCACAAAATTTTGGGTTTCTTTGCTGGTCGTGCTGGTTCTCGCCCAGACGGCCGCGTCTCTCTTCATACCCGCTGGCGTTCGCCTCACCATTGCCAGCGACCTCATCCAATTCTCTGTCCTGCTCGTGGCCACCGCCGTCTACCTGCTCAATACCCGGCGCTCGCTCTGCCCAACCTTCCACGTTCGCCTCTTTTGGATGCTCATGAGCGCGGGTATGCTCTTCTGGCTCACTTACCAGGGAATGTGGAATTACTTTGAAGTCCTAAAGCGGCAGGACGTGCCCGACCCCTTCCTGGGCGACATCGTTCTGTTCCTGCATCTGGTGCCAATGATTGCCGCCCTCGCCGTCCTTCCACATCTCCGGGAATGCGAGCGCGATGAACGCATCCGCATGCTCGACTTTGCCCTGCTGCTCATCTGGTGGGTCTTTATCTACGTATATTCGGTCATTCCCTGGCAAGCCGTGCACATCGATGAACCGGCTTACGACGTCAATCTCAACCTCGCATACCTCATCGAAAAACTCGCGCTTTTGGCCGCGCTTGCCATCCTCGCCTACACCGCTCACGGCGGCTGGCGGCAACTTTACGGACAATTGCTCGGCGCCAGCGCTCTCTACGCCTCCAGTTCCTATGTCGCCAATTGGGCCATCGGACGCAAACTCTACTACAGCGGCAGCATCTTCGACATCCCCCTGATCCTCTCCGTCGCCTGGATGGCCGCGGTGCCCTTGCTCGCTCGCCGCTTCGACCTGTCCGACTGCAAGCCTTCTCAGCCTGTACTCGCGGTCTGGACCACGCGCCTGAGCATGCTCGCTTTGTTCAGCCTCATCGCGACCGCCATGCACTGCGAACTCGAACCCTCGCTTCCGCCTGCGGTCAAGTCCTTCCGCATTACCGTGAGTCTCCTGACCATGCTGGTGATGGGCCTGGTGGTTTTCTGGCGCCAACGCTTGCTCCGCGCCGAACTCTCGCTATTTCTCGCCAGGTCCCGCCGCTCTTGCGACGACCTCAAGGTCGTGCAGGACAAGCTCATTCAATCCGAGAAATTGGCGTCGCTCGGCCAGTTGGTCGGCGGAGCCGCCCACGAGATCAACAACCCGCTCACCGCCATGCTGGGGTACTCCGATCTGCTCAGCTCTTCGAATTTGCCACCCGAGGAACAACTCCAGGCCGCGCAAATCGGCGAGCAAGTCCGCCGCACCACCACGCTGGTTGCGAGCCTGCTCACTTTCGCCGGCCAGGCGCCGGCCCGGCTGGCCGCCACCGACATCAACTCCGTGCTCCAAACCGCCGTCCGCCTGCTACTTCCCCAACTCGAGGCCGAAGCCAGTTCCATAGGCCTCCAGCTCGTGCCTTCCCTTCCACCCGTCCTCGCCGATTCCGGCCAGATTCTCCACGTCTGCCTGCACCTTGCCGGACAGGTCGGTGCCCGTCCCCATCCCGAATCCCAGTCCACGCTGTTCCTGCGCACCCACCGGGCAGGCGACTTCGTCCTCGTCGACTTCTCTTCGTATGACCTGTCCGATCCTTCCTCGCCCCCGCTCGCGTTCTCGTCGGTGTTCCACTCCGAAGGCGGAAACAAGCCTTCGACGCTCTCGTTGAGCGCCTGCTGCCGCATTGTCGAAGAACATGGCGGCCGCCTCTTGCAGCCTGCGTCCGGGACGTCCGCTTTTCGCATGGAACTGCGCATCGCGTCAACTCTCGCCAGCCGCGACCAACTCGCCAGGCCTAGCCGGGCCGCGGCCAGCGGCGGTTCGTAGTTTTGATTTCCGCAGAAAGTGGATTGTCATCCTGAGCGAGGCGAAGGGCCTGCTATCTCTCGCGCTCGGAAGGAGCAGGTCCTTCGCGTTGCTCAGGGTGACAACGTGGATTTGGATTCATCGGTGGGAGCCACTTCCACCGTCCTCTTCAACTGCCCGCACGCGGCAAAAATGTCGCGCCCACGGGGCCGCCGGACAAAGGCCAGGATCCCCGCATCCACCAATATTTGCCGGAACGCCGCCACCCGCTCCTCCGCCGGCGTCCGGTACGGCAACTCCGTCCCCGGATTCAACGCAATCAAATTGATTCTCGCCCGCATCCCGCGCACCAACTCCACCACCTCGCGCGCCTGCTCCGGAGCGTCGTTCACGCCCTCGATCAGCACATACTCGAACGTCATCCGCTCCCGCGTCCGCAGCGGAAACTCCCGCGCCGCCTGCATCAGCTCCGCCAGGTTCCACTTCCGGTTTACCGGCATCACTCGGCTGCGCAACGCGTCGTTCGAGGCATTCAGCGAAATCGCCAGCCTCGGGCGCACCGCCTCCAGCCCGAATTCTCGAATCCTCGGCACAATCCCCGCCGTCGATACCGTCATCCGCGACTCCGGGATCCCCACTCCCTCCACCAGCAGTCGTACCGACTTCATGAAATTTTCATAATTCAAAAAGGGCTCACCCATGCCCATGAACACGATGTTGACGCGCTGCAGCGGCGGCTCGACTCCCTGGTCGCGAAGCACCGCCGCGATCTGCCCCACGATTTCTCCCGCCTCCAAATTTCGCTTGACCCCAAGCAGCGCCGTGAAACAGAACTTGCAATTCACCGCGCACCCCACCTGGCTCGACACGCAAATCGTGGCCCGCCGCGGACTCACGTGTGGTGACGGGGTTTCACCCCGTCCGGCGGGGCGAAGCCCCGCCACCACACATTCCGCATCGCTGCCCGCCTCGATTTCGTCACCCGCTTCGCTGCCGTCGCCGCTCTCGCCGCCATCGCCCTCCGGCATCCACACCGTCTCCACCGTCTCACCGTCGGAGAGTTCCACCAGATACCGCACCGTGCCGTCGCTTGAAACAAACTTGCGCGCAATGCCCGGAAACCCCATCCCCCAGCCTTTGTCCGCAAGACGAGCGCGATATTCAATCGGCAGCGTCGAAACCTGGTCCAACCGCTCGATCTTCTTCCGATATACCGCATCGAATAATTGCCGGCCCCTATAGGCGGGCTGCCCCGACCGCAGCGCAAGATCCGTGAGTTCCTGCAGGTTGAGTCCTAAGAGCGAATTAGCTGGCTGGCTGGGCATTTGGCCGGGTGGAGCGACGAGCGTCCTCGCCCGTCTCTGAGTGTAATCCGCAAAATACAGGAATCGATCTGCCGGGACCCGACCGTTCAACTTCCCAGCAGAGAACGTCAACCAAGCGCGTCCTTAGTTTTCTATGTCCTTCGGGGCGGGAGCATACCGGCGCAAAAGCGTAATGGAAAATACCAAAATGAGGATGAGCATTCCCAACAAGCCCAGCTCGACCATGCTGGCTCGAAATATGCTCGCACCCTCGGTTGACCACGTTCCACCTTTCGTGAGGGTGGCCGCTTCCAGCGTAATCACCAGGACGCGCCGAATCGAGGCAATCAAGCCCACCACAAGGAATGGTTCGGTGACCAGAAAATGCGAGTGGATGGAGATGCGCACCGTATGCAGAATCTCCACCAGCATCAGCACCACCAGCAGTTGGTCGAGCACCAGCAGTGTTTCGGCGGGAATCGTCCAGTGACCGAGACCCTCCCAGAGCATTTTGCCGGCGTTTGCAATCGTCGCCAGCGCCGTCACAAAAAGCAACACGGCCAGGACGAAATAGATGACCACTTCGGCTTTGCTTAGATAGTCGCCAAAGTGGACGCGGAGTTTCTGTTCGGCCATTTGGGATCGCTCGAAAAATCGTTCTGCTTCGCGCCCCTTTACAGGCAGCGCATACAGAGTATAACGAAAGCCGGTTGATCGAAAAGTGAGAACGTGGGTGGGTTGCCGGTTACGCTCGGCGCCGCCTGCGTCACAGGAATGGGCAAACTTCGTCAGCTAAACACGGCTGCATCGGCCAACCGGAGACCTGTCCATCTCGCAATGCTGAGGGCAATACCGCAACCATAACTTCGAATCATCGCCGTAAGTCAAACAAAAGACAAGATGATCCATGGCCCACGTCGCCCAGCCCCGGTTTGTGGGAGAATAGTACCAGCAACCCGCCCCCGTATTGATAGCTGGATCCGAGCTTCTTGGCAAGAAATCTAACGGTACAAGCGCAATGGTAAAAGAGACCCGCAACATTCGTCGTGAGGTGCTGCCGAACGGCCTCACCGTCATCACCGAGCAGATGCCCCACATCCGCTCCGTCGCCATCGGCATCTGGCTCAAGTCCGGCTCGCGCGACGAAGAATCCGAATGGAACGGTATCTCCCACTTCATCGAGCACATGGTGTTCAAGGGCACAGAGACGCGCTCCGCCGAAGACATCGCCCGCCAGGTCGATTCCATCGGCGGCAATATGGACGCGTTCACGGCGAAGGAATGCATCTGCTTCAACATCAAAGTCCTCGATGAACACATTCCCCTCGCCATGGATGTCCTCACCGATCTCGTCCTTCATCCCGTCTTCGATGCCGGCGATATCGCGAAAGAGCGCGGCGTCATTCTCGAAGAAATAAAAATGGACCAGGACAATCCCGACTACCTCGTCCACGAAATCTTCACCCAGAGTTTCTGGAAAAATCACGCTCTGGGCCTGCCAATTCTAGGCACGCGCGACACCGTGAAAAAATTCGAGCGCTCCGTCGTCTCCCGTTTCTATGGACACCACTTCGCTCCCGGCAATCTCATTCTTAGCGCCGCCGGCAACCTCGACCACAAGAATTTCGTAGATCTCGCCGCCAAACATTTTGAAGACGTGAAGCCCGCGAAAAACGGCTTGCACTCGCCCCAGCCCAAGACGTTTTCGCGCATCAATCTGCGCAACAAGAAATCGCTCGAGCAAGTGCAGATCTGCATCGGCGTCCCCTCGCATCCCATGGCCCACGAACGCCGCTACGCTTCCTACATCTTGAATACCCTGCTCGGAGGCGGCATGAGCTCGCGCCTGTTCCAGAACATCCGCGAGCGCCAGGGCCTCGCCTATTCCATCTACAGCGACCTCAATCCCTATCGCGACACCGGATCCATGTGCGTTTACGCTGGCACTTCGCGCGCGTCGGCCATCAAGGTTGTCGAGTGCGTCGTCGCCGAATTCCGCAACCTGAAAACCACGCCCGTCCCCGAAGAAGAATTGCGCCGCTCCAAGGACCAGCTCAAGGGCAGCCTCATGCTCTCGCTCGAATCCTCGACCGCCCGCATGTCGAACCTAGCCCGCCAGGACATGTATTACGACCGCTTCTACTCGCTCGACGAACTCATCGCACACATCGAAGCCGTCACCATCGACGACCTTCGCCAGACCGCCGAGGAGTTTTTCCGCACCGAGCACATCGCCGTGACCATCCTCGGCAATCTGACCGGCCTGAAACTCACCCGCGACCAGCTAGCCTGCTGAGGTATCGCGTAGGAACAGCCGCCATCGGCTGTCCAGCCGTGCGCAGCACGGCCCTCGCCGGAGCCTCTTGTTCGGCAAGCGCGTCCCAGCCGCAATTTGGATGTATACCCCCGGTCCACTTGCTATTCTATGAATCGGAGCAAGGCGGCAGCGGCGCAGCCGGCACTGTAAGCTGGTTCTTTGAACTGAAAACCGATGGCCGATGGCTGATGGCTGTCGCGAACCCATGCAAACGGCGATCGACATCTTCGCGCAGATTTTCGCCACTCTCTGGGCGCATAAACTCCGCTCCTTTCTCACCATGTTCGGAATCGCCTGGGGCGTCGGCTCCCTGCTGCTCCTGGTCGGCCTCGGCGAAGGCTTTCGCACCGGCAACCAGCGCGGCCTTTCGGAGATCGGCGAAAACATCATGTTCATTTTCCCCGGCCGCGCTCCCGCCGTTCAGGGCAGCATGAACTCCGCCCGCGAATACCGGATCACTTACCAGGACTATCTCGACATCCGCAAGGAATCTCCGCACATCCGCGCCATCACTCCCGTCATCAACACCAGCGATGTGCATGCCGTCAGCGAATTTGCCAGCGCCAGCGGCCTGCTCACCGGCGCCGAGCCGCAGTACAACGGGATCCGCTTCCTCCCGCTGAAACTGGGACGCTGGCTCAACGATCTCGACGAGGTCCAGAAGCGCTACGTGGTCGTCCTCGGCGATGAGATGACGCACAACCTTTTTCCCGGACACCCCGCCGTCGGCTCCTTCATTCTGCTCAATGGCCATCGCTTCGAAGTCGTCGGCACTCTGAGCCGCATTGGCCGCGGCGACGACAACTCCACCAACACCCGCGCCTACATTCCTTTTCAGGTCATGCGCAGCGATTTTCCGCTCCTCGGCGAGGAGTCCTACGACGCGATTTCATTCCTCAACTATCAGCCCCGCGTCGCCGACGAACATACGATTGCCGAGAATGAGGCGCGCCGCGTCATCGCCCGCAATCATCACTTCGATTATCGCGATGAAGACGCCTTCGAAGGCTGGGACACCGTCAAGCAGGCGCAAATGATGGGCACCATCTTCGATGCCATGAACGAATTCCTCGGCACCGTCGGCCTAGTCACGCTCGCGCTAGGCGCCATCGGCGTCATCAACATCATGCTCATCGCCGTCACCGAGCGCACTCGCGAAATCGGATTGCGCAAGGCCTTGGGCGCCACCAATCGCAGCATTATGCTGCATTTCTTTGCCGAGGGAATTTTACTCACCCTGGTCAGCGGCCTTATCGGCATGGCCCTCGCCGCCGGCTTAATGGCGCTCCTCGGCAATTACAAGGGCCCCACCGGCTTCGATCCGCCGCGGCTTGTTCCAAAAACCGCGGTCTTGGCCATTGTCAGCCTCACGCTGGCGGGCGTCGCCGCCGGACTCTATCCCGCCCGCAAGGCCGCGCGCCTGGAACCGGTCGAGGCCCTGAGGCAGGAGTAAGCAGGAGTAAGGGGGTTTTGTAATTTAGCAATCGGGTAATTTTGTAATCTAAAATCGTGCCGCTTCAGACTTTCAAATTACAAAATTACCCAATTACAAAATTACCAAATCAAAAAGATGATTCGCGATCTGCTCCAAGAATCCTACGACGCCATGCGCCACAACCGGCGCCGCACCGCCCTCACCATGCTGGGCATGGCTTGGGGCATTGCCACCGTCGTCATGCTTCTTGCCTACGGCGATGGCTTCGGCCGCGCCATCGTCAACATCTTCGCCAACTTCGGGACCAAGCTCATGATCGTAGTTCCCGGCCGCACCACCATGCAGGCCGGCGGCCAGAAGGCCGGCGTGCAAACCCGCTTCACTCTCGACGACGTCGATCTGCTCGCCACCGACATTCCGCAGATCACCCGCATTACTCCCAGTTGCGACAAGCAGGCCGTCATGCAGTACGACACGCGCTCGTTCACCATGAGCGTCACCGGCCAATACCCTAACAGTTTCGACATCAACGCTCTCACCCTCGCTCAGGGACGTTTCTACAACCCCGAGGACCAGATCCAGCGCGCCCGCGTCGCCGTCATCGGTTCCGAAACCAAGGAAAAACTCTTCTCCGGCCGCAACGCCCTCGGCGAACACATGCGCATCGACGGCATCAGCTTTGAAGTCGTTGGCGTCCTCGGTCCCAAGATGGAGCAAGGCGATAGCGACGTCAATCGCGTCGTCTACATCCCCTTCACCACCATGGGCGATCTCAAGGACACCCACTACCTCGACTCCATCTGGTTCAAATACGAGACCAACGACTATCAGCGGATCGAGCAGTCCGTGCGCTACGTCATGGCCGCGCAGCACAAGTTCAACTCCGCCGATCGCCGCGCCGTGCGTGTCTTTAATCTCATGGAGCAACTCCATCAGTTCGAGGTCATCACCCTCGGCCTCAAGGTGCTGCTCGCCTTCATCGGCACCCTTACTCTGGGCATCGGCGGCGTCGGCCTGATGAACATCATGCTCGTCTCCGTCACCCAGCGCACCCGCGAAATCGGCGTCGAGAAGGCGCTCGGCGCGCGCCGCCGCCACATCTTTCTCCAATTTTTGGCCGAGGCCCTCACCATCACTTTCATCGGCGGACTGCTCGGCATCGTCCTCGCTTACGTCGTTTCGCTCACCGTGGGCAGGCTCACGCTTTACAGCGCCATGGCCAAGCACGCCGAAGCCGGCGACATCCGCCTCGTCATCAATCCCCTCACCCTCATCGTCGCCGTCCTCATCCTCACCGCCGTCGGCCTCGTCAGCGGCATGGTTCCCGCCATCCGCGCCTCCCGCCTCGACCCCATCGAAGCCCTCCGCTACGAATAGAGCGTGTTTCCGGCTCCCAACCTGGCGCTCCGCATCGGTAGGTTCTCCCCTGTGTCCCCTGTGGTTCAAGTTTTTCCCGTAGAATCTTGAATGACCCACCGCAACATCGAAGCCGAAGCGGTGTTACTAACTATCGGAGGATGGTGACAACCCCATGAAAAAACTGCTTGGATTGCTGGTAATTTGTTTCGCGTTTTCTCTCTTCGCACTGGCGCAACATGCCGGCCATGAAGGCGGCGCCGCCCGGCCCGAAGTCGGCGGCGGCCATCAAAACATTCCTGCCCACGGTCCTGCGAAAACAAGCGCTTCGCACGCGGCCGCGGCAAACCGCAAGTTCAACGACAAGGAAGGACATCCCGAAGCTCCCCATGTCCATTCCAATGGAAAATGGATAGGCCATGACACCGGCCGCAACGACGCCAATTACCATCTCGATCATCCCTGGGAGCATGGCCGCTTCACCGGCGGTTTCGGCCGCAGCCATGTCTGGCGCCTCGTAGGCGGTGGCCCCAGCCGCTTCTGGTTCGGCGGTTTCTACTTCTCCGTGGCTCCCTACGATTTTGGTTTCTGTGATGCTTGGCTTTGGGATACGGATGAAATCGTCATCTACGAGGACCCCGATCACATCGGCTGGTACCTCGCCTATAACGTCCGCCTCGGAACCTACGTCCACGTCATGTATATGGGGATGTAGTACCGTTACCGCTGGATGAGTCCTACGGTGGAGGGACAGGCCTCTCGCCCGTCCTTCCGCCGTGGCCCCGAGCGCAGCCGAGGGGCAAGTCGAAGGGGTCGGCCGGGCGGGGACGCCCGGCTCTCGACCGGCCAAAGATTCCCTTACTTCTTTTCTGCGGGCTTGTCGTTCCTGGGTTCCGCGCCCTTATCGTCCTTGCTCTTCTCGTCTTTCGTCTTATCCTGGATCGATAGCAGCTCAACCTCGAAGATCAGGGTCGCATTGGGCCCAATGTCGCCGCCCGCGCCCCGCTCGCCATAGGCAAGGTCCGAAGGAATGAAGAGCTGCCATTTCGATCCCACAGGCATCAGTTGCAGCGCTTCCGTCCACCCTTTGATTACTTGACCCACTCCAAACGTCGCCGCTTGCCCGTGCTTCGAGGAGCTGTCGAACTCCGTGCCATCGAGGAGAGTGCCTCGGTAGTTGCACACCACCGTGTCGCTCGCCGCGGGTTTCGGTCCAGTGCCGGCGGTCAGGATCTTGTACTGCAAGCCGCTGGGCAATGCGACCACGCCTTCTTTCGCTTTGTTGGCGGCCAGGAATGTTTCGCCCTCGGTCTTGTTCGCCGCTGCGACCTGTTGCGCTTTCTCCTGCTGCTGCTTGCGGACTTCGTTCTGCACCTCGGCGAGCACGGCCTGCTGCTCTTGCTGGGTCAGACGCGTTTCCTTGCCGGCTGCGATGGCCAGCATTCCCTGAGACACCAGGTCCCAGTCCACTTCGATCGACTGCTTTTTCAGGTTGGCCCCAAGGCCTGTCCCGATGTCCATGCCCAGGGCATAGCTGAACTTCTCTTTTCGCGATGCAAACGCTGGCGTGGCGGCTGCCTTCGGAGTTGTGGCTGCTGAAGCCGCTGGAGTCGTTGCCGCCGGAGCGCTTGCTGCTGGAGTCTGCTGGGCATAGCCAGTTCCCGCCAGCATCATCCCCGCGGCCAATAGAAAGGTTGTAGTGAGAGATCTTTGCATGGGCTTATTGTCCCATTCCCCCGCGTTCTGCGCCAGAGCGGAATCGCTGTCAGTTCTCAGCGCCTTCAGAAAGAACAGTCGGCTGGAACCTGGATACTGAGCACTGGGTACTGGCTACTGGGTACTGTTTTTCCACCAGATTACCGCTGACAACATCGTCGCCGTCGCAATCAGCGCCAGCGAACTCAAACACAAAATGCACCAGACTCCCAGCACGTGCCCTTCAATGTAGGTCAGGTACAAAGCAAACGCCAGGCCCGCGCCGGAGCCACCTAACAGCATGGCCGGTGTCTCCCGCCGCTCGCGATACACCGTTCCCAGTCCCGCCAGCGCCGCATACCCTAGCATCCCAATCAGCGCGACCGGGATTCCGAGCACCGTCGAATACTCGCTGCGGTTCACAATGTCGCAATTGAACGTTTCCCCGATATCGCAGTACGCCGTCCTGGAGGCCGCATAATGATGCTGCAGCGACACCGACGAGACCGCGATTCCGCACACCGCCAGAATCGCAACCGCGCTCATCAGCCGCTTCGTCGGCCCGCGCTTCGTAATCCCGGTCACTCGAGCGCGCACCCCGTCCGCTCGCTCAACTCGTCCAGAGTGAAAACGCGTTCCACACGTTCGCCGGTTGGCGGGAACTGCCAGGTGGGATAATGCTTGACGTCCGCGTCCTTGCAGGCCTGCGACACCCCGTGCGTGTCGCCCTTGATGCCGCACTCCACGTAGGGCGCGTACTCGAACGACTCGTCGAACTTTTCCTTCTGCTCCACGCAATGTGGACACCACCACGCCCCGTACATCTTCACTCCGCGCTCCGTCAAACAGCGCGCGAACGCATCGTGCTTGTGCCGCGTGCGATTTCCCAGATAGTACGCCAACCCGAACGCGGCCACGATCAGCACGGCATAGAGCGCCATGCGCCCCCAATTCCGCTCCGATGTCTTGATCCCAAGCCTTTCGTTTCGCCGTTCCCTGCGCTCTTGCGACATGCAGTTCTTATATCACGATTGTTGGGAAGAGAGAGTAGAGACGGGGCTAGCGCCGTCTCCCTTGGACGCAGCGGAATGGACTCAGCCAGATGAACGCAGCGAGAAACGCGGCAAGCCTCGTCTCGACGGGAATTGCTACACCACCACCAGCAGCGCCGAGGGCAGCACTTCAATCGCGCGGCACTCCAGCGTCAGCACCTCGCCGTCCACCATCACATCCACCGGCCCGTCGAGTTGAAATTCGACCCGCCTCGCCGCCTGCCGCTCCGCCAGCGGATGCCGCGTGTGCGTGCCATCGTAGAGCGTCGCTAAATTCCGGATCAGCCCCACTCGCCCAATCGGTCCCCACCGCACATACTCGATCAATCCGTCGTCGGTCGCCGCGTCGGGCGCGATCATCATCGTGCCGCCCGTGAATTTGCTGTTGTTGAACGTCAGAAACAAACAGCGTCGTGCGTCGAAGTCTCGCTGCCCTTCCACTCGCACCGGAAACGGCCGCCGCTTGAGCCGCGCCAGCGATAGAAAAATGGACAGCAGATACCCGGACCGCCCCAGCCCCAGAAACCGCCGGTGCCGCAACGCCGCCACGTCCGCCGCAAAGCCGACGCTGAGCACGTTTGTGTAATAGATGGCTCCGTCTTTGTGGTCGAGCCGCAAAACGTCGCAAGCCCGCGACCGCCGCGCCTCCAACGCCTGCATTGCGTGTTCCAACCCATCCTCGCCAGAGGCTCCATCCACAAAGTCCCGCAAAAACGAATTGCCCGTTCCCAACGGAAGAAATCCCAGCGTAGCAATTCGATCATCCGCACCCGATGTTTCCTGAGTCCCGAGACCTGAGACCTGAGACCTGCTCTCTTGGGACCGGCATTCAGGAAACAGCCCATTGACGATCTCATAAGACGTTCCGTCCCCGCCCACCGCCAGAAATTTCCGATAGCCGCGCCCATAGGCCTCGCGCGCAATCCGTGTGGCGTCGCCGGCCGCGCCCGTCTCCACCGTCTCCAGCGGAATCCCCGCGCGCCGCAGCCGGTCCAATGCCGCGCCCACACGCTCGCCGCATCGCCCCCCACCCGCCGCCGGATTGATAATGGCAAGAAAAGTTTCGTTCACGGTTCAGCTTTCAGCTATCAGTTCTAATCGCCCGCTCGAAGCTCGCAGACCTTAAGCGGCTCTTCCGGGCGACGACTGAAAACTGATAGCTGAGAGCTGATAGATGACAGCTGACAGCTAAATCTCCACTATCGATTCCCGCGCCGCGCCCGCTCCAATCTCCGCCGCCAATTCTCCACGCTTGATCTTCAGCGACGCCGTCCGCGGAAAATCTTTCTCCCACACCAAATACCCGCCCACGCGCTTGTAGTCGGCCAGCCGCCGGTTTCGCGCCATCATCTCTTCGCGCAGCGTATCGTCGAACCGCTGGTTCTGCTCCAGTCGCACCACCAGCGCCAGCATCTCGTTCCCAAGAGTCTTCCGCGGCCACAAATAATTCGCCGCAAACACGCTGTATTCCTTCACCGGCAGACCGTCGAATACGGCTTCAATATCCTCGGGATAAATGTTCTTCCCGCCCGCGGTGACGATCATATTTTTCTTGCGCCCGAAAAGCTGCAAGTGCCCGTGCCCCTCAAACCGCCCCAGATCGCCCGTCAGCAGCCAGCCTTCGACGATGGTCTGGGCAGTTAGCTCCGCATCGTCCAGATACTGCGACATCACCGCTCGGCTGCACACCGCAACTTCCCCAATCCCCTCGCCATCCGGATTCAGCACTCGCAACTCGGACCCGGGCAGCGCCTTGCCCACCGTATCGGCCCGAAACGGTTTCAGATCGTTCAGCGTCACCGCCGTGCAAGCCTCCGTCAGCCCGTATCCGCAAGTCACCGGAATTCCCAGGTCATAAAAAAACTGCAACGTCGAAGGGTCCGTAAACGCTCCGCCCACAATCAGCGCCCGCAGTTCTCCGCCAAACGCTTTGTGCACTTGCGGCAGCAGACGCCGGCTGATCCCGACGCGCGGACGCGCTCGCGTCAGCATTTTATTCAGCCCAATCAACCGGTCGAGCAGCCACCGCTTGCCGGGCTTCAGCTCGTCAAACTTCGCGCGCAGTCCGCGTTCCAGGTTCTTCAGCACCATCGGCACCAGGGTCACATAGGTGATGCGATAACGCACAAACGCATCGCGCACAAATTCCGGACGCAGCGTACGCAAATGCACCACGCACGCCCCGCACACGAACGGCCCAATGAACCCCACCATGAAATCGATGGCGTGATTGGTGGGCAGAATACTCAAATAGCGCACGCCCGGCCAGAATGGATACCACGCCGTCAGCGAAGTACACTGCTCAAGATAACTGTCGTGCGTCAGCACGCATCCCTTCGGACGCCCGCCCGTGCCCGACGAATACACGATGCAGGCCGTGTCCTCGCGCTGCCGCGCCACGAAACGCGGTTCGCCCTTCCTGCGGAACTCTTCCCAGCGGTAAGCGCCGCGCAAGTCCGCTCCCGCCGCCGCTTCCGTTACCAGCACAACCTCGGCTGTGAGTTTTGCGAACTCCGGCGATTGCGTGATTGCCCGCCACAAGTGGTATTCCACAACTAGGAACCGCGCCTTCGAATGCGCCAGCAGTTGCAGATGCTCCGCCGCCGTCAATTTGTAATCCAGCGGGACCAGCACGCCGCCGCAGAAAAAAATCGCATACGCCGAAATCAGCCACTTCGACTGGTTCGTCATAATGATCGCCGCGCGGTCTCCCGCCTTGAAATCCGCGTCCTCAAGCGCGCGGCACAGTGGCCGCGCCGTTTCCTTGAAGTCGGAATAGGTAAGCCGCGCCTTTTCGCGGTCGCGATCGGCTTCAATCAGACAGGTTTCGTTGGGCCAGCGCTCCAGCGCATCCTTGAGCGCTGCACCCAGACTCGCATATTGGCGGAGATCAAGCATTCAGGGCTGTCTCCTCACCACGGGGACACGGAGGCACGGAGAAAAGCAACAGCTTATCAGGCCGCGCCGTCATCGGAGCGGTCATAACGGAAGAAATAGAGTCAGATGAAACAAATGGTTTTCTCCGTGCCTCCGTGTCTCCGTGGTGAACAAACCTCACAAACGCGCCTGGATCCGGTTCGCCAGCGTCCGGAAATCCGACACGCCCTGCAGTTCGTAATCCGGCAACTCGATCGAAAAGTGGTGCTCCAATCGCGTCAGCAAATCGAGCGCCTGCAAACTGTCGATGCCCAGCGTCTTGAAAAAATCGTCGTCGGGCGCGAGCTTTTCCCGCGGCACCTTAAAATGCAAAGCCGCCAGCTTCAGAATTTCGTCGAGCGTGTGATCGGCATTAGGCGCTGACATAAACGTGAAGTCCTTCAATTCATAAATTACAAATCGCCAATTACAAATTAGGGCAAGTACGGCTGCGGCCCCTCGTTCTCCACAAACCTCCGCAGCCCTTCTTCGACGGCTGGACGCGAATACAACTCGCAGAAGATATCTATCTCCCGCTTCAACTCCTCATACGGAATCGGCTTCACAAACTCCTTCGCCGCCGCCGCCGTCCGCCGGTCGAATTTTCCCGCCTGGCTGGCCGTGGCGCGCGCCACTCGCAGCGCCTCGCCTTCGGCCGCAATCTGGCTCACCAACCCAATCTGTTGCGCCTTCATCACATTGAAGCTACGCCCGGTCAGCAGCAAATCGCGCACCACCGCATTGCTCAAATCCCGCTTCAGGCGCGGAATCCCGCCAAATCCCGGAATCAGTCCCAGCCGCAGTTCCGGAAAGCAGAATCGCGCCATGCGGTCCGCAATAATAATGTCGCAAACCAGCGCCAGCTCAAACCCTCCGCCAAACGTCACGCCGTGCACTGCCGCAATCGTGGTCAGCGGCGCCGCATCGAGCTTGTTCATCACCGAGTGAATGCGCTCCAAAAACTCCCGCACCCCGCGCAGGGCCACACTTTTTTCCACCTTTTGCGAACGCTCGAACAATTCGCGCAAATCCGCTCCCGCCGAAAAGCCGGCCTTCAACGTCGAATGCACAATCAGCGCATGAGCTTCGTTGGCCAGCTCGGGAAGGGAAGCCGCGAATTTTTCCAATTCCTCCAGCGTGAGCGACCCGATCTCGTTGCAGGGATCGCGGTGCAACGCCAGCTCAATCGCCCCATTCACGATCTGCCACGAAAGCGTCTGCCCTTTGAAATCGTTCATATCGTCGCCTTCGCCGTTTGGTTCGTCCTCACCTGCTTCTTCGAGACCTCATACATCGCGTCGATCTCTTTGCGAAAGCGCTCTGCGATCAAGTCGCGTTTCAATTTTCCGTTCGCCGTCAGCAGCCCGCTCTCAATGGTGAACGCTTCCTCCACCAGATGAAAGGCCCGCACCTGCTTGTAATGCGGCAGCCCCGGATTCACCGCGTCCAGCGCCGCCTGCGTTTTCTCGCTGCTCACCTTGCCCGTGACCAGCGCCGCCAGATATCCGCGCGCATTGCCCACCAGCACCACCTGGGTCGCGCCCGGCAGCTCTTGCAGGATTTTATCCTCAATCGGCTCCGGCGCAATGTTATGCCCCGACCCAAGAATAATCAGGTTTTTGATGCGTCCCACAATCTTCCAATTTCCGTTCGCATCCACTTCGCCCTGATCGCCGGTATGAAACCAGCCGTCCCGCAACACTTTCGCCGTCTCTTCCGGACGGCCCCAGTATCCCGGAAAAATATTCGGCCCGCGCGCCACGATCTCCGCATTCTCCGCGACCTTGATCTCCACGCCCGGAATCGCCGGTCCCACGCGTCCCGCTACCACCGCGCCGTCCGGATCGTCCAGCGTGCAAAGCCCGGTCGTCTCCGTCAGTCCATATCCCTGGAGCACCGGAATTCCCAGCATCATAAAGAACAATTGCGTTTCCAAATTCAGCGCCGCCGAGCCGCAAATCAGCGCGCGCAGCTTGCCGCCAATCATCTTCTTTCGGATCGTCGGAAACACCAGCCGGTTCGCCAGCGCCAGCCAAATCCCGTCCCCGGCGCGCGATTTCCCCTCCTGCCGCCGCATCCACGCGCCCTTCGCCTTGGTATACACCTTGAGCGGGAATCCGCCCGTCTTCCAAAGTTGTTCGTCCACCGCCCGGCGCATTCGTTCGAGAAGCGCGGGAACGTTCAGAAAGTAATCCGGCGCCGTCGCCCGCATTTCCGCCGCGATCTTTCCGAGGTCCGTGTTCAATGTCAGCTTGCTGCCGCGCAGCAGGCAGGTCAGCATCATGATCCACGACCCCGCAAAACTGAATGGCAGGTAATGAAACACGGCGTCCTGTCCCAGACTCTTTTTCATGAGCTGGTCCAGCCGCCCCGCGGTGCAGCCCAGCATGTGCCCGACATTGCCTGCATTCAACATCACGCCCTTCGCCTCGCCCGACGTGCCCGAGGTGTAGGCGATCGTCACCACATCTTGTTCCGCAACCGCCGGCGCAGGGTTCTCGGCCGCTCCGCGCCCCCCAGTGAAAACATTGTCAAAGCAAAAACACGGCGGCGCTTCCGGCCACGCCTCCACGATCGCATCGGCCAGCGCCTGCTCGCCGCAGGCGATCACCGACGGCCAGCAGTCCTTCATCATCGCGGCCAATTCCGCCGGCGCCTGCCGCGCATACAGCGGCACCACCGTCAGCCCCTCCGCCATGATGGCCAAATCCATCGCCACCCACTGCATCGAGTTATGCGCCAGCAGCGCGCACCGGTCGCCCTTCTTCAGCCGCAACCGCCGCAGATAAGCCCGCGCCATTTGCGTCTGCGAAAGCAACTGCCGCGCCGTGACCGTAGCCGCCTGCCCCTCGCGCAATTCCTGCAACACCACGGCATCGCCGCCCCGCTCCAGATTCGTAAAAATTTGTTCGAGAAAAGTCATCGCTTATGAATTGCCATTCTTTCTGAACTGTCATCCTGAGCGCAGCAAGAGCTTCACGAAGTGAAGCTCTTGCGGAGTCGAAGGACCCCTACACCTTATACTGACCAACCCAGCAGCAAGGCATTCTCACTGTGAACTCTACCCGTACGCTTTCACCAACTCCCGCAACCCGTCACTCATCGGCGGCAAATAGTCTTCCCAGCTCCATTCTCCGCGCCGGGTGGGAAACTCCGGATACCGCCGCTGCACTTCTTCCTCGAAATACACGCCCATGCGCGCCATCAATTTCAAATTCCGCACCACCGTGCGCGCGATGCCGTCGGCGATCCGCTCACCGTCGCTCTCCAGAATTTCAAGCGCCGCCAAAGTCCGCGCTTCCAGGTCCGGATCGTCCACATTCATCAGCAACTCCCGATGCCCGCGCTCGTTCATCAGGTTCCGTATGCGCTCATCCATCGTGATTCCCGCCGACGCCACCAGCCCTGGCATTGAAGTCACAATTCCGTGATAGCGCGATGACACCATCATTCGGCACGCCCGCAAAATGCTGACCAGTTCGTACATGTTGTAATCGTCCGACGTCACCACCGGCACTCCGCCCAGCTTCTCCGAGATACGCCGGCATGGCCGCGCATCCAATCGCTCGCTCGCCGCCATGATCACGAAAACACTTTTCTTCTGACGGAACGCGGCCACTGCATTCGCAATCGAACTCAAATAATGTTCGTAGGCGCGGTCCGCCTCCGGCCCGGCATTATGAAAGTAAGGCCCGCGGTAGTGGCTTTCTTTGTATGCACCGGTCAGGCTGTGCAGCGCGGCCTTCGCCAGCGACGCCTTCACCGGCCACTCAAACGGATTGATCGGACACACCGCCAACACCGGCGTCTTCCCATCCCATCCCACATCGCGCAGCGCTTTCTGTCCGTACTCCGCGCCCAGCGGTTCAAACGTCCACGCCGTGTCGGTGCCCAATTCCGTCGGTACGCCCAGCTCGCGCAGAATTTTCCGCGACTCGTCGTTGCGCGTGATCACCAGGGACCTCTTGCAATAGCGCCCGCACATTTTCGCGACCAGCGGATCCATCTGTCCTGCCTCCGCGCCGTAGCCCACCGACAACTTGTTCTCCGCCGCCGCAATGCCCAGCGACCCAATCATCATCGTCGCCAATGCGTTCGCGAATTTCGATTTGAACATCGAACCTTCGCACGCCACCACGCCATGATGCTTGGGAACTTCATTCGCCAGAAATGGCGGAAAAATATCCGGCAGCCTCACCTGCGACGTGCCTTCGAAATATCCGCGCGACCGGTCGAAATTAAACGTCATCATGCTCAGGTCGACGTTCTCCGGCCCAAGAATCCGCCGGATCTGCCGCAGCATTTCCTCCACTCGAACGTCCGCTCCCGTGTTGCGCGTCCCGTTATAGCCCGCAAACAGCAGCTTCAGCTTCTCGCCCGGCTGCCACGGCTCCCGCTTGCCCATCATCCACTGGAGTTTCTTGCCCTCGATGATGCCCGATACCCACGCTTCCAGAACGAAGTCCATCATGCCGCGGAACCTCCCGCCTTCGCGCTCTCCGGCCACGGCTGATACGGGTACTCAAACTTGTGCTCGCGGCTGAACCGCAGCAGCGGAAAACTGTATTGCGAAAACGGCGCCGGCTTTCGTCCCATTTCCGTTGTGACCCGCGTGTTGTCGAACACCGTGTTCCACGTCAAATACGGCAGGAAGACCTTCATGAGCGCCGCACCATGCCCCACCGGCCCTTTACGGTTCGCCAGCAGGTTGACGATGGAGCCGAACGGCTTTTCCAGGATTGGCAAAAACACCGGCCCGCGCCGGTTTTGCTCGGCCGCCAGCGCCCGGGTCAATTCCCGGAACGTCTGCGCGCCGTTGCCCGAGGAAAGATGATACGTATCGTGCTCGGGGTCCGCCTTCATGTGCAAAGTCGAAATCGCATCCGCCACGAAGTCCACATTCACAATGTCGATCTTGTCGTGCGGACGAAACGGCAGCACCGGCAATCCCGCCAAAAACACGAACGACCGCACCATGTCGAACTGCGTCGTCTGCGGATAGCGGCTGTCTCCCAGCACAATGCTCGGCCGGAAAATTGTCAGCGGCACGTCCGGCAGCAGCTCGCGCACCATGTGCTCGCAGAATTTCTTTGTCCGCGCATACGGATCGTAATCCGACCGCGACCACTCAATCGAACTGTCTTCCACAACCACTTCGTGGCTGCGTTTTCCCGCCACCGCCACCGTGCTCACATTCGAAAACCGCCGCAGCCCGTGATAGTACTGCGATTGCCGCGCCAGTTGCACCACTTCGAGCGTCCCGCGCAGGTTCACATTCAAGCAGCTTTTTTCCGACTTCCGGTTCAGTGAGGCCGCGCAGTGGATCACCGAATCGGTGGTGTGCACGAGCCGGTCGTAATCGTCCGCTTCCAGCCCGAACTGCGGCAACGTGATATCGCCGCGAAAAATCCGTATCTTCGCCTGCAAGTATTCGTAGAACTTGGGAAACGGCAGATGCAGTTGCAACGCCTGCCACAGACGCAGTTCCGCGTCGCGCGGATCGCGGCTGCGCACCAGCAGATTCAAGGTCGCGTCATGCCGCTCCAGCAAATTCGCGGCAACATGCGCACCGATGTACCCCGTCCCACCCGTCAGGAATATTGCCACGTTGCTCCGTCCGTCCCCGTCTTCACCGCATCGCCACTTCCGTGCGCTGTTGCTGCCGCTGTCGCTGCCGCCGGCATGTGCAGCACACGCGGCGCCCTTGCCTCCAGCGACCGCCCTTCAATCAGCGGATACGTCCACCGCCGCAATGCCGGAATATGAATGTCGATCCAGTATTCCCACCAGTCCAGCCCCGCCGTACCGTATCCGAAAATTTCTCTTTCTTCCGGCGCCAGGGCCTGCGACAACTTCTCCACATTGTCCGCGACAAAATCGTGCTCATTGAGCAAAATGAACGGCTCGAACAGTTCCACCAATTTCTCCACGCGCTCCAGGTTGCGCTCGGTTTTCGCCAGCGGCTTTTTCATCGGCAGCGGCGACATCACCCGCTGGATCGACTTGATAATCGCCTTTTGCGCCGGCGCCGACATCCGGTTATAACGCTCTTTCGATACTGGAATCGCATCCATCCGCAACCGCAGCCAGTATTCCAGTCCTTCCTGCGCGCGATAGTGGCGCCGGTGTCCGAGCGTCGTCAGCTCAATCGACCGCCCCATGTCGCACGGATTCGTCACCGACGTCGCCAGTTGATACAGCGGATCGTGCCGCCGCTCTACCAGCGCCGCCCCGATCAGCGTCATTCCCGCGCACACCGCGTCCACCGGAATAATGTCCAGCCGCTTGCGTTCGTTCGACGGCAGTTGCCGGAACGCCGTCCCCAGCAGATACGACAACGACGCCGAAGTGTTGATCCCCTCATTCCATCCGCGAAATGGCTTTGCGACCGAAGTCTCGACGATCGACGGCCGCACAATCGCAATCGGCAGCCCCGCGCCATATTTCGCGATCAGCGACTCCGCCAGGCTCTTGGTGAACGTGTAAGTGTTCGGCCAGCCCAGCTCATTCGCCCGCCGCGTGGCTTCTTCCGTAAGATAATTTTTCAACCAGCGTACCTTGTTCTTGCGCACCTGATTTTCCAGCGCCTGCCCGCTCAGCCCTTTCGCCGCGTGCTCTTTCCCCAGCGACTGCCTCCTCAGTTCCTCGGCGACTTCCGGCCCTTCCGCCCGCGCTTCCGCCGACTCCGCCAGTTCGTGCAGCCGGTACCACTCTTTTTCCGCGTCGAAATCCTTCAAGTGCGTCGGCGTGTAATTCGGACGCACCCGCTCGCTCACCCGCCCATCCCGCTGCCCAGCCACATAGCACGTGGAAAGATGCAGCAACGCCGCGTGATCGGACCCGCGAATGAATTCGATCAGGTGGACCGTCGAATCCACATTCACCGCCAACGCGTCCCGCAGGTCCGGATTGAAATCCGTCAACCCCGAGCTGTTGATAATCAGATCGAGGTCCTGGCGCAGCCGCGCCGCTGTCTTCGCATCCAGCCCCAAGCCGGGCTGCGAAACATCGCCCTCCACCACTTCGATCTTTTCCGCAAGCAGCGTGCCCAGTCCGTCGCCGTATTTTTCAAATAACGGATCGAAAACCGGCGAGCCTTCGATCGTCTTTTCAAATCGCTTCTGCCCCGCACTCGATTTCTGCCGCCGCACCAGCAAATAGAGTTTCCCAATCTCCGGAAGGTCCATCAGCGTGTTTGCCAACCACACTTTGCCGATAAATCCCGTAACGCCGATCAGCATTACTCGTTTTCCGTCCAGCGCCTGGCGCACCGAAAACGGCGCCGAGTGCCGGGTTTCATTGAAATACACAATCGGACGCACCCGCGGCGCTTCCACCCGCACCGCTAGCACAATCGCCGAGGCCAGCGCCTTGGGCCCGCGCAACCCCAAAGCCCGCACCCAGCGCGCCGGACTCTGCCGCCCGTCCGGCCCCGCTTCGCGAATCCACGCAAACAATCCCCGCGGCCGGATCACCGGATCGAGCAGCCGTCCCGTCGCCACTCCATCGCGGAAATCGAGCCGGTTCGCGATGATCCACCGGACCCCCAGATGCCTCGCCAGTGGCCGCATCACATGTTCCAGCCCCTGGCTCACCAGCACCACCTCCGCGCCCGTCGCCTGCAACGCCTTCAGTTGCCGCACTCCTTCTTCCTTGAGCAGCGGCTTCAGTTTGTATTCGAATTCTTCCTCACCCAGCAGATCGAGCCGGTCGCGCGTAATCCCGCGCAGCACGGCGTGGACAATGCGAGTCGCGGCCACGCGGTTCGCCGCATATAGAAACGGACGCAGCACCGCCATCACCAGCACCAGGATTCTGCGTATCGCCCGCGAAATATACGTCTGGCTGTTCCAGGTAAAAAACGCGATCGGCCGGACCGTCGTCAGCTCCAGCAAACTCCCCTCGACCCGCCAGTAAACCGGCGAAGCCGGCCGCGCCCGCCCCACTGGCGCTGCGATGGCTTCCCGTGATTCCTGCGCTCGTCCTGCTCCGAGATTGTCCCGACTTTCCATGAATTGATGTCCGGCAGCGCGCACAGAGTCTTTCCTGAAGCCGCCCGGAATCATCCATTTTAACCTCTTCATCACTAAGGACGAAGAATAACTGCCAACCAACAACATCCCACGCCAGTTGCGCAAAGATCGCAGACGGACATCCTCGCCGCCGAAAGGCCGTCAGGTCGGGACCGCGCTGCGCATCGGCAGTGTTCCCCTGTGCCCTCTGTGGACCAGGCTTTTTCCCAACTACCGCAGCACAAGTCCCACCACCGCCGCCGCCGCAACCACCCACGCCGAGTTCACTCGAAATCCAAGCAGCGCAATCAAGCTCACGCCGAACATGGCCACCGTCGTCCAGTCCACAAGCGCCGCCCTTCCCAACTGCCACGTCACCACCGCCATCAACGCGAGCGAGCCCGCGACCACTCCATCGAGCGCTGCCGCCGCCATTGCCGACTTTCGCAACTTCGGAATCAACGGCCCGCTCACCGCCACCAGCACGAACCCCGGCAGAAAAATTCCCACCGTAGCCACCGCCGCGCCCGCCCAGCCCGCCACGATGTACCCGATAAACGTCGCCGTCGTAAACAGCGGCCCCGGCGTAAACTGCCCCACCGCGACCGCGTCCATCAACTGCTTGTCCGTCAGCCAGTGCAGATGTTGCACAAACTCCGTCTGCAAAAACGCCAGCAAAACATATCCGCTGCCGAACACCACCGATCCCACTTTCAGAAACGAAAGAAACAGCCGCATCAGCCCAACCGGGAAAGCCGCACCCACCGCCGCAACCGCCATGGCCCCGGCAACAACTTTCGGAATCCCAACGCCCGCGCCCGCCACTCCTTTCTTCATCGCCAGAGCCGCCGCCGGCGCCAGCCCAACAATCGCCAGCACCAGCACCGGACTAACGCCCGCCAAATTCAAAGCCGCCGCGAGCGCGGCAATCGCCGCCAGCGGGATCGTCCGCACTCCCGTCCGCCCCAGCTTCCAGAGCGCCTGAATCACAACCGCAACCACCGCCGGCTTGATCGCCCAGAGCATGCCCTCAACCTTCGGCAGCCCGCCAAAGCGTACGTATGCCCACGCAATTGCCGACACAATCAAAGCCGCCGGAATGATGAAGCAGCAGCCCGCCACAATCAGTCCGCGCCAACCGCGTTTCCGTTGCCCCACAAAAATGGCGACCTCGGTCGAGCTCGGCCCCGGAATCAAATTCGCCGCTGCCAGCCGGTCCAGAAATTCGGCCTGCGTAATCCACTGCCGCCGCCGC
>JBEKQG010000010.1:0-37798 GCA_049519955.1 Terriglobales bacterium
CACACGCACCAAGCCGTCTCTCTTGAGCCGGCGCATCGCCATCGTAACGGCCGGGGGCGAGACCCTGAGCCAGTGCGCGAGCGTCGCCGAGATGACCATCTCGCCTTCACTCTCGGCCTCGAGAATCGCCTTGAGGTAGTCCTCCTTGGAAACGGTGATCATGTGAACCGTATTATACGGCGGAGCGTTAAGCATGGTTAAAGGCGGTTTGTGCGGCAGTGGCTGCTTCTCTTTTGGCGGGTAAATAGGGTGCAAACGGCGAGCATAGGGCTTGCTCGAAGCTCGCGGCTCGAAGCTCGCGGCTTACCGACGCGAAATGGGGCGCCGGACGATTTTCCGGACCCACTCTCTCGCACAAGCCTCAGGCCAGTTTGACATCATCATCGTCCGCCCCTAACCTTAAAATGTTCTCGCTTATGAAAATTCTCGTCATCGGCAGCGGCGGGCGCGAGCACGCCTTGGTTTGGAAGCTACGGCAGTCGCCGCAGGCCTCGAAAATCTACTGCGCGCCGGGCAACGGCGGCATCGCCGGCGAAGCGGAGTGCGTGGCGGTGGACGTGAAGAGCCTCGACTCCATGATCGAGCTCGCGAACCGTATTCAGCCCGATCTCACCATCGTGGGGCCGGAATTGCCGCTGATGCTGGGCCTGGTGGATGAATTCACGCGGCGAGGCTGGCGGACTTTCGGCCCAACGCGGGCCGCCGCGCAGCTCGAGACAAGCAAGAGCTTTGCCAAGGAATTTCTGCAACGCTACCACATTCCGACGGCGCATTATGCGATCTGCGATTCCGCGGAGCAGGTGCGCGATGCGCTGCCGCACTTTCACACTCCCATCGTGGTGAAAGCCGACGGACTGGCTGCGGGTAAGGGCGTGGTCATCGCCAAGACCAAAGACGAGGCCGCGGCGGTCGCGAACGAAATGCTCAGCGGCAAGATGCTGGGCGCGGCGGGAGCGCGCGTGGTGCTGGAAGAGTTCCTCGAAGGCGACGAACTTTCCTTTTTGGTGGTGAGCGACGGCGAGCGCGTGGCGCCGCTGGTCGCCGCGCAAGATCACAAGCGCGTGGGCGACGGCGACACCGGCCCCAACACCGGCGGCATGGGCGCTTACACGACACGGACGATTGTCGACGAACAAATGCGCGACTGGCTCGTCGCCCACATCGCGCGTCCCGTCGTCGCCGGCATGAAGGCCGAAGGCGCGGAGTATAAGGGCGTTCTCTATTGCGGACTGATGATGACGGCGCGCGGGCCGATGGTGCTGGAATTCAACTGCCGCTTCGGCGATCCGGAGACGCAGCCGATTTTGATGCGGCTTGAGAGCGACCTGGTCGAGGCGATGCAGGCGTCGATCGACGGCCGCACCAGCGATGGCGATTTCAAGTGGTCGAACGATGCGGCGGTATGCGTGGTGATGGCTTCGGGGGGTTATCCGGGTGCCTACGAGGTGGGGAAGAAAATCACAGGGCTGGAAGATGCGGCGAAGTTGGAAGGCGTGAAAGTTTTCCATGCCGGTACCTCGAAACGCGACGGGGATTTCTACACTTCCGGAGGACGCGTGCTCGGAGTGACGGCGCGGGACGCGGAGTTGGAAACGGCCGTGCAGCGAGCATACGAAGCTTGCGCGAAGATCGGTTTTGAGGGCGCGCACTATCGCAGAGATATTGCGGCGCGGGCGCTGAAGAAGAGCTAGCGCTGTGTCCTGCGAGTTAGTGGCCTGGCAATCCAGCCCCGGAGGGGCGAACCAGCTTAGCCCAGCGCTTCAGCGCTGGGGAAAGTCATAGAGATAAGTCAAGTCCGGGGGGACGGCCCGGTTTTCACCTCATAAGAAAAGGAGGAAACGCAATCATGGCCAAGCCACTTGTTTCAATCGTAATGGGCAGCGACTCCGATCTGGAGATCATGCGCGAAGCCGCAAAAGCTCTCGATGAATTTGGCATTGCATATGAGATGGATGTGACTTCAGCGCATCGCTCGCCTGAGCGCACGGCGGACTACGCGCGCAAGGCCGCTGGACGCGGCATTCGCGTGATCATCGCCGGCGCGGGCGGAGCGGCGCATCTGGCGGGCGTAATCGCGGCGCACACCACCTTGCCGGTCATCGGCGTCCCGATTCCTTCCACGTCGCTGCAGGGCATGGATGCGCTGCTCGCCACCGTGCAAATGCCGGCAGGCATTCCGGTAGCGACTGTTGCCATCGGCAAGCCGGGTGCGACGAACGCGGGAATCCTCGCGGCGCAAATTATTGGCTTGGCTGACGCGGCCATCGCGAAGAAATTGGAAGCTCATAAAGAAAAGCTGGCGCGCGGAGTGGAAGAGAAATCAAAGAGGATGAAGGCAGCGAAGGAAAAGTGAGCGAAGCGGAAAACGTGCGGCCGCCGATCTCGCTCACAGCTTCAAGCTTTTCAGATATTCCCGGAACGCCCCGCCCAGATCTTCGCGCTTGAGCGCGAACTCAACCGTGGCTTTGAGGAATCCGAGTTTGTCGCCGGTATCGAAGCGGCGGCCCTCGTAGACGTAGGCATACATCTTCTCGCGTTGCAGCAGCCCGCGCAGGCCGTCGGTGAGTTGCAACTCGCCGCCCGCGCCCGGCTTGATGTCGGAGAGCGTTTCGAAAACCGCGGGCGTCAGAATGTAGCGCCCGATCACGGCCAAATTCGACGGCGCATCCGCGAGCGCCGGTTTTTCCACCAGGTCGAGGACCTCGTAAAGCCTGCCACCGGAGCCTGCGACCTGTTTCGCCTTGATTACGCCGTAAGAAGAAATCGCCGGCCCGTCGACGACCTGGGCCGCGATTACGGAACACTGCTTCTCGTCGAACACGTTCATCAACTGCTTGAGCACAGGCACTTGCGCATCGATGACGTCGTCGGCGAGCAGAGTGGCGAACGGTTCGTCGCCGACAAGTTCGCGCGCCGTGAGCACGGCGTGGCCCAGGCCAAGCGCCTCTTTCTGACGGACGTACGCGACGTAGATCATGTCGGAAATCTGGCGCACGATTTCGACCAAGTCGTGCTTGCCTTTTTCCTCGAGCATTCTTTCCAGCTCGTAGCTGACGTCGAAATGATCTTCGATGGCGCTCTTGCCGCGTCCGGTGATGATGATGATCTGGTCGCATCCGGCGGCCATGGCCTCTTCCACGCCATATTGAATGATGGGCTTATCGACCAGCGGCAGCATCTCTTTCGGTTGAGCTTTGGTGGCCGGGAGGAAGCGGGTGCCCAATCCAGCGGCGGGAAAAATCGCTTTTCGGACTTTCCGGATCTTGCGGCGGTCGGTATTGGTGCGGCGTTCGTGGGTGGTCATTGAGTGTTGGTCGTCGGTCGTTCGTCGGTAGTCGTTCGCGCTTCGCCTTGCGGAACCATTGTAACTGCTGGCGTGAATGGGTGCGTCTGTTTCTACGTGGTTTGTGCCGAAGCTTCCTGGGCTTCCAACTCTTCCAGCAGGTCGCGCAGGGTTTCGAGGATTCCTCCGGCGCTGTCGATCTTTATGGTGAACTTCAGCGTCCCGTCGGGAGTAAATTTCGAGCCGCGTTGCGAGGCCACGAAGCGCGCCAGCTTGCCGGGATCAATCGAAGCCGTCTGGCTGAATTTGATGTTCACAAATTCGCGTTTGCGCTCAATCGCATTTGCGCCGACCCGCATCGCTTGCAGTTTGAGCGCGGCGTACGCCAGCAGGTTGCGGACTGCGCTGGGCGTTTCGCCGTAGCGATCGATCAGTTCCGAACGCACGTCGTGCAGTTGCGACTCGGTCTCGACTCCGGCGACGCGCTTGTACATGCGCAGGCGCTGGTTCTCTTCCTTGATGTAGTCGGACGGAATGCGGATGTTGAGGCCGAGATTGAGCTGAATCTCCGTGACCTCAACGCCCGCCTCGCCCTTCATTTCGCGCACGGCCCGTTCCAGCATCTGGGTATAGAGTTCGAAGCCCACGGCTTCAATGTGGCCGCTCTGCTGGCCGCCGAGAAGATTGCCCGCGCCGCGCAGTTCGAGATCGAGCGCGGCGATTTTGAAACCGGCGCCGAGGTCGGAAAATTCCTTCAGCGCGGCCAGACGGCGGCGCGCGACGGGCGTCAACTCGATTTCGGCGGGCAGAAGCAGGTAGGCGTAAGCGCGCCGGTTCGAGCGGCCCACGCGCCCGCGAAGCTGATAAAGCTCCGACAAGCCGAGGCGATCGGCGCGATTGATGACGATCGTGTTGCAGAGCGGGATGTCGAGGCCGTTCTCGATGATGGTGGTCGAGACCAGGATGTCGGCTTCGTGGTGCATGAATTTCAGCATCACTTTTTCCAACTCACCTTCGCCCATCTGCCCGTGACCCACGGCGATGCGGGCATTCGGCGCCAGGGTTTGAATCTTGGCGGCAATTTCCCAGATGGTCTCGACGCGATTGTGCACGAGGTAAACCTGGCCGCCGCGATCGAGCTCCTGTTCAATCGCCGACTGAATGAGCTTTTCGTCCCAGTTCGCGACCACGGTTTGGATGGCCATGCGGTCCTTGGGCGGCGTTTCGATGACGCTCATGTCGCGCAGGCCGACCAGCGACATGTGCAGCGTGCGCGGAATGGGCGTCGCCGACATGGTGAGCACATCGACTTCCATGCGCATTTGCTTGATGCGTTCCTTATGGCGGACGCCGAAACGCTGCTCCTCATCCACCACCAGCAGGCCGAGGTCGGCAAACTTCACGTCCTTGGAGAGCAGGCGATGGGTGCCGATCAGGATGTCCACTTTACCGGCTTCCACGCGCTGCAAAATTTCCTTGACCTGCTTGGCCGTGCGGAACCGGCTGATCATTTCAACCGTGAGCGGAAAGGGCGCGAATCGCTGCTTAAAAGTTTCGTAATGCTGAAACGCGAGAACGGTGGTCGGCGCCAGCACGGCAACCTGCTTGTTGTCGCTGACGGCCTTGAAAGCGGCGCGCATCGCCACTTCCGTCTTGCCGTAGCCGACGTCGCCGCAGAGCAGGCGATCCATGGGGAGTTGCGATTCCATGTCGCGCTTCACGTCGGCGATGGCCTGGGACTGATCTTCGGTCTCGTTGTATTCGAAGGCGTTTTCGAACTCCTTCATCCACTCGGTGTCGGCTGGGAAGATATGCCCCTGCGCGGCTTGCCGCTGCGCATAGAGCTTGACCAGCTCGTCGGTCATGTCCTTCATCGCCTTGCGCACGCGCGCTTTGGTCTTGCCCCAGGCCTGCGTGCCGAGGTGATTCAGGGCAGGCTTTGCCCCCTCCGCCGATCGATATTTCTGCACCAGATCGAGGCGAGTCAGCGGAACATAGAGCCGCGCGCCTTCGGCATATTCGAGCACCATGAATTCCGCGGCGCCGTCGCTCTGGTTGATTTCCTTTAGACCTTGATACTGGCCGATGCCGTGTTCCACGTGGACAACGTAGTCGCCGACCTGCAGATCGCGGAAGTCGGAAAGGAAGGCCGATACTTTCGATTTCTGGCGTTGCGGCCGCGATGCCACGAGGTCCGATTCGTCGAACAGATCGCGCGCGCCAAACATCACGAGATGCGCATCCGGCAAAACAAAGCCGTCGGGAAGATAAGCCTTGAGCAACGTGGTCGTGAGAACGTCGCCGGCAAAATAGGAAGTTTCGTCGGCATAACTTTCTCCGCTGCGGGTGCGGCTTCCGAGACGATAGGAGGCGTTGTACTCGGTGAACATGTCGGCGAGACGCTCGACTTCGCCCGTGTTGGGGACGGCAAGGACGACCTGCGTGCCGCCGCCGACCATCCTGCGGACCTCTTCGATCATCGCGGGCACAGCGCCGTGGAAGCGCGTGGCGGGCTGAGAAAGAAACGCGGCTTCGGTCGCGCCCTCGCGCCCCAGCGCCAAATGTTCGAAATCGGCCCCGGGGAGCGCGGCCGTCTTTTCGCGCCAGCTCTCGGGCGTGAGATAAAGATCGGCGGGACGGACCAGGTTTCCCACTCCGCTGCGCTCGTGCGCTTCTTCAATGCGGGCCCAGACTTTTTCGAGCTCCTGCACGAGCGCTTCGGGCTCATCGAGAATTACGCGCGCCTCCGGCAGCAGGCCGAAGATGCTGCGGTCGGCGCCCGCGACTGGTGCGTAGAACTCCCATCCGGGAAAGACCCCCGCGCCCGAATCGCGCACGGCTTGCTCGACAACCTCCGGCGCTCCCGCAATACGTTTGCCCGAGAGCCGCGCGTTGATGGAGCCGAGCAGTTCTTCCGTGACCGGCGTCTCCGTCAGCGGGAGAAGCACCACTTCGTCGACTGGATTGGACGACCGCTGGCTGGCCGGGTCGAACTTGCGCATCGACTCGATTTCATCGCCAAAAAATTCGATGCGCACCGGGCGGTCCGCTTCCGGAGAATAGACATCGAGAATGCCGCCGCGGGCCGCGTACTGGCCGGGCATTTCCACAACGTCGGCCGAGTTGTAGCCGACCGTGTTGAGGTGCTCGAGCAGTTTTTCCAGATCGAAGGTTTCGCCGCGGCGCAGGATCTTCGCCAGATCGGCGTAGTACTCGGGAGAGCGAAGAAGGATTGTGGTCGCGGTCACCGGCGAAATTACGATGGCGGCGCGGCCGGTAGCGATTTTCCATAACGCCGTCGCGCGCTCCTCCTGAATCTCGGGATGCGGCGACAAACTCTGGAAGGGCAGCACATCACGCGCCGGGAGGCTGACGACCGAGTCTGGATCGGCGGCTCCGGTGAGTTCGCAGAAGGCGCAGAACACGGGCAGCAACTCTTCGGCGGCGCGGTTATCGGCCACGACGAAGACGAAGGGACGCTCGGCCGCGCGTCGCAACAAAACAAGTATCAGCGCCTTGGCTGCCGGGGACAGGCCGGTGACACGAATCCGTTCCGCGCTCTCCCGCAGATGGGAGGCGGCGCGCGTGAAGGCAGGCAATCGTTCTACGTCCGCGAAAATTTCGCGGACGAACGGCAAAAGCATCTCTCTTCGATTCTATCAAGGCGGGAGGAAATGGAACCGTTTTGCGGAGCGATGGGCATCTGGCCCGTCCAGCCCGGCGGGGCCTCCCGGCTCTCCACCGGTACAGCTACTTACGCAGCAGCGGCCGGGTAAGGCACGTCGGCCCGCCCGCGCCGTTGATGCAGATCTCCGAGCCGGGAAACGTGCGTACGTCAAAGCCGGCGTCGCGCAGACGCTGGATGGTTGTGAGGTTATTTTCAATCGCAATCAGGCGCTTGTTGCCGAGCGCGAGCACATTGCAGGCGAGGGTGTCGCGCTCGCCGTAATCAATTTCAATCAAGCGGAAGCCGCGCTCCTTCAACAGCTCAACAGTCTCGACGGCGAGCCACGGGAGATCGACGAGGATCGTCCGCTCGTCAAGCATGCTCATCAGCGACATCAGGTGCAGACACGCGGACGGCCCAGGCCCGTAAGGCAGCGGCGCCGAGATCACCTCAACATGCTTGGGGGCGAGCAGCGACCGCAGTTGCTCGATGCCCGCTTTGTTGGTGCGATAACCGTCGCCGACGAGGAGCGTGTGCGAACCAAACCAGACGATGTCGCCGGACTCGGAGGTTCCCGGCAGGCCGATCTTGCCGAGTACGGGAATGCCGATTTGTGCGCAAAAGTCTGCGTGGGCCTGCGCTTCCGGCACGCGATTCTGCTTTGCCGGATTCATCAGGACGAGACCATGGTCGGTGGCCAGCGACGCGTCGTGGGCATAGACGGCATCAAGCGTAAGTGACGGCGCCGCGGGCAGATGCACGACCTCGGCTCCGGCCTCGTTGAGCAGCCCACACAGAATCTCGTGCTGCCTCCGCGCCTCGGCAAAATCTGGGGCGTGCTGAAATCCAAGCTGCCGCCATGCCGCCGACTTTCGCGCGTCATCCCAGCCCGCGTTACTCGGCGGACACACCATCACCCGCAGCAGTTTGCCGGTCATGGAATGTCCATTGAAGTTTTCGGAAGGCGAAAGAGAAGGCACAAGGGGCATTTCTGGCACGATAGTAATCTAACCCGAAGAGGTTGCCGCGAACAGCAATTTCCGCGTCGGCGTCTGACGGCAGGGGCTCTCGTGGCTGGCGCAGTGGTTCTTGGCGAAATGGCTGAAAGCCTGCTCCGCCCAGTATCGATTCATGAAACCAGCTCTATCGCTTTGCTGCTGCAACCATGGGCAGCCGCGCCGCGCCGAATAATCCGGCATCGCTTCCGAGCAGGGCGCGGGCAATGATGGTCTTGTGGCCGGGGCCGGGCGTCAAATGCGCCGAAGCACCTTCTTTGGAGGCCGAAGGATCGTGCGGCGCAGTGGCGGCGTAAACCAGGGAGCGCCGCCGCAACTCGGCGAAGATCGAGGGCGCAAAAGCGTCCCATGCGCTCGAAACTCCGCCGCCAATCACGTAAATGGGCAGGTTCAAGGAATTGACCAGCGCCGAAAGCACGATGCCCAAACAACGACCCACGTAACGGAAAATGCGGCGCGCATCCTCGTCGCCCTCGGTCGCGAGGTGGTAGATCGATTTCGCGCTGAACTCCGGATCGGAATTCGCCGCGCGAGCCAGCGCCGACGCGCCGTTTTTCGCGATCGCTTCCCGCGCCATGCGGACCACCGCCGTCGCCGAGGCATACGCCTCCAGGCATCCGCGATTTCCGCAGCCGCACAGTTGCCCATCCGGCTCGACCGTGGTGTGGCCGAACTCTCCGCCCATGCCGTTCACGCCTCGCCAGATCGCGCCGCCGAGAACGAGTCCGCCGCCCACGCCGGTGCCGAGGGTCAGGATCGCCATGTCGGAATAATCCTTGGCCGCGCCCAGCCATTTTTCTCCGAGCGCGGCGACATTGGCGTCGTTTTCGAGGATTACGACTGTCTTGAGCCGCTGCTCAATGAGGGCGCCGGCGGGATAGTCGGCCCAGCCTGGCAAGTTGGGCGACTCGCGCACCAAGCCCGTTTGCATGTCGATGATGCCGGGCACGCCGATGCCGATTCCCAGCAGCGGGGCGGAGTTCTTGTATTTTTCCGACATGCGCTGGATTGCCTCGCACATGTCGTTGATGACGTATTCGCATCCCAGGGCAATCCTGGTGTCAAGCGTGACTTTTTCGATGAGCGCGCCTTGCTCGTCCACGGCGGCGATGCGCAAGTTCGTGCCGCCGAGGTCGACTCCGATGGAAAATTTATTCATGATGAATGACTCGGTAATCCGTTCGAGGGGCCGTGTAGGGAGACATTTCACCCCATCCTTTTTTACAGCGTGGATGCCAATCCGTCAACATATTAAATCGTTCTATTAGAGCTAAATTTGACACTTTGAACAGTAGTGGCTGCTGCGGCCGGCGAGCACGACGCGCCGGATCGCGGTCCCGCACACCAGGCACGGCTCGCCCTCGCGGCCATAGACCCGATGCTGGAACTGGAAGAATCCTTCCGCTCCATCGGCGTCCACGTAATCGGAAATCGAAGACCCGCCGAGCGCAATCGCCTCGCGCAGCACTTCCCGCACCGCCCGATGTAGCTTGCCCAATTGCTCCCGCGTGATGGCCGCCGCCCGCCGCCGCGGCCGGATGCCGGCCCGAAACAGAGATTCATCGGCATAAATGTTGCCCACGCCGCGCAGCAACTTCTGATTCAGAAGCGCGCTCTTGATCGGGGTCTTGCGCCCGCGGAAAAGCCCGATGAACCGCTCCTCGCTCACGTCCAGCGGCTCCGTTCCGCCGGGATCGAAGCCACCCGCAGAAACGCCGATCTTGCCAAACATCCGCGGATCGATGAACCGCAGTTCGCGCCCCGATCGGAGCGTCGCGACCAGGTGCGTGTGCTTGGCAATTTCCGCCGCGGGTTCCGAAACCACCATGCGCCCGGTCATGCCAAGATGGACGATCCACTGCGCCGTCTCGCCATCGGGCGCGTGCAGATCGAACACGATGTGCTTGCCCGCGCGATGCACGCGCACAATGCGCGTTCCCGCAAGCGTCCGGGCGATGACGGTGGCCGGCGACTTGAGCGGTTGCCGCCGCGGACCGATCCAAACCGATTCGACGGTGTCTCCGGCAACGCGCCGGTCGAGGCCGCGCACAATGGTTTCAACCTCGGGAAGTTCGGGCACGCTGTCAGAATACAAGATTGGCGCAACCGCGTAGACTGTTTTGGCTCTACCAGCCTGGCGGGCGCTTTGCCGATTGTGCCTCGGTCTTATAGAATCGAGAGTTTGCTGGACCGCATTTCAATCCGCAAGCAGAGTCCACTCGGAAGTCCATTACAGGCGGTTGCAGCTACTCGTAATCGCGAACGACCAACGACCAACGACGAACGACAGTTCAGGAATCATTATGAAAATTCATGAGTATCAGGCAAAAGGAATTCTGAAGAAGTATGGCGTTGCCGTGCCGCGCGGCACCATGGCAACGACACGCGAAGATGCGGAAGCGGCGGCGAGGGATCTTCTCAGCGCGGGCGCGACGGGAGTGGTCGTGAAAGCGCAGATCCACGCCGGCGGACGCGGCAAGGGCGGCGGCGTGAAGCTGGCCAAGTCGGTGGAAGAAGCGGGCGAACTCGCCGGCAAGATTTTGGGCATGAAGCTGGTCACGCATCAGACGGGGCCGGAAGGGCGCATCGTGCATCGGCTGCTGATCGAAGAGACGTTGCCGATCGAGAAGGAACTTTATCTCGGCATTCTGGTCGATCGCGTCGAGGCCAGGCCGGTGTTCATGGCATCGGCCGCGGGCGGCATGGACATTGAGCAAGTGGCCGCCGAACGGCCGGAAGCGATCCTAAAGCAATACGTCGATCCGGGCATGGGACTCGAGCAGTTCCAGGCGCGCAAAATTGCGTTTGCATTGGGACTGAAGCCGGCGCAGATCAACTCCGCCGTGCAGTTCCTGACCAGCCTTTATCGCGCGTTCCTGGAATCGGACGCATCGCTGGTGGAGATCAATCCATTCATCAGTTGCACCGACGGCCGGCTCTTCGCGCTCGACGCCAAGTTGACGTTTGACGACAACGCGCTCTTCCGTCATGCCGACCTCCGCGAACTGCGCGACATCACCGAGGAAGATCCGCTGGAAGTGGAGGCGTCGAAATACAACCTCAACTACATCAAGCTCGACGGCAGCGTGGGCTGCATGGTGAATGGCGCGGGTCTGGCGATGGCCACCATGGATATCATCAAGTACGCGGGCGGCATGCCGGCAAATTTTCTCGATGTCGGCGGCAGCGCCAGCGCCGACCAGGTCGCGCATGCGTTTGAAATTCTGCTGAGCGACAAGAGCGTGCGCGCCGTGCTGATCAATATTTTTGGCGGCATCCTGCGCGTGGATATGCTGGCGGCCGGAGTGGTCGAGGCGGCGAAGAAAACGAACATCCAGCTGCCGGTGGTGCTGAGACTGGAAGGCACTAATGTTGAGGAAGGCAGGAAAATCCTAATGGATTCGGGGCTGAACTTTGTGATCGCCGAGACCATGAAGGATGCGGCCGACAAAGTAGTCGCCGCGGCGAAGGGCGCAGCCTAAGAGCGAACGACGAACACCGAACAGCAAACAGCCTTTTTTTGAAAGCGAGCAATTATGGCAATCCTAGCTGATAAAAGAACTCGATTGATTGTGCAAGGTCTGACGGGCCGCGAAGGCACCTTCCACGCGAAAGCGTGCGCGGCTTACGGCACGCAGATTGTGGGCGGCGTAACGCCCGGCAAGGGCGGAACGACGCACGAAGGCTGGCCGATCTTCAATAGCGTGCAGGAAGCGGCCGACAAAACGGGCGCGAATGCCACCGTGATTTTTGTGCCGCCGCCGTTCGCGGCCGACGCGATCATGGAAGCGGCCGATGCCGAAATCGAACTCATCGTCTGCATCACCGAGGGCGTTCCCACGCTCGACATGGTGCGCGCCTGGGAGTTTCTGCAAAACCGGCGCTCGCGCCTCATCGGGCCGAACTGCCCGGGCATCATCTCGCCGGGCAAATGCAAGATCGGCATCATGCCGGGGCACATCCACAAAGAAGGCAATGTCGGGATCGTATCGCGCTCGGGGACGCTGACTTACGAAGCGGTGCATCAGCTTACGCAGCGCGGCATCGGACAATCGACGGCGCTTGGCATTGGCGGCGATCCCATTATCGGCACGAATTTTGTCGACGCGCTCGATCTGTTCAATCGCGATCCGCAGACCGAAGCCGTGGTCATGATCGGCGAAATCGGCGGCAACGCGGAGGAGACTGCCGCGGAATTCATCAAGACACACATGAAGAAGCCGGTCGTCGGCTTCATCGCCGGACAGACAGCGCCTCCCGGACGCCGCATGGGCCACGCCGGAGCGATCATCTCCGGCGGCAAGGGCACGGCGGCGGAAAAGATTGCCGCCATGGAAAAGGCCGGCCTCAAAGTTGCGAAATCTCCAGCCGATATCGGCGAAACGCTCGCGGCCGCGCTGGGAATGAAAGTGTAAGAGCAATCGGAACTCAGCCGTCAGCTTTCCTGGTGGGAGCGGATGGGTTTTTCTGAGACCTGACATCTAAGACCTGAGACCTGACTTATGAAAACACTACAACGCACTCTGACCATAATTAAGCCCGACGCGGTCAAGAAGAACGCGATCGGAGACATCATCGAGCAGTTCGAGAAGAACGGCTTTCACATTCTGGCCATCAAGATGCTGGAAATCTCGCAGCATCAGGCGGAGCACTTCTATGCCGTCCACGCCAGCCGGCCGTTTTACAGTTCGCTAACCAAATTCATGTCGAGCGGACCGATCGTGGCGCTGGCCTTGGAAAAAGAAAACGCCATCGCCGATCTGCGCAAGCTGATGGGCTCCACCAACCCGGCCAACGCCGAAGAGGGCACCATCCGCAAGAAATGGGCCACGGACATCGAGCGCAACGCGATCCACGGCTCGGACGCGGACGACACGGCGCGCTTCGAGTTAAGCTTTTTCTTCGCCGGTTACGAATTGGCGCAGTAAGCTATCAGCCGTCAGCTCTCAGTAACTACTCAATACACCGAGTCCTTACTGAAAGCTGAGAATGGGTGTTTCCATGCCTCTTGTTCAAGTGACGATGCTCGCAGGCCGCACGGCCGATCAGAAGCGCAAGATCGCGCAGCGCATCACCGACACGATGGTGGAAGAAGCGGGAGCACGCCGCGAAGCCATTGTGGTCGCGTTCATGGAAGTATCGAAGGAGAGCTACGCTTCGGGCGGCGTGTTGATGGTGGACAAAAAGTAAGCTCTCAGCTATCAGTCGTCAGCTTTCAGCAACTGCCGAGTATGTTGAGATTTTACTGAGAGCTGAGGGCTGATCGCCCCCCACCTATCCCAGCGGCTCGAACAAATGCCCTTCGATGCGGTCGGCGATCTTAGGCAGATCTTTCTTTGCCATCTGCAAAAAATGCGGCGCGGTGCGATGCGCCTCGATGGCGGCGTCATCCTTGTATTGTTCGTAGATAAAGAACCGGCGCGGATCGGTCTTGTGCTTATGTACCTGATACATTAGGCAGCCCGGCTCCTTGCGCGATTCGGCTGAGAGTTTTTCAAAGATCGCGGTCACGTCGGACTCGCGTCCGGTTTTTGCCATCCAAGTTACAGCCAACACTACCATTCGTCGCTCCGTTGTTTTTTATGTAGAGACGCGGCTTGCCGCGACTCCTTTCGCTTCCAATGCAGACGGGGGCAAGCCCCGTCTCTACAAGCAGGAAAACTCCGGCATCGCTACAGCCATGCCCCGATACGAACCCGAGTGTTCAACAGCTCTTCAGCCCCAACCTACCTACGAATTCCGGCGCCAAAATCGTCTGCTCGCGATCGGGACCCGTGGAAATCATTCCCACCCGCGCTCCGGTTTCCCCTTCGATAAAGGCCAGGTAATCGCGGGCGGCCTTGGGCAGAGCCTCGACCGTCCGAATCGCCTGGGTTGGACTGGCCCAGCCCGGCATCTTGCGGTAGATGCATTCTATCTTTTCATAACCGCAGGCCTGCGCCGGAACTTCATCCGTTTCCTTGCCGTCCACCTTATACCCCACGCACACCGGAATCTCCGTGAGGTGGTCAAGCACATCCAACTTAGTAACCACCAGCCAGGAAATGCCATTAATCATGCCAGCGTAACGCAGAAGAGGCAAATCGAGCCAGCCCGTGCGCCGGGGACGTCCGGTAACAGCGCCAAATTCGTTACCGCGCTTGCGCAGGTCTTCGCCTTCGCTGCCGGGCAGTTCGCTGGGGAACGGACCGCTGCCGACGCGCGTGCAATAGGCCTTGGTGATGCCAATGACCGTGTCAATCGCCGATGGTGGCACGCCGGTCCCGGTGGCGGCGCCGCCGGAAGTGGAGTTCGATGAGGTCACGAACGGATAAGTCCCGTGATCGATGTCGAGCATGGTGCCTTGCGCGCCTTCGAAGACGATGGACTTGCCTTCGGCCAAGGCGCGGTTCAGCAGGAGCGCCGTGTCGCGGACAAAAGGAGCCATCTGTTCGGCGGCGTCGGCGTATTCCCGGAACATCTTGTCGGCGTCGAGTGGTTCGGAGTTGAAAAGCGCGTGCGCGATCGTGTTCTTTTCGCGGCATGCGTTCTCGATGTGCGTGCGCAGCAATGGCGTATCGAGCAGGTCGGCGACGCGCAATCCGCGGCGTCCCATCTTGTCTTCGTAAGACGGGCCGATGCCGCGCGACGTGGTTCCGATTTTCACGCGGCCGGGAGCGTTTTCCGACCCCAGCTCCATCATGCGATGGTAGGGCAGAATCACTTGCGCTCGATTTGAGACAAAAAGGTTGCCGTCCACTTTCACGCCGGCAGCGCGCAACGATGCGACTTCCTTCAAAAACGCCAACGGATCGATCACCACGCCGTTGCCGATCACGCTGGTGCACTCGGGCCGCAGAATGCCGCCGGGCACGAGCTGCAGAATGAACTTTTTCCCGTTGACGATGACCGTGTGTCCGGCGTTGTGTCCGCCGGCGTAGCGCGCGACGACCGAAAAAGTGTGGGTGAGTACGTCGACGATCTTGCCCTTGCCCTCGTCGCCCCATTGGGCTCCGACGATGACCGCGGTTCTGCCTCTGGCCGTGTCGCTTCTGATCAATTCGAACTCCACTTGAAATATTGTGCGGCCGCAAACCGAGGCCCGCCCCAGGTTCGCACACGCCGGTTGCGCCGCTGCGGAATGGACTGGAAAACCGGGGAAATCGGCGGAACTTGGTGTGTACTCCCTAGCATACCGAATCGGGCTGTGGAGGAGCAAACCTGATTTCAGCGTGGGAAAGCCTAAGCGCCCGGCCACCACCACGAAGAAAGGGCGGAGTCATGATTGACCTCCGCCCCCGAATATTCACTCACGCTCCCGCCGTTCCAACTCGGAACGGCCAGCGCGCATTACTTCAGGAGATCGCTGCGCGTGGCACCCTCTTCGTAGGCGTGCTCTCCGTGGATGGATTCATCGAGACCGATCTCCTCGCTCATCTCGCTGACTTTCACCGTCGTAAACCCATCGATGATGCGCAACATCCCGTAGGTGAACACGAAGGCCCACACCGACGAGAAAGTCACCGCCGTGACTTGTTTCAGCAGGAACGTGGGATCGCCGTAGAGCAGTCCGTTCGCGCCGTTGGGATTAAATTCCTTGTTGGCGAAGATTCCCAGCATGACGATGCCGAGGAAGCCGCCTACACCGTGGACTCCCCAAACATCCAGCGCGTCGTCCCATTGCAGCTTGTTCTTCAATTCAACGGCGTAGTAGCAAACCACTCCAGAAACTAAGCCGATGATGACCGCGGTGGTGGGAGAAACATACCCGGCGGCGGGAGTAACGGTCGCCAGTCCGGCAACGGCTCCGGTCAGCAAGCCGAGGAACTTAGGTTTCTTTTCGTTGAACCATGCCACAAACAACCAGGCGATAGCCGCGAACGAGGCTGCCAAGTCGGTATTGACAAATGCGACAGCGGTCACCGAATCGACGCGCATTTCACTGCCCGCGTTGAAACCGTACCATCCGAACCACAGCAGGCCGGTGCCCAGCGCAACCAGCGGGATGCTGTGGGGACCGCGATCCGCCGTGTGGCGCTTCCCCACGTAGAGCACGGACGCCAAAGCGGCGATGCCCGCGATGTTGTGCACCACGATGCCGCCGGCAAAATCCTCCACGCCCCATTTTTGCAGAAAGCCTCCACCCCAAACCATGTGGACGAAGGGGAAATAGACGAAGGTGAGCCAGCCGGTCAGGAACAGCATGTACGCCTTGAAAGTGACCCGGTTGGTAAACGCGCCCGAGATGAGCGCCGGTGTGATGATGGCGAACATCATCTGATACGCAATGAACACAAATGCCGGGATTGTGTCGTTCGGCAAAGACGCTGTGCTGAGATTGACCCCGCGCAGACATGCGAGGTGTAAATTGCCGATGACCCCGTGCCAATCGCCGCTGAAACACAGCGAATAGCCGTACAAGTACCAGATCACCGTCGTCCAGCCCATGGAGACGAAGCTCTGAATCATGATGGCGAGTACGTTCTTCCGCCCCACCAGGCCGCCATAAAAAAATGCGAGGCCGGGTGTCATCAGCATGACCAGGCTGGTGCATAGAATCATGAAACCAGTATTACCAGTATCGAGATGCAGCATTGAATGTTCTCCAGGTAAAAGGAATCGAAGGCATAAGCAATCGCGATCCGAATCGGAAACCCACATCCTCCCACAACTTCACAAGCCGATCAAGCGCGAACAATAACAATTGGCCACAATTTTCATGGTGGCCATTGGAAAACATGAAGACGATAAATTCGCGCGGCGCCGTCGGCACTGTCGGCTCGGACTCGAAGGAGGACCTCCGGTTCCTCCTCACCCGTAAGAGGGTGCTCTTTGGCGAGCATCAGCGCCGTGAGGTACATCACGGATCGCTGTGACGCAATCCGCGGCTCCCCTTAATCCGTCCCGGTCGCGAGCTCCCGCAGCCCAAACTCATATTCCACAAGCTGCCGTTCGATGTCGGCGTGCTTGTTGTTCCGGTCCAATAAATCCTCCCGGTAACGCTTCAAGAAGTAATCGATGGTCTCGACGCGCAGCTTAATGGTATTGGCCGGGCGGTTCTCGTCCATGTCTTTGAAGGAAAAATAAGGAGTGCCCGAGCGCTCCACGATCTGCTCGATCACGCTGTAGATGGGCGCGTCGTGGCCGCACTTGAAGCTGGAAATTTCCACCGCCACCAGGTTGGGATGGCGGGCCGTGAACTTGGCGGCCCAGATCTTGTGGTTGGAACTGGCCGAGTTGGCGGTCTTCCACACGTCGCGGATGTCCAGCGCGTGGGTGATTACGCCGGCGCGCACTTCCTCGCCAAAGAGCCGCTCCAGCAGGTCCTCATCCAGCGGCAAAGTGCTTTGCGAGAAGATCGGGTAGCCCAGCTTCTGAAACTGCTCGGTGATTTCGTGATTTATGCCGGGATCGTGGTGATACGGACGCCCCAGCATGACAATGCCCAACTTTCGTTCCGCTTCCAGTTGGTCGAGGACCTCGCGCGCGCGGCGGCGGATGCTGGATTCGAACTTCGCCAACTCGCGGTAGCCGGTCTCGATGGCGCGTTCATTTTCCGCCTCCGAGAGGCCGAGAATGGGCGCCCACGCCTGGAACATCTGCCGCGCAAAAAGCTTGCGGTCCGAAAGATCGACCAGCGGATGCACGTAGCGAATGCCGCGTTCGGCAAAGAGGTCGGTTTCCTTGGTGTACGCCGCCTCCACCGTCTCCGGCGTCACCGAAGTCGTGGGACAAGCGTTGTGCCCCCTCGCGTTGACGAGCGGCGACAGCAACACGTCGAACATGGGGAAGAAAATCGCCTGCAACGGCTGGCGCGCGTGCTTCGTGAAGACAAGGTTGTGCATGTGCGCGATGGCGATTTTCGAGGGGAAGCAGGGGTCGATCGAACCACGGCTCGATCCCGCGCGATACATGTCTCCGGTGGTGAATTCCGAGTACACGACGTTTTCCGCCCGCACACCCAGGCTCTCCAAATAGGCGCTGAACAGCGGCGTGTAGGCATACATGTTGAGGACGCGCGGTATGCCGATGCGCAGATGGCGGCGCCGCTTCATGAGCGCGATGCGCTGGCGGCCGGCGGCGCTCCAGGCGCGGGCGGGGATTGGATCGGCGACGCTCTCCGGATGGCGCGAGCGCCACACTTCGCGCGCGGCCATCTCCACCAGATTTGGATTGGCGGCCTTGGTGGCATCGAGCTGGGCCTTAATGCCGCGCATGGTCTCGACGTCTTCCACCGCGCCTTTTTCGCAGGTGGCGACGATCATGCGCTGCTCGCCGGGCCGGAGCGGAACCTTAGTGAGGAAAGAGGTGGCGAAAGACGGCGGTGCGCAGCCGGCGGCGACTCCGGCTTCTGCATCTTCCTCGATTGAAACGTCGTCCGTCCGCACATCATCCGTTCGAACATCGAGAAAAGTCCGCAGGCAGGCATTCTTGCAGAAGTTGCAGCGCGTTTCTTCGCTGCGTGTGGTGCGATAGCGGATCTTGGCGACGGCATCGAGTCCGATGAAAGTGGTGAAGTGTCCATTGCGCCACCAGCGAATGGCCTCGATGGCCGCGCCAATCGCTCCCGATTCGCCGCAGTGCTCATGCACGACAATCTCCGGCTCGATCCCCGTTGGACGGAAGCTGGCGCGCAGAAAGTCCACTTCCGCCTTGACGGCAGCGAGATTGTTCTGCGTGCCGCCCTGCAAAACGAACCGTGTGCCCAGCGCCGCCAGGCTTGGCACCTTGGCGACATATAAGAAAACATTTCTCGGCAACACGGTCGCCAGGCCGGCCAGGATTTCTTCCGCGCGCCAGCCCTGGCGCTGGAAGTTGACGATGTCCGACTGCAAAAACACGGCGCAGCCGTAGCCGAACACTGGCATGGCGGCGGCGGTGAAAGCCACATCCGCGTAGTTCTCGACCGGAATGCCAAATCCTTCCGCCGTGGACTGCAGAAAATAGCCGTTGCCCGCCGAGCACTGCGTGTTGAGCTTGAAGTCTTTGACGCGGCCATTCTTGAGAACGATGAGCTTGATGTCCTGTCCGCCGACGTCGACGATGACGTGCGGATCGCGGCAGAAGCGCAGCGCCGACTCGGTATGCGCCACGGTTTCGACCAAGGCCACGTCGGCGCGCAACACGCGTTGCAGAATGTCTTTGGCGTATCCGGTCGTGCCCACGCCGAGAATTTCAAGATGCGCGCCTTGCGTTTCCACCTGCTGGCGCAGGTTCGCGAAAAGTTCGATCGTGTCCTGGATCGGGTTGCCCTTGGAAAGTTGGTAGGCTTTTGAGAGCACCTCGCCGCGCTCCGACAAAAGTACGGCTTTCGTCGAAGTCGAACCGCCGTCGAGGCCTATAAAAGCCCGCACTCGCTCCCCGCGCCGGAAAGCTGCCGGAACGAACTTCGGCCGCGAGTACTGGGCTTTGAATTCCGCCAATTCCTCTTGCGATGAGATCAACCCACGGTTGCCCGAAGCCGATTTTTCCTGGCGGCGTCCCTCGTAGATGTAACGCTCGAGGTCCTGTGTTCCGAGATACTGCCCAATCTCCACGTCTTCGCCTTTGCCGAATTCCACCGCGCCCAGGGCCGCGAAGTATAGCGCATTCTCCGGAGTCTTGATCGCGTCTTCGGGCCCGACACCCGGTGGCAGCGTGATTCCGCGCTCTTCCCAGAGCAAGGGAATGTTGTGCTGCCACGCCTCCCTCATGCCGCGAATAAAAGTGTTCGGCCCGCCCAGCAGCAGCACGTGTGGGCGCAGCGTGTGGCCGCGCGTGAGGACGGTGAGGTTCTGCAGCACAATGGCGTCGAACAGCGAGGCCATCAGTTCATCGGCCGGGATGCCCTGTTTTTGCAGGCCATTGATGTCGGTCTCGGCGAAAACGCCGCACTTGCCCGCGACCGGATGGATCTTGATCCCCTTGTAGCCCTGGTTGCACAACTCGTCGGGCGCGATCTTCAGCTTGGCGTTGATTTTGTCAATGACCGCGCCGGTGCCGCCCGCGCACTTGTCGTTCATCGAGGGAATTTTCTTCCTGCGGCCGTTTGCGCCCTCTTCTTTGAAGATGATGATCTTGGCGTCCTGACCGCCCAGTTCGATCACCGAGTTCACTTCGGGATGGAGCTTCTCAACCGCGAGCGCGACCGCGTTCACCTCTTGTACGAACTTCGCGCCGATCAGCGCGCTCAGCGCATTGCCGCCGGAGCCGGTGATAAACATGCGGCAATTGCCGGGAGCAACGCCGATTTCGGCCTCCATGCGCTGAAGGAATTCCAGAAGTTTTTCGGGTTGGCGCGTGTCATGGCGCTGGTAGTCGAGCCAGAGAATGCGGTCGGTAGCCGCCTCAGTTTCAATGACGACGGCCTTGACCGTGGTCGATCCGACGTCCAGGCCCACGCGATAGCGGACTGAAGTTGCGGCGCTCTGTGCTTTCGTGTCCACGGAATCTCCCGCAACTCCCTTAGTTCTCGCCCGGCACTTTGGCCAGCCGCGCTTTGCCATCGATCAAATCGCTCACGTGCAAAACAAACTTGGCCGCCACTCCAGCTACGCCTCGCCGCCGTTGAATCGGATAGAACGGGCTGCGCAGTTGCCGGTGTTCGGCGGCGTAGGCCTTGATCTCATCGAGCTTCTTGCCCGTCGCAGCCAGCGCCTGCTCGAACTCGGCTTTAGCTTTGATCTTGGCGTCGCCCAGCGCCATTTGCATGCGGCTGTGCGCGTTGATTTCTCCCTCGCCCGAAGTTTCGATGGGCAGAAAAATCATTTCCGGAAAACGATTCACCACCGCCGACTGCACGCCATCGGATTGCGAAGACGGCATGCACCCGAAGGGCTTCAGCGCCAGCACCATGTGGCAGAGGCCGTGTGTTGTGTAGTAAACGTTCTTTCCCACTTCAAGATGCCCTTCGCCGCCACGCGCGAGCGAATGGTAGAAAGGATGCGCCAAACGCGCCAGCTCGCTCTGCGGAGCGAGACGTTGCGTGAGTCCGCCCAAATGGCGGGCGGTGCGCGCATGTTGGCGGTTCCAGATGCCTTCGCTCAAGCGCAACAGCAGCCACTTCTTGCGGAATTTCCAATCGTTGGCCAGTTGCTTCTTCCATTCCCACCAGCGGGCGCCGGAATGCGGTACATCCAGGCCCTTTCTCTCTTCCGTGCTCGCCCGCGCCTCATACAGGAGATACGTGATCCATCCGCCGATCGCTTCCACATACACCTGCGCGCCTTCCCGCTCCAGAAAGGTGAACATGTTGAAGTTGCCGTCACTCTCGGTGAGTTGCGCCCAGAACTCACCCGTGACCTTGACGATGGGCTTCACGCGCGTGCGGTCCACTTCGACCTGGTTCAGGCGCTCACGGGCGAGGCGCATCGCCTTGAGAAAGTCCTCGGCGTAGAGGTGGTTCAAGACCTTGCCCAGCGTGTTGCCGATATCTTTGAGCTTCTTGTTGCGGGCCAGGCGGCGCGAAATCCATCCCGGCGCGCTCTCGAGGATCTCGTAACGCTTCCGGTGCTCCAGAAAATCGCTCAGTTGCTCGACAACTTCCTTAATGGCCTGTTCGGTTGCCCCCGGGACAACCTCGTAGGGACGGATCTGGTAAACCAGGTCGTTGATCACATCGCCCAGGTTCACCGCATTGAGCTGGCCCATGCCGAGGTCAACCGAGAATTTCAGGCCGGTATTACCGGTCATCGCATTGATGCCATGGTCCTGCTGGAAGAGCAGGATACGAAAGCCCCCGAAGCCCGCATTCTCCAGCGCCATCCGGTACTCCGACTCGTAAGTCCCGAAGCGGCAAGGCCCGCAGGATCCCGCGGTGAAAAAAATGTAACGGTCGAGGATCTCCTGGCGGGAGAGGCCGCGAGCTTCCAGCGACCGCAGAAACTCAATCAGGTTGCCGACGGTGAAATAAGTAGGATTGCACTGGCCGTTATTGCCGTACTCCTTGCCGGTCTGGAACGCGGCCACGTTGGGGTTCGGCAACATTTGGAAGCGATAGCCGCAGCCGCGAAACACGGCTTCGATGAAGCGCTCGTGTTTCCAGGTAAAGCCTCCGAAAAGAATGGTCGTCCGCTCGCGCTCTTCGGCCGTGAAGGGCCGCTCCACGGGGCGGTGGAAGTGCTGGATCGGCATCTCGACAAGCCCGGCGGCCTGCTCCAGCCGCGACCTCTCCTCGGCCACGCGGCGAGCGATCTCCTCTTCCCCCAGCGGAGGAAGCGTGGAGCCGGCGGAATTTATGGCACAGCTCATGAGTTCAGAGTCTCCCTCTTGACCAGGTCCATCCTGACCAGATCCATCCTGACGAGGTTCAGCGCTCCGCGTCCTTCGTCGCTTTGATGCGCCTCGCCCCAGACGGCCTTACCCAAGCCTAGATATGCGATTGTAAATCGTTTCCAGTGGGTTCGTGTGCTGGGCCCGAAATTCATTCAGCGGAGTGCGCGGCTTTGAAAGAGCGCAGCCTGAGCCGCCGCTTGTCGAGTTTTCCCAGAAAAACTGCCCTTCCCAGCAATCGACTACGGAAGTCTTACGGCTCGTCGCGATAGACGCTGATTTGCGGCGTGCCGCCTTCCTTCAGCTTTGCGCGAAACATCCCAGGCGTGTTGAAGCTCCATGCCAGATGACCGTCGGGTGTAAGCGCGACCACGCCTCCATCGCCGTGAATTGCGGGAAGATCCTTTTGCACGACTTGGTCGGCGGCCTCCTGTAAGCTCATGCCCTTGTACTGCACCAGGGCGCAGATGGTGCGCGCGACGGTGAGCCGGATGAAATACTCGCCGGTGCCCGTTGCCGACACGGCACACGACTGATTCGAGGCGTAAGTTCCTGCACCGATGATGGGGGAGTCGCCGACCCGGTTCCAGCGCTTGGCCGTAAGGCCGCCGGTCGAAGTGCCTGCTGCGACGTTGCCATGACGGTCGAGCGCCACTACGCCGACCGTGCCGTACTTGTGCGCGTCGGGCGCTTCAAAAGCGGCGATGGGCTTGGCCGGAGGCGCGGGCGCGCCCTCGGGTCGAGGCGGAATCGGCAAGCCGTCCTTTTCGAGCTCGTGGACAAGCTGCTGCCAGCGGCGTTCGGTGAAGAAAAAGCTGGGCGGCACTTGTTCGAGATGCACGTGTGCGCCAAATTCGTCGGCGCCGGAGCCGATCAACATGACGTGGGGCGACTGCTCCATGACCGCGCGGGCAAGCGAGATGGGATGGCGCGTGCGCTGCACATCGGCAACCGCGCCGGCCCGCATGGTCTCGCCATCCATGATCGCCGCGTCGAGCTGGTTAGTGCCATCCGCCGCGAAAACCGCGCCACGTCCGGCGTTGAACGCTGGATTATCTTCGAGCAGCTTGATGGCGGCTTCGACGGCATCGAGCGCAGAGCCGTCCTTGTCGAGCACTCCGGCAGCGGCGTTGAGCGCCTCCTTGATGCCGGCGCGGTAGTCGGCCTCGGCTTCCGGTGTCATCGAAGAGCGCTCGATGACTCCGGCGCTGCCGTGCAGCGCCAGCGCCCACTTGTGCTGCGCCGAAGCACCCTGCGAGGCGGGTGCGGGAGCGCTCTGGGCCAGGGCTGCGGAATAGAAAAAAGTACAAGTAATAACAACGGAAGCGAGTGAGAATTTGCGCGTGAGTAAGTTCATGAAACTCCTTGCATCGACGATCTATAACTCAAAGCCCCATTATCGACTCAGGCGAGAAAGGCGGCTTACGTTCTTCCAGCCTTCATCGCACTATTTCTGCAGAACATTCTTGTACACAACGCCATTCTTCATGACGAAGCTGACGCGCGTGAGCACGGAGATATCCTGCAGCGGGTCGCCGGGAACTGCGATCACATCGGCATAGAAACCGGGCTTGAGCTGGCCCATTGCGTCCTGCTTGCCCAGCAGGCGCGCGCCGTTCAACAGGCTGGCGCGGAGCACGTCGGCGGCGGGCATTCCGTACTTCACCATCAACTCAAACTCGCGCGCTTGCGTGCCGTGCGGAAACGGGCCGACATCGGAACCTACTGCCATGGGCACGCCTGCCGCGAGTTGCTTGCGGAACTCTCCGGCATGGAAGGCCAGCACGGCGCGCTCACGCTCGGCCAGGGCGGGTGAGTCGGCATGGTCGGCGAAGTACTCCGAAATGGCAAACGTGGGCACGGCGTAGATCTGCTTCTCGCGCATGATGCGCATGGTCTCGGCGCTGAGCTGGTCGGCGTGATCGATGGAAGCGACACCGGCCCGGGCCGCGTAGAGAGCTCCCGGCTCGCCCGTGCAATGCACGCCCACGCGCTTGCCCACACGCGCCGTTTCCTCGACGGCGGCCGCGAGCTCGGCCTCGGTGTACTGATAAGGCGTGGTGAATTTGCCATCGGCGAAGCGGTCGGCGCCGGTTTCGTAAATCTTGATGAAGTCCGCGCCCTCTTTGAGCTGTTGCCGTATCACGGAAACTAGTTCCCCGGCATTGTTGGCGTACGTGGCGTTCGAGGAGATGTGCTCGGCCGGATTGAAGTGGATTGCGTCCTCATGGCCCCCGAGAATGCTGATGGCGTTTCCGCTCACGCTCATGCGTGGACCGGGAATCAGTCCCGAATCGATGGCATTGCGCACGGCGGAGTCCGCCGATCCCGCGCCCTCGGTTCCCATGTCGCGCTCGGCCGTGAAGCCCGCCATCAGATCGTCGCGGGCCGCGATTTCGGCGAGAATCGTGCGCTCGGGCACGGATTCGACGACAGTTTGCAGGTCCTCGGCTCCAGGATGCAGAAAAAGATGGACGTGCGCGTCGATGAGCCCCGGCATCAGGGTTGCCGCGCCCAGATCGATCACCGTGGCGCCGCCGGGATGCGTGACCGACGAGCCAGCCTCGACAATGCGATTGCCGCGCACCAGCACCTCTCCGGGACTCACGAGCGTGCCGCGCTCCACATCAAGCATGTGGGCGGCATGGAGCACGATGGCGTCGTTCGCGGGAACTGTGGAAGATTGGGCCTGGAGCGCGGGTGCCGTGCCGAGAGCCAGAATCAGGCCGAACCAGGTGCCAGCGGAACGCAACGACAAGAACAATGATGGGAACATGCGCCAAATACTAGCACGCCGCTATCGGAGTATCATGCGGATAACCAACGGAGCTAATGACAACCATGCCCGAATCCCCCGATCCCCCCGAGACTATTGACTGGCCGCCGCCGCACCGGCCGCGCCGCCGACGCCGCTTCTTTATCATTCTCGCCGTCCTGGCCGCTGTCTTCTTCGGCGCGCAGACCGTCTTGTCGTATTACGTGGACGTCCTCTGGTTCCGCTCGCTCGGCTACCTCGGTGTCTTCTGGAAAACACTGAGCCTGCAATGGGGAGTCTTCGCGGCCTTTACCGTGGCCACATTTCTCATTCTCTATGGCTCGTTCCTGGCCCTGAAGCGCTCTCATCTCCCAGACCTGCCGAGCGGCCATACGATCTTCATCGGCGGGCAGCCGTTGAAGCTGCCGGTCGGGCCTGTCCTGCGCCTCATCGCGCTCGGCGTTTCGCTCGTCGTTGCCGCCGTTACCGGCGCTGGCATGATGGCGGAGTGGCCAACGCTTGCGCTCTTTTGGTATGCACCGCGCTCCTCCGGTGCCGTCGTCGACCCGATTTTTGGCCGCCCGCTAAACTTCTTCCTGTTCGCCCTGCCCACGTGGCAGCTCATCGTCGGCTGGCTGCTGACGCTGGCCGTGATTATCTGCGTGCTCGCCGCTTTCTTCGTTCTCGTTACTGGCGGAAGCCGCGCCCTCGCCGGGCATCTCAGCCGCGCCGTCACATTGCCTTGGCGCGGACTCTCCATCGCGTTTTCATTCCTGCTGCTGGTCCTCGCGACGCGTGTCTATCTCGACCGCTTCGAGCGCTTGTTCGACGACCACACGATCTTCGGAGGTGTGACCTACACCGACGCGCACGTTATGCTCACCGGGCTGCTCATCGTCGCGGCGGCGCTGGTTCTCGGCGCGATCGTCGCAGCCGTCAACGCCCTGCGGATGCCACGCGGCCGCTGGCTCATCGCAGCGATCCTTCCGGCTGCGGTCTTTTATATTGGCCTGCAAGCCGTTGCCTGGTACGTTGGCAGCTTTATTGTCAAGCCGAATGAACTGGTTCGCGAACAGCCCTACATTGCCCATAACATCGACATGACGCGGCAGGCCTATGGATTGAGCCGGGTCTCGCAGCGCGAGTTTCCCGCCGAAACCACCGTCGAGGCGGCCGATTCCGCGAACAATCAGGCTACGCTGCAGAACATCCGCCTGTGGGACTGGCATGCGCTTCAGGACACGCTGCGTCAGATCCAGGAAATTCGCACGTACTACGACTTCCCCGATATCGACATCGATCGCTATGACATTGACGGCACCACCCGCGAGGTCATGCTCGCCGCGCGCGAGCTCAACGTCGATAAGCTCCCCGAGAGCAGCCGCAACTGGATCAACGACAAGCTGATCTACACCCACGGTTACGGCATCACCATGAATCCGGTCAATGGCTTCACGCCCGAAGGCCTGCCCACGCTCATGCTGAGTAACATGCCCGTCCAGAGCACCGTGCGTGGCCTGAACGTGACCCGCCCCGAGATTTATTTCGGCGAGATGACCAATACCGACGTCTATGTGAAGACGCGGCAGAAGGAATTCAACTACCCGCAAGGCGCCAGCAACAGCCTCACGTCCTACGAGGGCAACGGCGGCATCGTGCTCGGCGGTTTTCTGCGCCGCATCCTTATCGCGCTCGACCGCGACGACCTCGCCAAGCTGCCCTTCAGCGACGACGTGAACAAAGACAGCCGCCTGCTCATGCGCCGCACCCTGCGCGAACGCGTAACCACCTTGGCGCCGTTCCTTACTTGCGATCCCGATCCGTACATCGTCCTCGGCGACGATGGCCGCCTCTCGTGGATCATGGATGCCTTCACCGTTTCCGACAGTTATCCCTATTCGACCCATTACCAGCTCGATGGCAATCCCATTAACTACATGCGGAACAGCGTTAAGGTCGTCATCGACGCCTACGATGGCACGGCCACCTTCTACGTGTTTGATACGGACGACCCGATCATCCAAGCCTACCGCGGCATCTTTCCCAGCCTCTTCAAGGATGCCTCCCTGATGCCGCCCGATCTGCGCAAACACGTGCGCTACCCCGAGTTACTACTCAAGTTACAAGCCGAAGTCTTCGGCCTGTATCACATGACGGATTCCGAAGCGTTCTACAACCGCGAAGATCTGTGGACGGTTGCCACCGAAGTTGGTATGAGCGAGGGCGGCGGCCAAACCACGCAGGCGATGCAGCCCAATTTCGTGCTCATGAAACTGCCCGGCGAAACCGACGAGGAGTTCGTCGAGATACTGCCCTTCACGCCCTCCAACCGCAACAATCTGATTGGCTGGATTGCCGGCCGCAGCGATGGCGCGAAGTACGGCACCTCGGTGGTCTATAACTTCCCTAAGACCAAGTTAGTCGACGGCCCGCTGCAAATCGAGGCGCGCATAGATCAAAACGCGCAGCTCTCCGGGCAACTTACGCTCTGGAACCAGCAAGGCTCGCACGTGCGGCGCGGCGCGCTGCTCGTAATTCCAACCGGCCGCGCACTCTTGTATGCCGAGCCGATTTACTTGCAGGCCGAACGCAGTCCCATGCCCGAGTTGCGTCTGGTCGTGCTCGCCCTGCAAGACCGCCTGGCCTATGGCCCCACTTTCGAATCGGCGATGGCAGCCCTTTTTGGCGGAGCGTCGTCGTCCCTAAGTGCCCCGTCAACGAGCACCCCGTCAGCGACCACAGCGGCAGCCAGCGCGGAATCGGTGCCAGGTGCGCCACCATCCGCCGCGTCGCCCCAGTCGGCAGCGAATTTCAACGCGCTCATCGCCGAAGCTGCCAGAGACCTATCCGACTACCAGCGTCTGACCGCCGAAGGCAAGCTAGGAGAAGCCGGACAAAAGCTGGAAGAATTGAAGCGCGCACTCGACAAGCTGAACGCGCGTCGCTGAATACTAACCGCTGGACACAGACCAAAGCCAGAGCGGATTCAGCTTTGCTGTAGTCCGCCCAGCCAAGCGCAAGCTCGGCAGTTTCCGACGGACACAGCAATCCCAAATTCGCTATAGTCCCGCGGCGGTGCCGCTGCCAACAGGTTGGCCCGGTTCCCTCGATGCGAATTTTAGCGGCGGCGGCTTGCTGGCCGCGCGCTGCCCAGGAGCGGCGGACTTCTTCCCACGCAGGCCGTGATCCGACCGGAACCCGGACCCAGCCAATCCTGGTCGTGGGTGCCATTGCCTATTCTCGTCAATTGACAGGTCCCGGAAATCGAGTCTGCGTCAAGACGAGAGAATGTTGCCCGTTCGTCATCAGCGCGGGCGGGACGCCTTTTGCGAGCAGAATCGCCAGACGCTTCTGCGTTCGCAGCGTCGATGCGCGTTCGACCGCCTCGGGAAGCGCGATCCTTGGTCAACAAAAGGCCCACCCGTAATGGCGTGGGCCTTGGCAGACTTCCCGATGCTCAGGAAAATGATTGAGCAATCAGACGGCTAATAGGCACAACCGCCGGAATAGGCACAGCCCTCGGCCTCAAACCAAAGACTGTATCTGCCTTGGAATCCAGCCGTGCCGGCTTCTACCGTCGAGATAGCGCTGCCATTGTCCGCTAGCATTGAAATATTGTAAGTGGCGGCCGAAGTGGCGCCGGGATAGAATAGGGTGCCGTAGACATCGTACGCGTAACTGTAGTCGAAAAAGTCGAAAATGTAGTTGGCGAGAGGATACAAATAGCTGACGTTGTTGACCGTGACGCAGCAGGGACGTTCATTGATATACTCCGCGCTGCTTCCGACCACCCCCGGCCCGCTCTTCCAGGCCAGACTAGCAGTTATCCACCACTGGGTTGTAATATCCTCGACAAAAACGGTTTGTGTCGCCGTCCCCGCTAGGCCATAAGTTATGGCATAGAAGTCGTCGCCGGCATACACCGGGCAGGCAGAACTTCCGCAATAGATCACAAGTTCCGGGTAGCTCGGATACCATTCCACCCACCCGTTATAGAAGTAGCCTGTGCTGCACGAATAGCCGCTGTTGCTTCCGCCTTGAACCACATCGCCGTTGTTCCAGCCGTCGATGCCGTTCCAGGTTGAGACAATCCATTCGGGACCCTGGCTGCAGGAGTAATTAAACGGCGGCCGGCCGTTAGGCACGTTCCAAACCGAGTAGACTGTGTCGAAGGACGTCTTTTTATTCCATGCCTTCAGTTTATTGGTGTTGGCGATGCCGCTCCAGTTATAGGAGGTTGTACTGGTGGGGACATTTGAAATCGCTTCCGGCACTGCGCCGGCCGGCCTCATAGGACCATGCACGATCGTCGATGCTTTGACATCGTTGGCGCTGGTCTTGAGCGCCAGCATGGCGCGTTCCCAAACAGCATAGTGTTTCGGATCCACTGCCTTGTCCGGCCGCTCCGGCAGCCCATACTGCCAAAGTTCATTGTTGCTGGCGGTCAATGGGTTGAAGCCTTTGGGCGGCGCCATAAAGACATTGACGCCCGGTACGCTGGTTGGCATCTTCGGTGCAGAAGCGAATGCGGCTTGCCGGTCGGCGCTGATCTGAGCTGCCGCAAGCGTCGTAAGACTCATCACCGAGACCACTGCAAGTGCGATAACCACAAAAGTCGTTGAACGGTTCATGGCTTTTCTCTCCTTGCCCCAAGGGGCATTTTTCTGGTTGTGACTGACTTGCAAAAAAGCGTGGCTTTCTCGTTTCCCCTAACAAGTTTGTCTGACGGAAATGCGTTTCCCGAAAATTTGGGTCCCTCGCCTCGGGGAGCGTGCGTCTCAACGCGCGGGAACCGCTCTTCGGAGAGGCCAGACAGGTGCTTTCGTTTGGGTTGTCGGTCACATGCTCCCGCGGTTGGCGACTCGTCGTATCTAGGTCGGACGCCAACGCGTTGGGGAGCATCCACCTTTTCTAACAGCGAAGAGAATGATGGAGGATGGTGAGGGAATCGGGGACCCAGTGCGACCGTGCGTCGTTTTCAGGACGGCGCTTGCAGCGTTTCGTCAAAGAGTCGAAGCCGACCAGAGAGTCGCACCGCGGTTCGGCCTTGGTCATCTGGGCCGAGGCTTGCACTACTACGGCTGAAAGCAGAGGAGTGGGCTCGTAAGGCAGCCCCTCCGATTCGTCGTACGCGGTCTCCGGCAGATCTTCTGCCGGAACAGCCAGACACACACCGAAGGCCAGAAGCACGAAAAGAACGAAAATGAAGCCCGGCTTTTTCATCAAGGATGCGTTTCCCGAGTATTTGGGTCCTTCGCCTCAGGGGGTGCTGCGTCTCAACGGGCGGGAACTGCTCTTCGGAGAGGCGGAAGAGTTTACGGGCGGAATCATACTCCTGTTCGACTGCGGCGGCGAAGAAAAATGACCACAGACAGCCTTCGCCAATGTGCATGAACTTGCACACGGGCCAGGCATCGTTGCCGTTATATCGCCACATACCACTCACCACGCCAGATCCCGGTCACTCCGGGCGTGTGGCGCGGACCTAGGGTCCATCCCAACTCTGAAGGGCACCGCGTCCCAGCTCCGCGTGGGCGTGGCCATTGATTTTTTTCATCACAACCATGCCGTGACCAGCATCACAGACACCCAACCCACCTTGCGCGACAATAGAGATCTGATTGGGGCAGTGCAGACGTGTGTCCGCCAACCGAGCTCTTTGACAACTTAAGTCCTTATTCCGGAATACTTTGATATAAGTCCTTTAGATTCAAAGACCGAAGCAGAAAATTCCCGCCAAGCCCATGATTCCATTAGACCGGGGGGGAGGGGGGTACCCGTACTAACCAGTTAATGTAAGAAGAGTAAATAGCCGCCGTCGCCAAGTCGGCCCCTTTTGCCTGATACATGTAAGATACGACGGAGGAATCTTATGAAGCGTATCTACCTTGTCTGCTTGTTTCTGGGTTTGACTCCCGCGTTCTTGGTGTCCCAGTCGAATCCTGTCGCTGCGTCCCAAGTCGGCACCGCGTCCGCTCACGAGGCAAGCACGCCGGAAGGCCAAGCCACGGCGACGGCGGGGCAGGAAGCGAAGCAGGGCGTTGCAGGGAATCTGGCTACCATACTTCAATCGCGCTCCACCAACAGCCGTGCCTATCAAGTTGTGATCCACGATGACGGCAGCGCAACGGTAGAAATTAGCGGCGGTCCCCTTACTACCCGCAGTGAGCCACCGCGATCGCAGCAGTTTCCCGCTGGAACGATCGATACAAAAACGCTGCGGCGCCTGCTTGCAGAGATTGGCGATGTCAGCAAAATTCCGACGGGAGGCTGCGCAAAATCCGTCTCCTTCGGAACGCGCACTCAGATTGAGTATAGGAGCAAGACCAGTGGAGATCTGCAGTGCATCCGGCAGCAGGCATCGAGCGAGGATCAGGCGCTACTAAAAGCGTCTGAAGACCTCGGTAGATTCGTGCAGACAACCTTGGGTCAATTGAAGATCGACACCAGGCGCGTCGGTTCTAACCAGTAGAACCATCGGCGTAGAAGCCCCGATAGGCGAAATAGGCCACGCCGCCGCCGAGCAGAATCCGGTTCAAGTAGATGGCCGAGAGATCACGCTGCTTCATGGACACATCATTTTACGCGTTATCTCTAAAATGGCCCGGCCTGCGTGTCGTCTCTTCGCAGGCCGGAGCCAGAGTCGCTTCCTACTTTCGAGCCGCCTCGATCTCATCGACAATTCGATCGATGTGGTAGACCTTCCGCATTCCCTCAAGCAGAGCGCGGCTGTCCACCGCTACGGAGCGGTTCTTCACCGCGTCGTAGCCGTAGTCGCCGCCCAGGGAGAAAATGTTCCCGTCAAAAAGCAGGCCGACGACGTTCGCGTCCTTGTCGATCATGGGGCTTCCAGAATTGCCCCCGGTTGTATCGTTCGTGGTCGACAGGTTCATGGGCACCGACAGATTCAGCGACGCTTTGGCCTTGAGCCAGCTTTCCGGCAGCGCGTACGGCGATGCTCCGGTCGCCCGCTCGAACAGGCCTCCGATGTTCGTGTAAGGCTCAACAAACTTGCCCTCGGCGTTTTCGAAGCCTTTCACGGTCCCATAGGTCAGACGCAGAGTAAAAGTCGCGTCCGGATCGACACTGGTCCCGTAAACTGCAAAGCGCGCTTTCGCAATCTTCTCGGCAGCGGCCCGCGTCGGAGCGTCCACTCGCGCCTCGTAGTCTTTGCGCACTGCCAGCAGGTCGTCGTTAATCGCTGCCGCGAAGCGGATCATTGGATCCGTCGAGGCGTCCACTGCGCTTTGGCCGTCCTTGTACAGCTCTTCCCGAACTTTCGGGTCCTCCAAATGCGTACCGGTCACCAGCCTGTGCGCCAGTTGCTCGGGAGATTCCTTGCCCAGCATCTTTCGCACGAACGCGTCGTCGGCTCCCAGATCGCGCCGAATCACGGTCAACAGAAATGCCAGGTCAAGTTCCTCCAGGTCCTTGTAAACCGGGACGGCAGCCGTCAACTGTTGCTCCACGTTGACCAACGCCTTGTCCGTGTATTCAGGCAGGCGTTCACGATTGGGCTTGGTGCGCTCGGCCGCGGCCCGCACCAGCGTGACCGCATCGCCGATCAAACCCGCCCGGAAGGAACGGCCACCCAATAACGCGTATCGCACAAAGAGCTGCGAGCGCACTTGCTGAACTTTTGCGATGTCGTCCCAAGCCGGAGCATACGCGGCCAGCTTTGCGTCCGCTGCCGTGGCTGCGCGCAGCTTTTGCTCTTCCTGCACTTTGGTTCCATAGAACGGCGGATCCAGCAGCGCCTGTTGCCGTCCGAAGTAAACCTTGTACCCGTTCTCCAGGAAAAACAACTCGTCATTCGCCTCGCGCGCCTGCTCCGGTCCGCGGGTCGTGAACACCTCCAGTTGACCGCGCCGCTCCGCGACTTCCGGGATCCTGTTGGGATAAAGGATGTCGCGCTCGAAGGCCAGTTGTGCGTTTGTCAATTCACGGAACGTGCCGCCCGGGTTCCCGGAAACGAAAACCAGGTCGCCGTCTTTGGTCCCGTTCGCGCTCCAGTGCAGATAATCCCGGCTCGCCGCCGGTTTGTCTCCCTCATAGGCGCGCAGCAGGCCGATGTCAAAATCGAAGCGCGGAAAATTGAAATTGTCCGGGTCGCCGCCGAATTGCGCGACCGAAAACTCCGGCGCAAACACCAGGCGCACGTCGTCATAACGTTTGTATCGGTACAGATCGTAGACTCCGCCGTGGTACAGCGAAACCAGGTCGCAGCGCACGCTGGCATCCGGTCCGCAGCTTTGTTCCAGTTCCGCTCGTTTCGCATTCAGCGCTTTGTTGGCCGCGTCGCCCGTCTTGCCGGCCAGCGCTTCCTGCACGTCCTTGGTGACATCGCGAATCTCAACCAATTGATCGAGTTCGAAATCCGGGCACTTCTTCTCCTCGGCAGCCGTTCTTGCGGAATAACCGTCTTCCTCAAAATTCTGTTGCGCCGTCGACAACTGCTCCACGCATTCGACGACACAATGGTGATTCGTCATCACCAGTCCCTGCGGAGAAATAAACGACGCCGAGCACCCGCCGGCGATGCGCAGCGACGACAAGCGTACGTGGTCAAGCCAGTCCTGCGAGGGCGTAAAGCCATACTTCGTTCCCATGGTCTTTGCTGGAAAATGGTCGAAAGTCCACATGCCCTCTTCGGCCTGCGCCGCCTGAGCGAGCGCCAAACATACCAGCAGCACTCCCGCGATCAGCGTCGCGAGCTTCGATTCCACATTTGTCATGATTGCATCCTTTCGAACCGGGATATTGCGATTCATCACCGCCAGCCAGGGTCGCAAGCCACGATCGCTCCCGCTTGCAGTCACCGCTGGTCATTTTCACTCCAGCGACATCATCGTCCGCGCACCGGACTATCGTCAAGGCCTCAACAGGAGCCTCCTGTCAACCCGAACGAAATAAACGCGGCAAGCACTGCTCCATTTCATAAAAAGCTGGACGGGACAATTGCTGTTAACAGGTACCAGTCAAGCCTGTGGAAACTGGCCATGTCAGTTTCGGTGAGGACCTTAGGCCTTTCAAGTGACCCAGTTTTTCCAAGGTAACCCCTGCAACTCTGCTTCAGACAAGCCGATCCTGGCGGCTGATCGCGCTGTCAGTCGATTCCGAGCTTCCTCTGCATCTCTTCCAAAGTGATGCCCTTCGTTTCTGGGTAGACGAACAAGACAACTAAGAATTGCAGCACCATCATCGCTGAGAAGAAGACGTATGGGTAGCCACCCGAGGAAGCCGCCATCAAAGGGAACACTCCGGAGATCAGTGCATTCATGAACCAGTGCGAAAAGCTGCCCAAGCTTTGTCCCTTTGCCCGGACCGAATTGGGGAAAATCTCTGCCAGATAGACCCAAATGACAGCACCCTGGGAGAAAGCGAAGAACGCGATGTATCCGATCAGCAGCCAAAGCAGAAGATTCTGATGGGCGCCAGTCAAGAAAATTATCGCCACTCCGGCCAGGCATGCTGCGGTTCCCAGCGATCCGATCAGCAGCGGCGTTTTGCGCCCGATCCTGTCTATAACCGACATCGCTATTACGGTGAAAAGCAGATTCGTGCCACCGACGGCAACCGCCTGAAGGTTGCCGGAAACCTTGCTGAACCCCGCGTGAGCGAAGATATAGTTCAAATAGTAGAGAATCGCGTTGATCCCCGATAGCTGGTTGAACATCCCAATGCTCACTGCCAGAAAAATCGGGAATGTATACTTGCGCGAGAAAAGCTTCTCCTCTGCCTGCCTTCGCTCCAGATGGATCGACTGCACGATCTCCTGCAGTTCTTGTTCGAAATTCTCTTCGCCGGTCATTTGCAGAACCGATCTTGCTTCCTCGATCCGCCCTTTCTTCGCCAGCCAGCGTGGGCTGCGGGGAATTCCGAACAGCATCACAAAAAACAGCCCCGCCGGAGCCGCCGCGACCCCCAGTTCCCATCGCCATTCGGCGCTTCCGAAGCGCTGCAGCCCGATCAGATAGTTCGATAAATATGCCAGGAGAATTCCAAATACCACGTTGAACTGAAAGAATCCAACCAGCCGGCCGCGAAGCTTTGCCGGCGCAATCTCCGCGATGTACATCGGCCCCAGAACCGAAGAGCCGCCGATTCCCAATCCCCCAACAAACCGAAACACCACCAGCGCATGCCAATTCCAAGCTCCGGCGCAGCCCAGGGCCGAAATCAAATACAAAATGGCCATGATCCGCAAACTGTCGCGACGGCCGATGCGCTCGCCCGGAATCCCGGCCAGTATTGCACCCAGGATCGTTCCCCAAAGAGCGCTGGCCACGGTTACGCCCAGCAAAGCCGGTGAGAGCTGGTAGATCTGCGCCAGCCCACCGGTCGTTCCGGAGATGACGGCTGTGTCGAATCCGAATAGGAGGCCGCCCAAAGCGGCTACCACGGTGCTCTTAACCAGATGCGCGTTCAGTTTCATGATTGATTCCGGCCTTCTCGGTCCACTCCCGGGAAAAAGTAGCCAGCTTGGTCTCGACTGTTCGCCGCGTTATGGAATTCCTTCCAGGAGCGCGTGAGGCGCAAATCGGACTTTCAGCGTCTTGATCTCATAGGGTTTGGTATGCATCGTGACTGCATCATCATGCAGGGCGAGAGAGGCAATCGATCTCTCCATCAGATCGGTTTCTGACGCCGACTCCGCTCCAGCCGGAAGCTGGAGTTTGACATCAGCTTCTTTCCCTGCCCACTCATAAAAACGCAGGACAAGACAGTCATCGTCCTCTGATTTCTTCATGGCGGTGAGCACAACGCTGTCCCCATCAATTTGCACGAAAGAATGTTCACCCGGAAGTGTTCCCGTGTGTTTCTGCGACTGCCTGGCGATCAGCCTGTAATTCAGCTCGTAGCCGCGGCGTACGGTCTGAGCTTCTCGCCAATTTCCACCATGCGGATACATGGAGTATGTGAATTCGTGATGACCTTCGTCAGCGTGCGGATCGGGCCATTCTGGCGAACGCAACAACGAGAGACGCAGCACGTTGCCCTTCACGTCATATCCGTACTTGCTGTCGTTAAGCAGGCTGAAGCCGTGTTTAGTATCGGAGAGATCGGCCCAGCGCTGCGCCGGGACCTCGAACTTGGCCTGTTCCGCCGGTGTGTTCCGAGTGGTTGGACGTTCAATCGAGCCGTAGGGAATTTCAAAAGTAGCCTTGTCGCTGTGGGCGCTCAAAGGGAATGCCACTTTCAGCAAGATGTGTTTCTCGTGCCATTCCGCCTGCATCTTCACATCGACCCGCGGCACCCCGGCGTACATAGTGATGTCCTGCACGAACGTGGAATTCTGGAAATGCTTCTTGACGCGGATCACGGCGCGCAGCGACCCACGCTCAACCAGCTTTACCTCGTCAGCTGTATCCAAATCCCAATGTTGTTTCTCGAAATCGGAATCAATGTTCCAGGCATCCCATCGTTTGGGTCTGTCGGCGAAAGCCTGCAGGAGATTGCCGCAAGCGTGGGTCGTGGGGCCGCCGGAGTCGGTTTCGGAGGGAGCCAGCGCTTCCGTCTGAGTGCGCAGATCGAACAGGCTGGTGATACAGCCGGTTTGCGGATCTACGGTGACGTGGACGGATCCGTTCTCCATCGTATTGCCGCTGGTGGTGACAACGTGCACCTGGTGCGACCGAGGGTTGGCTGGCTTTGCCGCGGAACCGACAAGATACGTTCTGTAGCCCATTGCCGGTGTATCCGCCAGAATGAGGAGACGCGCGCGGTTCGTGGCCGCGTCCATGGCAAGCAGTTGGTGCTCAACTCGATGGCCTGCGGCATCGACCACTTCAACCTGTCTAGCCGGGCCAGAAAGCTGTACCTCGACCTCGACCACTTCCGAGCGCGGCCAGGAGAGAGAATTGAAAACCACAACCGGCACAGCGTCAGCCGGAACACCAGTGCCTGCGGTGTTGACGTGGGCCAGTATCTCGTCGAACGCCCCATCCGTCATCTCTTTCGCGGAACGGGCAACGTCTTCCAAATTTCGCTTGGCGTCGAGATAGTTCACCGCAATTCCCGAGCCGGGCATGACGTCGTGGAAATGATCGAAGAGCAGGTTCTTCCAGGCAAGCTCCAACTCATCCTGAGCGTAGGGGCGGCCGAAGAGCGAAGCCAGCGATGCATACTTCTCGGCATCGAGCATCAGTTCTTCATCGCGCCGGATCCGCTGTTTCGTGTCCGCTTGCGAGGTGTACACGCCGCGGTGATATTCGAAATAGAGTTCGTCCTTCCAGGTGGGGACTTTGAGATTTGGAAGTTCCTGATTCAGGTCGGCGAAAAATTCTTTAGCGGTGCTGAACTCAATCTTTGGAAAGACCGTCTCCGGATCCCGCAGGCGATTCGCCTGATCAAGCATGGTTCGCGTCGGGCCGCCGCCGTGGTCGCCGATTCCATACAAGTAAAGCATCTGCGGCGAATCGGCGGCTTTGGCCCCGTAAATCATTGGGGCATACAACGACAGGTCTTGCGTGATCTGCTGCGGATCGAATTCATTGGCGTATTCGTGGGGAAAGTAGGCCAGAAGACGGCTTCCATCGGGTGCTTCCCACCAGAACAGCCGGTAAGGGAACTTGGTGTAGTCCGTGGCCCAGAGCAGCTTGCTGGTCACGAAGTAATCAATGCCCGATTTCTTGTAGATTTGCGGAAGCTGCCAGTTGTATCCAAAAGAATCCGGGTTCCAGCCAATCTTGATATCGGCGCCAAAGTTTTTCTGAAAATATCGTTTGCCAACAAGAATCTGACGCACCAGCGACTCGCCGTCCGGCATATTCAGATCGGGCTCGACCCACATGCCGCCGATGACCTCCCAGCGGCCCTCCTTCACCCGCTGTTTGATCTGCTCGAAC
>JBEKQG010000011.1:0-36836 GCA_049519955.1 Terriglobales bacterium
CGAGGCGCTCGGCCTCGGGAATCGCCTCGGACTTGAAAATGGCGGCGATGACAACTTCGTCGGCGAGCGCCAGGCTGCGGGCGAGCGCGTCCTGGAGCAGGTTGCGGCGCATGGTGTTGGAGCGCGGCTCGAGCACGACCCAGAGGCGCGATTGGGGATAGCGCGAGCGCAAGGCGCGAATCGTCTGCTCGATGGCCGTGGGATGATGGGCGAAGTCGTCGATGATGGCGATGCCGTTGACCTCGGCCTTCACTTCGAGGCGGCGCTTCACGCTGCGGAAGGTGGCGAGGGCCTGGGCGATTACGTCTTTCGGAATTCCATAATGCGCGGCGAGCGCGGCGGCGGCGGTGGCGTTCCAGACGTTGTATTGGCCGCCGAGCGCGAATGTGAAGTCGGCCCAGGGTTTTCCATGGCGCACGACGGACCAGGAAGTTTGGCGCTCGTCCAGTTTTAGATTTGCAATTTTCCAACTGGCGCGGTCAGAGGCACCGTAACGTTCGACGGGGCAGAAGGCTTTCTGGAGGCAGCGCTCGATGCTGGCGCCCGCGGTCTCATCGGAATCGAAGGCGACAATCTTCCCGCGTCGCGGGACGAGGTTGACCAGGCGCTTGAAGGCCGTCTCGACGGCGTCGAGATCTTTGTAGATATCGGCGTGGTCAAATTCGACCGAGGTGAGAACCACGGAATCGGGAAAGTAGTGCATGAACTTCGGGCCCTTATCGAAGAAGGCGGTGTCGTATTCGTCGCCTTCCAAGATAAAGTGGCGGCCCGCGCCCAGGCCAAAGCTGCGGCCGAAATTTTCGGCAATGCCGCCGATGAGGAACGAAGGCTGAAGGCCGGCGGTCTCGAAGATCCAGGCCAGCATCGAGGTTGTGGTGGTTTTGCCGTGGGTTCCGGCGACGACCAGAACGTCTTTTCCCACCAGAAACTCATCGTGCAGAATCTGCGGCAGCGAGCAGAAGGGGATGCGCTGGTCGAGTACGCGCTCGAGTTCGACATTGCCGCGAGAGAGCGCGTTGCCGACGACGACGAGATCGGGACGGGGATCGAGATTAGATTCGGCAAAGGGCTGCGCCACGGGGATGCCCAGCGATTCCAGAAAGGTGGACATCGGCGGATAGGAAGCGGCGTCGGAGCCGGTGACGCGAAAGCCGCGCTCTTGCAACATGCCGGCCAGCGAAGCCATTGCCGTGCCGCAAATGCCAATCAGGTGGATGTGTTTGGGGTTGGTCATCGAGGCTTACTCATTGGAAACTCATTCACCTGCTCGTTGCCGCTTCCAGAATCCGCAGTTCTGCCGCGTCTTCCACCGTCAATCTGGCCCGCACTCCGATGGGAAGCGTTATGTTCGCTCGGGAGACGTGGCCAGAGCGCAGGCCGAACGCGACCGGGATGCGCAAGTCTTCGACTATGCGCAGGACGACTTCCTCGAGCGTGTAATCCTGATCGGGACTCTGACGGCAGTCCATCATTTCGCCGAAGACTATGCCGCGCACGTCTTTCAGCTTGCCCGCCAGTTTCAGTTGCATCAACATGCGGTCGATCTGGTAGGGCTTGGCGGCGACGTCTTCGAGGAAGAGGATCGTGCCCGCGGTGCGAATCTCGTGCTGCGTGCCTAGCGACGCCGTCAGCATGGAGAGGCAGCCACCATAGAGGATGCCATCGGCGCGGCCCGGCACGAGCGGCCTTGCTCCCGAGTCTTCCGCGATGGTCCACTCTTCGGTTCCTCCCAGCGCGTTCTGCCATGAGGGCAGATCGACGCCGTCGGCGACGGCAAAATCCTTGGCCACCATGGGGCCATGGAAGGTCACGAAGTTCGCGGAGTCCGCCATGCAGCACACGAGCGTCGAAATGTCGCTGTAGCCCACGAGGATTTTGGGATGCGGAACGATCTTGTTCGGATCGAGCGCCAGCGGCAGATAATTGGCTCCGTAGCCGCCGCGCGCGCAAATGATGGCACGGACATCGTCACGCAGGAACATGTCTTCCAGTTCGCGGGCGCGGCGCTCGACCGAACCGGCAAAGTAGAGATCGCGATCGAGGATCGACTCGAAATAAAACGGCTCATAACCGGCGCGGCGCAGGCCGTCGCAGCCCGCCTCCAGCAGCTCGCGCTTCACGTTCGACGCGGGCGCAACGATTCCCACCTTGTCGCCCGGACGGAGCGCGCGCGGTTTGATTCGCGGATTTTGGGAGACACAAACCATCTGGACTCGATCTTAAACGAAAAACTCTCCGCGGCAGACGAGAGTCGCAGGGCCGCGCAAATAAACCTGGTTCTCCCAGCGCACGGTCTGCGGGCCGCCGGGCGCAATGACCGTCACCGGCGAAGCTACGCGTCCGCTGGCAATCGCAGCGACCGCCGCCGCGCACGATCCCGTACCTGAAGATTGGGTCTCGCCTGCGCCGCGCTCAAAGAGGCGAATCTCGATTTCATGCGGGCCGCGGGCGTTCTTAGTTTGCACCAGCTTAGTTTGCACCAGCTTAGTTCGCACCACCGCCGTTCGCACCACCACATACTCCACATTGGTGCCTTGCGGAAACTGGGGCTGCGCGGCGATGAGCGCCGCCTGCCGCTGCCATCCATCGGGAAAATTCTCGACGAAGATTACGAAGTGCGGATTCCCCGTCGAAACTCTGGTGCCAACTACCCTTGCCCCGATTGTCTCAATCGCGAGCTCGCCGAGGACCTCGGGTTGGCCCATATTCACTTCGAATTCAAACGTGGAGCCTTGCCGAAGGCCGTTGCGACTCGTGAGGCGGCAGGTCTTCAGCCCGGCGCCGGTGCGAACGACGACTTCCGTTTTGTTTTCTGTTTTATCGTGGCGCGAACAGCGGCGCGAACAAATGTCGACGGCGACACAGCGCGTGCCGTTGCCGGAAATTTCCGCTTCCGAACCATCGGCGTTGATGAGGCGCGCCTGGACGTCGGCCTCGGCATCGGGAAACAGCCATTCCACGCCATCGGCGCCGACTCCGCGATGGCGGTCGCAGAGGCGGCGCGTGAGCGCGGCGAGATCGCCGGTAGCGTGCACGCCTTCTACCAGTAAAAAATCGTTGCCGCAAGCGGAGGCCTTGGTGAAAGGAATGGTCACGCCCGGCTGGCAGCCGTTCTTCGGATCAAAGTTGCGCGGCGCGCTCATTCGTGTTCCGTAATCCCGAGCGAGGTCACGCTGCCAAACACGCTCGATTCGTGGAGCCGGATGGAAATCGCGTTCTGCTGATCGCGCTCGCAGTCGATCGAGAAGACCATGCGGGACTCCGGATCGCCGGAGGCGACGTGCACGCTCTGCATGGTGAGTTGCTCGGAGTCGAGCAGGCGGGTCAGTTCGCGCAACATGGCGTCCACGTTGCGGCCCGTCACTTCGTAGGTGGTGATAAACGACTTCAGGAAATACGCGCCCTCCAGTCGTCCCAGCAGCACCAAGGCAAGCAGAATGATGGCGGTGGCGAAGCAGGCGGTGAGATAGAGGCCGCCGCCCGCCGCCATCCCCACGGAGGCGACGACGAACAACGTCGCCGCCGTGGTCAGGCCGGTCACGGAGGCGCGCGCGTGCAGGATCGAGCCTGCGCCGATGAAGCCGATGCCCGGAATGATCTGTGCGGCAATGCGCGCGCTGTCGAGCGGCGTGCCGGCGAGCTGCCGCGACAAGACGGTGAACATCGCCGCGCCGAAACAGATGAACATATTGGTGCGCAGCCCGGCCGGCTTGTGGCGCAATTGCCGCTCCAGACCGATGATGCCGCCGAGCGCCGCCGCCAGCAGCAAGCGCGCCAGAGTGGAACTGAGCACCACGCCCAGTTCATCGCGCAGCAGTTCGAGGATTGCATGGATTGAGTTCATAGCTATTCTCGCGCTTCGAGCGGATTCTATCACTGCCGTCCGGCTTTCTGTGCCGATTGGCGGAAAAGGTCAACGCGGCGGATTCGGGGCGCTGCGAGTGGCATAGATGCGCGCGCGCGGCTGGCCAGTGGCGTGCATTTCGGCCAGCACGGTGAGATTGCTCAGATTCGCGGCCTGGTCCACGGCATCGCCATCGAAGGCAATGACAAAATCCACATAGCGGGACGGATCGGCGAGGGCGCGCTCCCACAGGCCTTCGGGATCGGACGGACGCTTCCAGGGGCGGTGATTTTCGTTATTCACAACCTGGCGCAGCGGAATGCCGGCCTGCTCCATGACGCCGACATGCTCTCCGAGGTCCATGAGAAACCGCGAGTTTTGCGGCAATCGAGTCACGATGCGCAGGACGGCGGAATTGAGAGGGCTGCGGATTCTCCAGTTCCGCTGGGCCTCTTGCAAGCATTGCGGCCCCGCCTTCCACAGCGACGCGTAACTGGCCACGATCAGCGCGATGAGCAGCGCCAGTTTCCCGACCTGACGCCAGCCCGTGCCCAAGAGAAAGACGGACGCCGACAGCACTCCGGCCGAGACCGCGAACATGGGGAGCAGCTGGAGTCCGTAGCGCTGGTTGAAGGTGGCAAACGGCCACCAAGTGTAAACGTGAATGGGCACGGAGCCGTAGGCGATCGAAAGCGAGTAGAAGGCCAGCGGGACCCACAGCAAGAGCAGGGGCGCGGATTGCGGGCGGAGCTTCCAGGCGGCAATGGCCAACGCCAAAAAGGCCGCCGCCAGCCAGAAGCGGCCCCAGTTGGCATTCGCCAAATTCAGCTGCGCCGATTTCAAGAAATAAATGGCCGCGACTCCGGCATGGTGGAGAGCCGGATTCGGCGCGGCCACGCGCTGCTCAATCGCCCGCGCCGAGTATTGACCGTTGGCGAACTCCAGCGCGTTTCCGTACACCGCCCCGTTGTACGCCAGCCACAACACCGGAACCACGGCGATGCCCAACAGAAACTTCGCCGCATTTTGCCGCAGGGTGAAATTCTGCCAACGCCGCAGCGCGATGACGACGACTGCCGCTCCCATCACAGCCGCCAGAAACCATCCGTCGTAGCGCGTGAGTTCCGCGGCCGCCAGACACCAGGCGCACTTGGCCAGCGGAGTGCGCGCGAGGCTGAGGTCGTCCCTACGGGACTTCGGTAATCTTTCCCGCCCTACCCCGCGTTGAAGCGCGCGGCTAAGTTGGTTCGCCCCTCCGGGGCTGGATTCTCGTCTAGCAGCGTCCTGATTTTTTCGCCCGTCATTTTCCTGCAGCGCGCGAAAAAAATCCGCAAAATAGACAACGGCCCAGATAAACAGCGCCAGATAGACGGACTCCGTCATGGCCGTAGCCTGCATGTAGATCAGGTTTGGATTGGCTGCATAGGAGAATGCCGCGGCCAATGCGGAGATGCCCGCCGCCGGACTGGTGCGGGAATCGGCTTGCAAGGTGCCGCGCACGAGGCGAAATATGCCCACGACTCCGAACACGTAGGCGATCATCGAAGGGATCGAGCCGCCCGCGCCGCTGCGCCACATCGCGTCCCAGTAAAGGAACGGGACCATGAGCAAATGAGGCAAGGGCAACCAGACCGTGCCCAGTTGCAGCAGGCCGGGAGTCTGGGAATCGAAGACGCGGCGCGCGATATTGATGTGGGCGACGGCGTCGCCATAGAGCAGAAGGTCGCTTTTTTGCAGGTAGTAGAGAAAAGAAAACATGGAGACAAGAACGGCGATCCCGGCCACACGGGCCGCGCTGCGGTCGGGAACGGCGGCGGTCTTCACTTTGTATTCAACCTCACTCCGCGCTCGGGGCGGGCCGTGTCATGGCTGGCGAATGGGTCATCCCAGGTGCGTCAGCTCGCGGAACACCTGAAAGCGCGCGTCGATTTCTCCGCGCGTGAGATTCTGCAGGCGCTCGGTGCCAAAGCGCTCCACGGCGAACGACCCCATCACGCCGCCATAGAACAAGGCGCGCTTCAAGACCTCGCGATTGATATCGCCTTGCGATGCGATGTATCCCATGAACCCGCCGGCAAAGGAATCGCCGGCGCCGGTCGGGTCTTTTACCTCTTCGATGGGCAACGCGGGCGCGCGAAAGGGATGCGATCCGATGCCGAAGGCCCCTTCGCGGAAAAAGATGGTCGCCCCGTATTCGCCGTGCTTGACGACCAGCGCGCTCGGTCCCATGGCAAGAACTTTTCTGGCCGCGCGCGGAAGGTTTTTCTCGCCGGCCAGCATCTTGGTCTCGGTATCGTTGATGAGGAGAATGTTGACCAGCTTCAAGGTCTCCGCCAATTCCCTGGGCGTGCCCTGGATCCAGAAATTCATGGTGTCGCCGCCGGTCAGGCGGACGCCATCCATCTCCAAGCGCACGGCCGCTTGCAGTGTGGGGTGGATGTTGGCCAGAAAGAGGATTGGCGTATCCGAATACTCCTTGGGGATGCGCGGCTGAAATTTCTCGAACACGTTGAGTTCGGTGAAGTCGGTCTTGGCCTCGTTCAGGTTGTCGAGATACTGGCCCCCCCAGCGGAAGGTCTTGCCCTTGGTGCGTTCGATGCCGCGCGTGTCCACGCCGCGATTGGTGAGCACGGCTTCGTGTTCGGGCATGAAGTCCTCGCCCACGACGGCGACCACGCGCACCTCGGTGAAGTAACTGGCCGCCAGCGAGAAATAAGTTGCAGCGCCTCCGAGAATGTCTTTTACCGTGCCGGAAGGCGTGGCGATGGTGTCAAAGGCAACGGAACCTACTACGAGAATGCTCATGGGTCTCCGGAAAAACAGTCGTTGGTCGATGGTCGTTGGTCGTTCGTCGTTGGCGTTCGCGAAACTGTGGCAGAGTTCGACTGAGTTCGCTAACGACCAACGACTAACGACCAGCGACTTATTTCAAATATTTTCCCAATATCAACTGCAGCTTCTCTTTTGTTTCCGCCGGAATTTTCGCGGGATCGGTGAGAATCGCATGCGCCAGCGCCGACCCGCACTTACAGGAACGCTCTTTCGGCATCGCCGCCACCGTGGCCTTCACGACCTTCGCGGCGTTTTCCGCGTTCTTCATCAGCACGGAGACAATCTGCTCGACCGTCACCGAATCGTGATGCGGATGCCAGCAGTCGTAATCGGTCACCATGGCGATGGTGACGTAGCAAATCTCGGCTTCGCGCGCGAGCTTGGCTTCCTGCAGGTTGGTCATGCCGATCACATCCGCTCCCCAACTGCGATAGACGTTCGACTCGGCCTTGGTGGAAAACTGCGGGCCTTCCATGCAGATGTAGGTGCCGCCCAGCTTCGCGGATACGTCGGCAACCTTGCATGCGCCGCGGACCACCCGCGTCAGTTCGTCGCACACGGGATCGCCAAATCCAATGTGCGCCACAATGCCGTCGCCAAAGAAAGTATCCACGCGGTGGCGGGTGCGGTCGATGAACTGGTTCGGGACCACGAAATCGAGCGGCTTGTGCTCCTCCTTCAGCGAGCCCACGGCGGACATCGAAACGATGCGCTCGACTCCGAGTTGCTTAAAGCCGTAGATGTTGGCGCGGAAATTCAGTTCGCTGGGCAGGAGTTTGTGGCCGCGAGCATGGCGCGCGAGGAATGCCACGTTGCGGCCCTCGAGCGTGCCCAGAATGTACGCGTCCGAAGGGTCGCCAAATGGAGTGTTCTGCGCGACTTCGTGCGCGCCGCTGAAACCCGGCATGTGATACAAGCCGCTGCCGCCGATGATGCCAATCTCTGCCTGCTGCAAGTGCGCTCCTGGTGGGGCTGGAAATGACCGCGGAACTGGTGATTATACAAGACGGAAACTCAGGGCTTGGCGGGCGCGGTTTTTTCTTCCGGTTTTTCCGGTGGCCAGAAGTCCGCCTCTACCCGCTTCGTCGTCTCGTCGTCCAACCCTTCGCCGATGAAAACGGCATCGCCGCGCACTTCAATCACGACGACTCCCTCTTCCGTGAGCCAAGCGTGGCGTCCGCGCAAGGTGCGCCAGGAATCCGCGGGAGGGGCGTCATCGGCAACTTTGCCGCCGGAATCGAGGCCTTGGTGCTTCTGGTATCGCGCGGCCAGCGATTTCGCATACACGGCCGCGAACTCCGCCGCCTTCACCGAGCTCGACCAGCGGGAAACGTAGAGCACCGCGAGCGGCGCCGATTGGGCGCCTTTGGGACGCCCGGCATAGTAGTATCCGCCGCGCCATTCCGGATACATGGCTGCGGCCTCATCCCGGCCCGCATACTGCTCGACCAACACATCCACGTCAAACTCGCCCATGGCGCCGATATCGAAAGCGTCGTAGCCCTGGAAGTCCCGCGCCATGTCGATGGTCTTCATCGGCTCCAGCTTTTCGTGGGCGAGATAGGTGCGCGGCTCCATGATTTCGCGGGTTGTCTTCGGCGGGTCTTTGAAGGCGCCGGCGTAGGCCAGTTCCTTGCCACCGGCGTGCAAGAGCGCGCCGGTAAAGTCGAGTCCGTAGCGATACGGAAAGGTCAGCTCCTCTTTCAAAAAAATGGGAGCCTCGCGAAACGCCGGAGAATCCGCAGTGCCCTGCAGCATTTGCTGCTTGATCGCTTCGACGACCTGGGGCGAATCGGCCAGCGTCATCCCGCTCTGCGCCAGCGAATAATCCACGAGCACGGCCATGGCCTGGCCCTCAACCACGGCCTGGCGCGCGGAGGTCTCCTCGTCGTTCTTGATGTCATCCTGGCTTGGATTATGCTTTTTATTGTCAGCATCTTCCGCCGACCCCTTCATCCACTTCTCGATGCCGAACGACTGGTCCTGGAGAGCGTGCGTCAGTTCGTGGGCAAGCACCGGCTTTTGCTGTTCGAGGTCGACCCAGTTGAGCAAATTCACGGTTTTCGCTTTGACGTCGTAGTATCCGGCCACCTGCTCGCGCAGCATCGCCACCAAAAAATTTTGCAGGTCGAAGTCGCGCGGCAGCAATCCGAATTTCTTCAGCACCACGGACGACCGCTCCAGCCGCTGCGCGTCCTTGTCCTCTTTCATGCTCTTCTGGATGTAGGCTTGGACTTCGTCGCGCCTGGTCAGACGGCGCTTGACTTCATGCTTGATGGGAAGGCCGGTGTCGTCGCTGGCGAACTTCAGGATCTCGTCCACCGAGCGAAAAAGTTCCTTCGCTTCTTTGGAGGAGACGATGGTTTCTGGCGTGGAGGGTGCGGCTTCGCCCTTGGAGGCTTGAGACGATGTTTGTGTTGCACCTTTCTGGGACGACCCAGGCTGAAGCGTCCCTGCCCAAGCGCCGCAAAGCAGTGCGAGGGGCAGAAAAAAACCGGGGAGCCTTAACCTCATTTTCACAGATATCATCCTAGCAGGAGTGAAGTCACTCGCTTTGCGGTGTGTCCAAGAGCCTCGCGCGGAACCATTCCGTCAATTCCTTATCGTTGGTTATCCCCGAGAATTGGGGAGCGCACAACATGGTAAGCAGCGCAAGTCTCGCATAGTAGCGAATTTCGCTTAGCTGATCATCGCCGACGTCAACGCTTCCGGAATGAACGATCTTGGAACGTATACCGTACAGCTTCTTCATGTCCTGATAGACCGTCAAGCGCGATTGCGGGGCAGCTATTACATGTGCTGCACGAAGGGACAGCGTCTCCGTGATCTCTGCTTTGTCCTGCCTCTCCATTAGCAGGCTCTCCAAAGAAATCGCAAAGAGAAGGAAGGCCTCTTCCTTTCGCGGCTCGACGGATGCCTTGCCTGCCCATTGAAAAGCACTTATGACCCTATCCTCAAACTCTGACGGGGGCTGTTTCTTCAGCATTTCTGACATTCGTTCGAGGCCGGCCTGTTCGAGATCGGGGCTGGCAAAGGAGAAGGCCACAATCGGCCCTACACGCTCCGATGGGGGCTCGAAGGCAGGTGGGTTCTCTGAAAACAAGAAGGTATTTAGGATCCCCGGCCTGGGATCCTCAGCAAGCAATACTTGGCAAGGGGGACGACCGCCAAGGTTAGCGTAGAAGTTTAGGATATCGACAGTTTGGCGAACCCTCTTACGAGCAATAAGTCGTGCGGCTCTGCCGTCCACGGCGTTTGCCAGCGTAAACACCCACGTTTGGCCTCGGACGAGCTTCTGAATGCGCTCCCTAATGAACCGCTTACCTACCTGAGCCGCACCCTCTCCGACATCCGGCAAGACAACGCGACCTATGCGTTCCATCAGCTCATTGAGAAACGGTTCATCGCCGAAATAAAACTCGCATCTTCCGAAGGTGGAGGGCAGCTTGTCGGTAGCGAGCCCCTGGACAGGAAGATGTGTTTCCCAGATGCTAGGCTCCGCTTTCAGTTCTTCTGTGAGATGCCCGAGTGCGGAGTCTAGCCTCTTTTCGAAATCCTTTTCAGTATCAGTTGCCAAAGGATCAAGCGCTCTCAGTATTGCACCTTGGATGAAGGACTCGATCGCTGACCGGCTGATGTGCTCGGTTTTACCTGACGCCTGTGCGTGGATTGCGCCGACACACTGCCGATATTCCTTCGCGTCGTCGTCCGTAAGCATCAGGCCACCCAAGTCTTGCGTCCAGAAAGAGACGAGGTCACTATTGACTGGATAGGTCTTCACAGTACCTACAGCGCGGGTGTGTCCAGCCGACCTCTGTTCGCGCTCCAGACGCCTAATCAGCTCCGTCAACTTCTTTGTGGCCTCTTTGAGATTCAAGGAGTTTGTCCTCCGTCTGCTATTGTTCGCTGACCCTCTCGTCCGCCCTATCGCCCACGTAATAAGGCTTGCTAGCTTTCTTTTGAGATTCAAGGAGCTTGCCCTCCTGCTGCTACTGCCCCCCAACTCTTTGCGCCACCCACTCGCCGGCCTCGCGCGTCCCCAGCGTGCCGCCGATGTCGGCCGTGGTTTTTTTCTGGCGCACGGCTTCGAACACGGCAGCCTCTATCCTGAGCGCTTCATCGGACATTCCCAAATACGACAGCATCATCGCCGCTGTCAGGATTGCGCCGAGAGGATTGGCGATGTTCTTCCCGGCGATCGGCGGCGCGGAGCCATGCACGGGCTCGAACATCGCGATTGGCCGCAGTGAAGTGCAGCCCGGACGCAGGTTGCCGCTCGCGGCCATTCCCAGGCCGCCCTGCAATCCGGCGGCGAGGTCGGTGACGATGTCGCCAAACATGTTGTTGGTGACGATGACATCGAAGCCGCGGGGATCGCGCACCATCTGCATGGCGAGCGCATCCACGTACATGTGCTGCGTCTCGATTTGCGGGTATTCGGCCGCGACTTCGTGGAACACGCGCTGCCACAAGCCGCCAGCGTGCGTCATGGCGTTCGACTTGTCGCACATCAGAACTCGTTGACGCGGCGAGCCATCGAGCTTCCGGTTGCTCGCGCAATATTGAAACGCAAAGCGGACGATGCGCTCAACGCCCTTGCGGGTGTTGACGTCTTCCTGGATGGCAACTTCGTCGGGCGTTCCCTGCTTGAAGGCTCCTCCAAGGTCGCCGTAAACGCCTTCGGTGTTTTCGCGAATCACGACGAAATCGAGGTCTTTCGGTTCGATGCCTTTGAGCGGGCAAAGCGACGCATCCATGAGGCGCACGGGGCGTACGTTGGCGAAGAGGTCCATCTGGCAGCGCATGCCGAGCAGAATTTCCCTGGCGTGAATGTTCGAAGGCACGCGCGGATCGCCAAAGGCGCCGACCAGGATCGCGTCGAAATCCCGCGCCAGAGTGGCGAAGCCGCCGGGCGGGACGGTGACTTTTTCGGCGAGATAGCGGTCGGCTCCCCAGTCGAACGGGGTCAATTCGACGGCAGCGCCAGCGGACTCGATGACCTTGACAGCCTGAGGAATGACATCTTTTCCGATCCCGTCGCCGGGGATTACGGCAATACGCTTTGTCGAGCTCACGCTGGCAACGTTAGCACAGCCGCGGACCATTCAGAAACGGGTGACTTCAAGTAATCAAGACCCGCTCGCGGCGCTTGCCTGGCGCGGGGACGAATCATGCGCTGAAATCGTCCGCGCATTGCGATTGTGCACGGGAAAGGGGCGTCTGCCGGTCGAATGGCGGCCTTCGATATAATCAAAGTCTGAACCCATGACTTCGACGACACGACCTGGGGCGGACACGAGCGAACGGAGCGGCGCGAGCACTACGCCTGGCGTCGGCGACACTCGCGGCGATGCCGGCAAGGATGTTCACGGCGAATTTCAAGCGCTGCTCTCCGGCTGCGGCCTCTATGACCTGAACTGGCGCGCCAAAATCAAGGTGACGGGCGGCGACCGCGTCCGCTGGCTGAACGGGATGGCGACGAACAACATTCGCGATCTTGCGCCGGGCCACGGCGTCTATGCGTTTCTGCTGAACGCGCAGGGGCACATTCAGGCTGACCTCTACGTTTTCCAGCGTGGAGACTGGCTGCTGGTGGATATGGACCGCGGACAGCGGGAAATCGTGTTGCAGTTGTTCGAGCACTACATCATCGCCGACGACGTTGAGATGGCCGACATCAGCGACAAACTCACGGCGCTCGGCGTGACCGGGCCGGAGGCGCGCAAGGTTCTCGAAGCCGCCGGCATTGGCGTTCCCGATCTCGCCCACTTGCAATTCGCGGACGTTGGCTGGCAGCACGCCTCGCAGCACAGCAATGTCACGCTCTTGCGTTCGGGCGAGGAAGCGCGCGAGTCGTGGCAAATTTGGCTTGCTCCCGAACATAGCGGCGAACTTTGGAGCGCGCTCGTCGGGGCGGGGGCACGGCCCATCGGCGCCGCCGCGCTGAATCTGTTCCGCATCGCGCGCGGCATTCCGCAGTTTGGCGTGGACATCCGCGAGCGAGATCTGCCGCAGGAAACCGGGCTGATGCGCGCATTGAATTTTACGAAAGGCTGCTATCTTGGGCAGGAGATCGTGGAACGCATCCGCTCGCGCGGCACAGTACACCGGCAGTTCACGGCGTTCGCGGTCGAGGGCACGCTGCCCGAAGCGGGCGCGAAGATCATGGCCGGAGAAGATGACGGAAAAGAAGTTGGCGAGATCACAAGCAGCGCGATTTTGCCTTTGTGTGGCGGAGATCGCCCGGTGGCGTTGGGTTATCTGCGGCGCGAGGCGGCTGGAAAAGAATTGCGCGCGGGAACGGCAAGGCTGAGACCGGCAACGCTGCCGATCGCATGAACTTCAGAAAGAATTTCAAGAGACCGGAACGATCGGAAACCAGGTAAACCCTATGGCTCAAAAACGAAAAGAAGAAAGCGAATTCAAAGTAAGCGACAAGCGGTTGTTCACCTCGGACGGAGAACTTCGCGATTTTGCGGAAGAACCAGCGCCGCCTCCGGTTGCGGCACCTCCGGTCGTGGCGCCGCCTGCGACGGAGGAGCCGGTGACGGCTTCCACTCCTCTGGAAGCCGCGCCCACTCTTGAGCCCGACATCCCCGCGCCACCCACTGCGTCGGAGCAGCAGGCGCAACACGATGCCTATAAGCAGTCGTCGCGCGATTTGGACACGAGAGTCGAACTCAGCGGACACTCGGCGAAAGAACTTGAGATGACGTTTGAGCGCTTCATGGCTTCGCTGTATATGACCGCCATGATGCAGCTCGGCCTGATGCACGAACAGGGGGGCCAGCCCGGAGTCGACTTGATCGGCGCGCGGCAAACCATCGACACGCTGGGCATGGTCGCCGAAAAAACCAAGGGCAATCTAACATCGAAAGAGCAGGGATTCCTGCAGAACTGCCTTTACGAACTGCGGATGGCCTACGTGGAAGTAACGAATGCCCTGGCGCGGCCTCCGCAGGCGTCCAGCCCAGTTACAGGGCCAGTTACAGGCCCAGTTACAGGTAAGATCGGCTGATGCGCGCGACGCTGACGGTATTGGGCAGCGGCACATCGATGGGAGTTCCCACCATCGGCTGCGACTGCGCCGTCTGCCGGTCGCTCGACGCGCGCGACCGGCGCACTCGACCGTCCGTGATGATCGGCTATGACGGCCACCAGGTCATGATCGACAGCACGCCCGATTTTCGCGAACAGGCGCTGCGCGAACACATTACGCACCTCGATGCCGTGCTCTACACGCACACGCACGCCGACCACATTCTCGGAATCGACGATTTGCGTCCGCTGACTTACCGGCACAGGCCGGGTAAGTTGCCGCTTTATGCCACGCCGCGGGCGTGCGATTTTCTGCGCAATATGTTCCGCTACATTTTCGAAGCGACTTATAAGTTTGGCGGACTGCCGCTGGTGGACTTACGGCCAATCGATGGGCCAGTTGAATTATTCGGGGCGCGCTTTGAGCCAGTGACGGTGATCCACGGCGAAACCCCGATCATTGGGTTCCGTTTCGGATCGGCGGCGTATCTGACCGATCACAGCGAAGTGCCCGCAGAAACTTTGGAGAAGCTGCGCGGCCTCGACATTTTATTTTTGGACGCGCTGCGCCACACGCCACATCCCACGCATTCGACGGTCGAGCAGTCGCTAAAGATTGCGGAGGAAGTAAAACCGAAGCGGACGTTCTTCACGCACATCTGCCACGACCTGCCGCACGAGGCGACCAATGCCGCGCTGCCGCCTGGGGTGCAGTTGGCGTTTGACGGACTGAAGCTGGAGTTTGAAATTTGAGGAAACCAGTCGCTGGTCGTTAGTCGTTAGTCGGTGGCAGACGCGCCGCGAAGCTGGGAAGGGTTTGCTAACGACTATTGACCATCGACTAACGACTTTTTCTGATGCTGACTTTCCACAAACCCGACGACGTGCCCCGCGAGTTCGGCCCCGCTTTAGTTAGCGTTGGCAACTTTGACGGCGTGCACCGCGCTCACCGGCACGTTCTCGACGAGATCGTGCGGCGGGCGACGGTTGGGGACGCGCAATCGGTGGTGGTCACGTTCGAGCCGCATCCGGCCCGCATTCTGCGCCCAGATCACAACTTGAAACTGCTGACTCCGCTGCCGGAAAAACTGCGGTTGCTGGAGGCGGCCGGCATCGACGCGATCCTTTTACTTCCCTTCTCTCGCGATCTTTCGCTGATGACGCCGCACCAGTTTGCCCACGAGATCTTGAAGAAGCGGCTTCATGCCCGCGAAGTTCACGAGGGTTACAACTTTCACTTCGGGCACAAAGCGGCGGGTAACATTGAATCGCTGCGCGATCTGGGGCGGGAGATGGGATTCGAGGTTCACGACTATCCCGAGATGCGCTTGCGCGGGGAGCACGTTTCGAGCAGCCACATCCGCAAGCTGCTTGCGGAAGGCCGGGTGAGCCGCGCACGGCACTTGCTGGCACGCGCGTTCAGCATTCTCTCAACGGCCGGCCGTGGGCGCGGTTACGGATCGAAGTACACGGTGCCCACCATTAACCTGGCGCACTACGAAGAACTTGTTCCCAAGGACGGCGTTTATATCACCCGCGCTCGCATTGGCAGCGAGTGTTTCGATTCGGTCACCAACGTTGGGAACCGGCCTACGTTTGGCAGCGATTCATTTGCCATCGAGACTCACGTGCTCAATTTCCATCCCATTGAACTTTCGGCGGAAACCGAGGTCGAAGTTCACTTTTTGCATCGGTTGCGCGATGAGATCAAGTTTTCGTCTATAGGAGCGCTGAAAGAGCAGATTGGGCGGGATGTGCGGAAGGCGCAGAAATATTTGCGGCGGCTGGGGCGGGCGGGGGTTCGTTCTTAGGGACGGAGACTGTATGCTAAAATCGCCTGCGCAGCGGCTCCTAATGAAAATTTCACCACTATTTCTGGTCGGTGGCCTCGCCGCCTCTGGACACTTGCCTTTCAAATCTGTACGCCCAGTAATGCCACATCAGAAGACCAAAAAGATAGCCACCTAATGGCCAAATCAGCAGATTAACCGCGATATCGAAAACGTAGCTAGATGGGGCATGGCGGAGCAGGTCTGTAGTTGTGTTCACGACGAACATTGCTCCACCCCAACGGATAACTCCAATTCGCAGAATGTAGCTCTTCTTGCCTTGAGCCTTCACCTTCTGCCAATAATCCCGTTGTGCCGGATCGCGCGGGTTGGAAAGCAATCGGAATTTCATTCAATCTCCATAAACAACTGCATGGTATCTCCACTGTCACGAATCCGCAAACAGACTTCCTTGGCTGATACAATCACTCCCCACATGGCAATCGGGCCCATCCAACTGCTGAGGCAGGCAAATCCGGGGCAGCGGCGCACGCTGCTGGCGGCTGCGCTGGGCTGGATGCTCGACGCCTTTGATGCCATGCTTTACGCGCTGGTGCTGGCGTACGTGATGCGCGATCTCGGCATGTCGAAGGCGACCTCCGGCCTGCTCTACACGCTCACGCTGATGGCCTCGGGCATTGGCGGCGTGTTTTTCGGTTTTCTGGCCGACCGCATCGGACGCAAGCGCGCGCTGATGTCAGCATTCTGACTTACTCGATCTGTTCGTTCGCTTCCGGTCTCTCGACCACCATACTTATGCTGGCGGTGTTTCGTTTCATCCTTGGACTCGGAATGGGAGGCGAGTGGAACACGGGCGCGACCCTGGTCGCGGAAACCTGGCCCGACGATTTGCGGGCCAAGGCGCTTTCCGTGGTGCAGAGTTCGTGGGCCATCGGCTATGCGCTGGCGGCGCTTGTGGCGGGAATTGTTTTGCGTTACGCCAACTGGCGGGCCGTATTCTTCGTGGGAATTCTGCCGGCGCTGATCACGCTCTGGATACAGAGCCGCGTGCCGGAATCGCAGATGTGGAAAGAGCGTCGGCAGCTTGTGGGGCAAAGTCAAGAGCTTGAACCACAGGGGGCACGGGGGCCACGGGGGAATGAATCTTTCTCCATCATTCTGCGCGCGCCCTATCGCAAGAGCACCGTTGTCTTACTTCTGCTCAACTTTTTCGGCCTGTTTGGCTGGTGGGGGCTGTTCACCTGGATGCCGCCTTATCTGTCGCTTCCGGTCGCGCAAGGCGGACGAGGCTTCGGCGTTATGAGCGCGACCACGCTGCTCATCGTGCTCAACCTGTTTGGCATGTTTCCGGGATACCTCAGCTTCGGCTGGGTCGCCGATCATCTGGGCCGCCGCAAGTCTTTCATGCTTTACACTTTTGCCGCCGCGCTTCTCGTGCCTTTTTACGCCATGGCGCGTTCGCCGGCAGCGCTGCTCGTGCTGGGAACGAGTGTCGCCTTTTTCGGGACGGGATTCTTTTCCGGATCGGGCATCATAGGCAGCGAGATTTTTCCCACGAGTGTGAGGGCGCGCGCATTGGGATTCACATACAACGGGGCGCGCACGCTGAGTTCGATCGCTCCGTATGTAATAGGGCGGGTCGGTCAAGCCAAGGGACTAAGCTGGGCTTTCTATCTCTGCGGCACAGCGTTTCTTCTGGCGAGTTTGATGGCAACGCAGTTACCGGAGACGAAGGGGCGGAGTTTAGAGTAGGCGGAGAAGATCCATATTCTCCGAGCAGTCCGCGCAGCGATGAGGTACAAGCATCGGTCGTCCTTCCGGGACTTGATCTTCTTCCAGCAACAACCCAGCGCTAAAGCGCTGGGCTAAGCTAGGAGGCCCCTCCGGGGCTGGATTCTTGCGGCATCTGTAGCACTCACTATCAGCTCTTTACTCGATCGGCTCGACTACTACGCGCTCGCCGCTGGGGGCCCGTTCCGGCAACTGGATGAGCATGATCGCTGCCAGCACGAGCACGATGCCGACCGTCTGCATGGGACGCAGTAACTCGCCCAGTACAAACGCCGCGATCAAGATACTGAACACCGGCTCCAGGCAACTGGCGACAATGGCGCGGGTCGGCGCCAGGTGCTGCAGGCCGGCCAAGTAGCAGTAAAATGGCCCGAGCACGGAGACCAGCGAAAACACCAGCATGAATCCCCACTGCCTGGGGCCATAGTGAGCGGCGACGATTTTCCACGGGGGATTCACGAAGATCCAAAAAATGGAAGCCGCCACCAGCACCCAGAGCAGGACTTTCCAGCGGTCGTAGCGCGCCAGCAGGATGTGTCCGCCGACGTTATAAAAAGCAAAGGCAAAGGCAGCGAGCAGCGCGGCCGTAACTCCGAGGGCATCTATATTCATGCGGAAGCCGCCCGAACTGGCAAGGCCGACTGCCAGCGCACAACCCAGCACGGCCAGCGCCACGGCGGCGATTCTTCTTAACGAGGGCCACTGCGCTGCGCGCACTGCCGTATAGAGCAACACCCAGACCGGCGCCGTGTATTGCACGATGATGGCGGTCGCCACGTTGGTGCGTTGAATCGCGAGGTAGTAAAAATAGTTTGACCCTGCGACTCCCAGGATTCCAAGCAGGAAGAAGCGCACCAGGTCGCGCCCGGGAACGCGCAGCGCGGACGCTCCTCGGCGCGCGAGCAGCACTGGCAAGAGCACGGCCAGCGACAGACCTGCGCGGCTCTGCGACAGGATCAGGGGATCGATCTTTCCCCACGATGTTCCGAGAGACGCGCCGCCCGGCAGCAGATGGCCAGTGAATGCCGCGCGCCCGAGGGTGGCCGAGATTCCCCACAACAGCGCCGCACTTGCGATATAGAAGTAACCCCGCAGCGGATGACGGCCAGTCTTCACGAAACGCGCTCGATGGTGTAGGTGGTCGCTGAAGCTGCAATCATTAGTGTTCTTTCGTTCCCGAGTGGTTGGTCGTCCCTCGGGGGCGACATGGTGGTTACCGCCGGTTGTCGGTTCCCGGCTCGGGATGAATCAGGACGCGGAACAGTTCGGGCGCGTCGTGTTTGAAGCGGATCTCGAGCGCGGTCTGAACGTCGTGCACTCGCGAAAGCGGCATATCGTCGGGAAGGGTGCAGTGGCAGGAAACATAGAGCCGCTCGCGGACTCTTTTGAACTGGAATTCGTGGACATCCATGACCTCGGGAAACTTCTTCACAATGTCCGTGAGCCGTTGTTCCAACTCGGGCTCGAGGACGATTTGCTCGCCCGTTTCAATGGTCGCGGGCTCACTTTCAATGTGGGTGAGGATGGTCGCAATTTCCGGGACTTCGGCGCGTATCTCGGTTTCCAGGCGCGTCACTTCGTCGTGCGCCTGCTTCATGGTGAGTAATTCGTCGAGTTCGAGATGCTGTTCGACATGCAACTGGCCGTTCAAATCCTGCACGCTGATGTCGTGCACATTGAAGTTGTAGCGGGTGGCGACGGCGCGAATGCGGTCAAAAATATTTTCCGTGCGGCGGGCGCGCGGGACGGAGTGCACGACGACGTCGGCGTCGGGCAAAATCTCGCGCACGCGCGACCTCACGGCATCGGCCACCTGCTCGGAGCGCTGGAAGGTGAAACTACGCTCCAGGGCGACGGAAACGTCGGCGAAATAGTGGTTCCCGGCTTTGCGGAAGCGGAGGCGCTCGACTTCGAGCACGCCAGCGACGGTCGCGAGGCGGTCGAGGATCTGGCTGCGAACGCCGACTGGCGCCGCGTCGAGCAGCGCGTCGGCGGTCCTGCGGGCCAAGCGCCAACTCACGGAGACGACCACGCCGGCCACAAACAACGCGGCAATGGGATCGGCCTGGCGGAGCCATTCCACGCGGTAGGTGCGACCTAAATTGCTGCGCCCCAGCCAAACCAACAAGAGGCCGACGATGACGACCGCGCTCGACCAGATGTCAGTGGAGAAGTGGAGCGCGTCGGCCTCGAGCGCCTGACTGTCGTACTTCACGGCAATGCGTCCGAGCGCGCGGGAGCGCCAGGCGTCCACTGCCATGGACAGCGACATGACGAGGAAGGCAGCCAGGCTCGGCTCAATTTCGACGGTGTGAAAGAACAGGCGCCTGACCGATTCATAGACGATCCAGACGCAGGTCAGGAGGAGAAGGCCGGTTTCGATGAAGGCGGAGAAATTTTCGAACTTGCCGTGTCCATACTGATGATCGGCATCCGCCGGCTTGTCGGAGACCTGCACGGAAAAAAAAGTGGCGAGGGCCGCGATCAGGTCCAAACCGGAGTGGGCGGCTTCCGACAAAATTCCGAGCGAGCCGGTCGCGATGCCGACGACAATTTTCAGGCTGGTGATGACAACGGCCGCGAGCACGGAGTTTCCGGCAACGGCGCGTTTTTCCCGGCGCATGGACTCGGCGGTGAAGGTGGCCCGAATTTCCGGCATAGACGCCATTATCGCTTTGGATGCGTTTGCCGCCAACCCCCTTGTCGCGCCTTTCCCAGCCAGCGGCAGGACATGCTACGATTACAAGCGTCGTAATTTCTCCCTGGAGGATATTGCTTCATGCGTTCCCAGTATCTCGTATGTCTCTTGTGTCTATTGCTCGCGGGCTTGGCCTTTGGACAAGCTGCGCCTGCCACGCCTCCCGCCGCGGCGGTGAAGGCGGAGCAGAGCCCTGCCCCCACGCCCGAAAAGGCCCCCGAAGCGAAGGCCCCGGAAGTAAAGATCGGGCCCGACGATGCGGTAATCACGCTGAAAGGTTTCTGCGCCGATGCGGCGCTGCAGGGCGATGCCTGCAAAACCGTGATCACGCGCGCGCAATTTGAAAAGCTCTCCGACGCGCTGCAGGTGCCGCCGGCCACTCGCCGCAGGCTGGCGGACGACTACTCGCGCAGCTTGAAAATGTCGGCGGCGGCGGAAAAACGCGGCCTCGAAAAAGGGCCCTATTTCGACCTGGTGACGGCGTTTGCGCGGGTGCAGATTCTTAAGCAGGCGCTGAACCGCGCGCTGCAGGAAGATGCCGATAAAGTCTCCGACGGCGACATCGCGGACTATTACCAGAAGAACGAAGGCTCTTACGAAGTAGCCACCTTTGCGCGGATTTATGTTTCGCACACAGGACCAATCTCAGCTTCCCCGGCAAAGGCGAAGGCCGGCGAGAAGACCACGGCGAAGGCTAGCACTCCAGAGGGACCGACAGAGGAACAGAAGAAAGCGGCCGAAGAGAGGATGAAGAAACTCGCAGAAACTCTCCGCGCCCGCGCGGTGAAGGGTGAAGACCCCGACAAGCTGCAAAAGGAGGCGCACGCGGCCGCCGGACTTTCGGGAGACGCACCTTCCACGAAAATGGAAAAGGTTCGCCGCACCATGCTGCCGGCCAACCATCAGACAGCCATGGACCTCAAACCCGGCGAAGTATCCGAGGTGGTCCAGAATGCCAACGACGGCTACTACATCTACAAGCTGATCAGCAAGGAAACATTACCGATGGATACCGTGAAAACGGAAATCCAGAAGGCAATTTCCAAACAGCGCATGAGCGACAGCCTGAAAAGCTTCCAGAGCGATATCGAGTTGAACGATGCCTATTTTGGCCCCGCGCAAAATCAGGGCATGCAGCGATTTCCGATCGGAGCGAGGCCGCCTGCTCAATAGGCCCCCAAAGCCCGAGTTAATGGATACAAGACCGACCATTGTAGTCACCGGCGTTTCGGGCAATCTTGGCCAGCGGCTTTTACCGCAGCTCGCGGATTACAAAGTGGTGGGCGTGGATGTCACGCCCCCCACGCATTCCCCGGTTGACCGCTTCGTCCCGCTCGACCTGGGAGGAGAAGAATCCACCCGCGAGTTGTTTCTGCTGCTGCGGGAACTGCAGCCCGCGTCGGTGGTGCATCTGGCGTTCGTCGCTGATCCGCGGGGTTCCGGGGTCGTGGACGCGGACCGGATGTGGCGGATCAACGTGGCGGGCACATCCCGCGTAATGGAAGCCATTGCCGAAGCCAACCGGAACACCAAGCCCGGCATTCGGCAGTTTATTTTTCCCAGCAGCGTAGCGGTGTATGGCACCGACCTGCCCGATCCTGTGGCGGAAGACTCGCCGCTCGGCGCTCACACGCTGTCGTATGCCATCCACAAGAAAGAATGCGATCTGGTCGTGCAGCAGCGCGCGCCGTCCATGCGCGGCTGCGGCGTGTTCATTTTGCGGCCCCACATTTTTGCGGGGGCCACGGTCGAAAATTACCTGATGGGCGCGTTCCGCGGAACGCCCAACGGGAACGGTGCGCGGGCCGCGCGCATGCGCCAGGCGGCGAAACGCCTGCCTTTCATGCTGCCTTTCGGACGGAAGTATCTGGACAACCAGATGCAGTTCGTCCACGTCGACGACATGGCGCGCCTGCTGGCGTGGATACTGAAGCGCGAACCGGAGGCGCAGCGGCTGACCATCCTCAACGTTGCCGGACGCGGCGATCCTCTGACCTACGCGCAGTGTATCGAAATGGCGCACGCCAAACTGCTGCGAGTCCCCGGAAAGTGGGCCCTGCGCCGCGCCTTGCAGTTTCTGTGGGATTGGAATATTTCGGCGATTCCGCCGGACGCCACTCCTTACATGACCGGGCAGTACATCATGAACACCGACCGGCTCAAAAACTTTCTCGGCAGCGAGTATGAGCGGGTGATGACGAAGACGAATTTCGAGGCGTTCGCGGATTCGTTCCAAAACAACTAAAGACCTGTCTCACCGCCGAGACGCAGAGTACACCGGGAAGATCAAAACCTTAAACCACAGGGGGCACTGAGGACACAGAGGAATCTGGGCGGCCCTGCGCGAATTTCCTCAGCGTCTCGGCGGCTAAACGCTCTTTACTCCCCGGTACAGCCCGGCAACGCCGAACGTATATGGAGTCCAGGAAGCATCGCGAAAGCCCGCCTGGCTCATGCGGGCGAGCATTTCATCGGGCGCGGGAAAGCGCTCGACGGACGCCGGCAAATACGCGTAGGGACCGCGCACTCCGGAGAGCACAGTTCCGATAGCGGGGAGAACGTTCTTGAAGTAGAAGCGGTAACCGTGTCCGAGCAATCCGCCGGGCTCGCCGAAATCGAGGATGCCGCATTCACCGGCGGGAGCAAGCACTCGCGCAATTTCACGCAGGCCGGCGTCGTAGTCGGCCAGGTTGCGAAAGCCGAAGGCCGAGGTCACGAGATGGAAATATCCATCGGGAAAGGGCAGGCGCAGGGCGTCAGCTTCGATCCAGCGGATTGGCGCGCCTGTTCCCTTCCCGGGCGCCTCCTTGATCGCGTGCTCGGGCGCCATCTTCGCCGCCTTCGCCGCGGCGCGTTGCAACATGGCGTGAGAAAAATCCGCGCCGAGAATCCGTGCGCCTCCCGAAGCAGCGCGGCGGCGCAAAGCGAAAGTCATGTCTCCGGTGCCGCAACAGAGGTCGAGCGCGCGAAGGTCAGGACGCTGCAGAAGCGCATCGAACGTCCGCGCCGTGCGCCGCCACCACAAGCGGTCGATGTTGAACGAAAGAACGTGATTGAGCAGGTCGTAGCGCGGCGCAATCGAGGTGAACATCTCGCGCACCGCCTTGGCCGCCGATTCGCGGTCGGGCGCGCCTGCGGGGGCCGCGCCGACGGTCCGCTCATTGATTTCTCGATCCATCATTAATTCCGCGCCAGTTTCCGAATCTCGTCAACCGCCGAGCGGACGACTGCCTCCGGCACATCGCTCGCGATCTCAACCTTGCCAATTTCGCGCGGCAGAATAAAGTGCACCACTCCCTGCCGCGTCTTCTTGTCGGAACGCAGGCGCTTCAAGATGCGCGTGGTCTGCACCGTCATGCGCGGCAGGCGGCCGAAGCCAAGGATGGAGTTGGTGATGCGTCCGGCCGTCACGCTGTCCAGCTTGCCCGTGGAAAGCGCGATGTGCGTGGCGGCGATCATGCCCCAGGCCACGGCCTCGCCGTGGAGGAGTTCGGTGTAGCGGGTCTCGGCCTCAAGCGCATGGCCGATGGTGTGGCCGAGGTTGAGCACTTGCCGCAAGCCGCCTTCACGCTCGTCGGCGCTGACTACGGACGCTTTCAAGCGCACCGAATCGGCAATCACTTTCTCCACCACAACCGGGTCGCGGTCGAGAATCTCGCGGCGGCGCTCTTCAAACAGGCGGAACAGTCCGGGGTCTCCGACGATGCCGCACTTCAGCGCCTCGTAGAGGCCGGCGCAATATTCACGCGATGGCAGCGTCGCGAGCACGGCGGGATCGACGAGCACCGCGCGCGGCTGATGGAAGGTGCCCAGCAGATTTTTCCCAGAGACGAGGTTGACTCCGGTTTTCCCGCCGATGGCGGCATCGGCTTGGGCCAACACGGTGGACGGCACGTGGATGACATCCACGCCACGCAGATAGATCGAGGCGAGAAATCCGGTCACGTCGCACACCACGCCGCCGCCGAGAGCAATCAGGGTTGCGCCGCGATCCGCGCCCTGTTGCACCAGCTTCTCCGCCAGCTTCTCGATGGTTGTGAGACGTTTCGAGCGCTCGCCATCGGGCATTTCGAGGAGCTGGGTTTCGATTCCCGAGGCCGCAAGCGATTGCAGCAGGACTTTTGCGTAGCGGCGGCGAACGGGCGGGACGGTGAGGACAAAGGCGCGGCAGTTTTCAAGGAGTTGGCCGAGCAACTCTCCGGCGCGAGGGAGCAAGCCGCTTCCAATGAGCACTTCATAGGAGCGCGAAGACGTGACCACTGGGATGCGAATCATGAGCATTCATCATAACGTATGGGAACGCTGCGCCCTCGATGGCTGCGAGATTCGAGCCTCGCTGGGAAAGGCAGGCGCGGGTTAGCCGGGCAGCTTTTTTCGCAGGTTCATCCACGAAGCTAAAATCGAGGCTGCCAAAACGAAAAGGACGATCCCGAGCGCCCGTGCGGTGGGAATGGTCAGGTAGTGGGACGCCAGCATTTTGATGCCGACAAAAATCAGCACCAGCGATAGTCCGTAATGCAGGTGGTGAAACCGGTCCATCATTCCCGCCAGCGCAAAATACATGGAGCGCAGGCCGAGGATGGCGAACACATTCGAGGTATAGACGATGAAGGCGTTCAGGGTGATGGCGAGGACGGCGGGGATGGAATCGGCCGCGAAAACAATGTCGCTGGTTTCGACGACCAAGAGCGCCACCAGCAACGGAGTGGCGTAAATGCCGTTGCTTCGCACGGAGGACTGGCGCGTGAAGAATTGGCCGCCTACATATTCTTCCGTGACCGGGAAAACTCGGCGGAAGAGGCGTAAAACGAAATTTTTCTCGGGATGGATTTCGGCTTCGCCATGACGCAGCAGCTTGAATCCGGAGTAGACGAGCAAAGCGCCGAATGCGTAAGTGATCCAGCCAAAACGGCGGATTAGGCCGACGCCCGCCAGGATGAAGGCACCGCGCATGAGCAGCGCGCCTAGAATTCCCCAGAACAGCACCTTGTGCCGATACTCGCTGGGCACTTTGAAATAGTGGAAGACGACCAGAAACACGAAGAGGTTGTCGAAGCTGAGCGAGAGTTCGATGACGTAGCCGGTGACGAACTGAAGCGCGGGCGCGCGTCCGTGCCAGAACAAGACGAGCACGGCAAAGGCGGCGGCGAGCGCGATCCAGAGCGCAGACCAGGCGAGCGCTTCGCGAACGCCGACGCGGTGGGCGCGGCGATGGAGCACGCCGAGGTCGAGCGCCAGCATGGCCACGACGAACAGGTTGAACAGAATCCAGAAGACGAGCACAGGAAATCTTACAGCAGGCGTCAGGCGTCAGGTGTCAGGAAAACCTTAGAGCGGTTTAAGCAATGGCTTGCTACTGCTGTCTTCCGCGCTTTCCGCTGGCCCAGTCGTCCCACATGCCCATATCTTTCAACTCCTGTTCGAGATGGGAATCATGCAAGGTCTGCTCGATCTGGGCGCGGTTGAGGCGCGGGCCGACGCGCTCGGCGGCATTGGCCAAGGCGAAGGTGAATGCCGCGGCCTCGGCCACATGCTTTTTGAGCTGCTGGAAATCCACCTTGTCGAAGGTATCGGTGACGGCATGATAATTCTCCAGATAATTGGCTTCCTGCTGGTCGGCGACGAAGGAGGGAACGCCTTCGAGCATGAAATCGAAATGATCGGTGCCCGACTCGGCGGTCGCAATGGCATGGTTCGCGCCGAATTGCTGCAAGGGCGCCAACATGGCCTGGGCGGCTGGAATGACGTCGTTGCGTCCGCCGGTGGAAAAGGCGGTCGTCTTTCCGGTGCCGCCATCGAAGACGACGACGCCGGCGGCCTGGTCGAGCTCGTTGCGATGGGCCACGGCGTAGGCCCGCGAACCGAGCATTCCTTCCTCCTCGCCGGAAAACAGGATGAAGCGAATGGAGCGGCGCGGCTGCACGCCCGATGCCTTCATGGCACGCAGTGCATCGATGACGAGAGAAGCGTTGCAGCCGTTGTCGAGCGCGCCGGTGCCGAGTTCCCATGAGTCGAGATGCGCGCCGAGAATGACGAACTCGTTGGGCTTCTGGCCGCCGCGAATTTCCGCCACGACGTTCCAGGTCTTGATTGCGGGGCCAATTTTGTTGGGAATCGAGAGGTCGGCCCAGACCGGGGTGCCCGCGGCCAGCAGGCGGGCGATGCGCTCGCCATCCTGGCGCGCGACTATGAGCTGCGACAGAGCGTCAATCTCGCCGGTGCCGGAATTGGTATGACGGTAGAGGACGCCGTGCTGGCGTGTGGCCATGAAAGCGATTGCCTTGGCCTTGCCTTTGACCGCGAGAGCAATAATGGCGGGAGCACGCTGATACTCACCCATGAGATCGTCCCAATTCTCGAGCACTTTGGTATGCACCAGCACGATTCTTCCCGCTACTTCGCCAACTTTGGCGAAGTCGGCGGCTGAACCTTCGCCGACATCCACGATGGGCACGTGCTTGGCGGCGGCGAGCGGCGGCGCCCACGCGACGGACACGGCGCGCACGGGAAAAGTGGTTCCGGAGTAGAGCGATGCGGTCATTTGGGTCGCGCCCTCAGCCCAGGAATGCTGGACGGTGAACTCTTCGGTGTGGACGCTATCGGCGCCGGCATCCTTGAAGGCGGCGACGCCCCAGTCTACCGCGCGCTGGAAGGCGGGCGTGCCGGGAATGCGACCGCCAATTTCGTCGGTCAAGCGGCGGAGGTTCGTTTCCAGAGAAGAAGGCTTGAGCGCTTCGGCAATCAGACGATCGGCGATTTCGCGATCCGAATCGCGATCGGCCGCGCAGGCTGGAAGGAAAGAAGCGGTCAGGAAAAAGAAGCCGAATGCCAACCACAGAAGTTTGCCAGTCATAGCGAAGCATTAGAAATGAATTTGCGAAAAAGGGGAAGAGGCTAGGCGGGAGATCTCCATCTATTTCGGCACGGCAGATGCGCGTAGAATGATGACGCTCTCGATGTCAGGAAGAAAATTCCGGCTCGTTGTTTTGGCTCGATCGGTAATCCCCATTTGCAGGAAGGCGAATCGAATGGCGTGGTATTTCGTGTTTTTTTTTGTTTCGGGATTTTGCAGCATCCTGTATGAGCTGATCTGGCTGCGGCTGGCGATGGCGCAATTCAGCGTCACCACGGCGTTTGTGTCGATCGTGCTCTCGATGTTCATGGCGGGTCTGGGCATCGGCTCGGTGGCAGCCGGGACGTGGATTCGCCGTCATGGGGGAGAGGTCCGGATTTCTCCGCTCCGGTTGTATGCGCTCACCGAGCTTCTGATCGGAGTTTCGGCGCTGGCGGTGCCGCTCGAACTAGGCTGGGGACACCGCATTCTGCAAGCGATTGCAGCCCAGGGCACGTTGTCCTCCGGTCTGTCGTACGTGGTGTCGGGCGCATGGATGGCGCTGACTCTGGTGCCGTGGTGCGCCTGCATGGGAGCCACGATTCCAGTGGCGATGTTTGCCATCCGCAACGACGCGCGTTGTGAGACACGCCGGTCGTTCAGTTTTCTGTATCTGGCCAATGTGCTGGGGGCGGTTGCGGGAGCGACCGTTCCTCTGTTTCTGATTGAGCTTTACGGCTTTCACGGCACGCTGCGGGTGGGCGCGCTATTGAACGCCGCCATTGCCGCTTCAGCCATGCTTGTGAGCCTGGCCTCGCGTGGCCGCGCGGCGAGGACGGATTCGCAATCCGCGGCGGCGGTTTCCGCAGAGCCGGTTTCCGCCGGGTTGGACCAGCGGAAGAGCGTGCTGGCGCTCTTGTTTATGACCGGCCTGGTCACCATGGGAATGGAAGTCGTCTGGATCCGCCTATTCACGCCATATCTGGGCGCGATCGTTTACGCCTTCGCCGGTATTCTCGCTTCCTATCTTTTGGCGACGTTTGCCGGGTCGAGAGTGTATCGCGTGTGGAGCCGCAGCCATGACCAAGAGAGCAGGCTCGCCTGGATTTCACTGGCGCTGCTTGGGTTGTTGCCGCTGTTGACGGCCGACAGCCGGGTGCATTTAGTGGCCCTCCATCGCGTATTTCTCGGCGTGATGCCGGTCTCGGCCGTGATCGGATTCCTCACCCCAATGCTCGTGGATCGCTGGTCGGGAGGCGATCCGGACCGCGCGGGGCGCGCCTATGCCGTCAACGTTGTGGGTTGCATCGCGGGACCGCTTGTCTCCGGTTTCATCCTGCTGCCACTGGCCGGGGAACATCTTTCCCTGCTGCTGTTCGTGCTGCCCTGGTTTCTGATGGCACTGCCGAGCCGCGGCACGCGCGCGATGGCCCTGGCGCCCCGCGCTGCCACGGCCGCCATTCTGCTGGCGGCGATTGTGATTTTCCTTCTGACTCAAGATTACGAGACCCAATTCCCGAAACGCGAGGTGCTGCGGGACAGCACAGCCACGGTGATCGCCGCCGAGGTCCCCGCCGATTCAGGAACGGGGACCGAGAAGCAGCTTCTGGTCAACGGCGTGGGCATGACCAGTCTGACACCGATCACGAAGATGATGGCGCACTTCCCCCTGGCGTCGCTCGATCACGCGCCGCGCGAGGCGCTGGTGATTTGCTTTGGCATGGGCACGACGTTCCGGTCCGCGCTCTCCTGGGGAATTCCGGTCACCGCGGTCGATCTTGTTCCCAGCGTGCCGAAGCTTTTCCACTTCTTCCACGGCGACGCGGCGCAAGTGCTGGCATCGCCGCAGGCGCACATTGTGGCGGACGATGGACGCCACTATTTGGAGCGTAACCCCGGCCGCTACGACGTCATCATGATCGATCCCCCGCCACCGGTCCAGGCGGCTGGGTCGAGCCTGCTGTATTCGCAGGACTTCTACGCGGTGGTAAGGGAACGCTTGCGGCCGGGGGGGATTCTGGCGCAGTGGCTGCCGGCCGCCGACGATGCCGTGCAAGCCTCGGTGGCCCGGGCGCTGAAAAATTCCTTCCCCTATGTTCGCGTTTTTCCTTCCGTCGAACATTGGGGGTGGCACTTTTTTGCGAGCGACCGCTCCATCCAAAATCGCAGCGCGGCAGACCTTGTCGCGCGTATGCCGGCAAAGGCCGTTGCCGACATGATGGAATGGGGGCCGGCGAAGACAGCGGACGAGCAGTACGATCTCATGCTGTCGGCGGAAATGACCACGGAACAGATGATTGCGCTGGCATCCGCGATTCCCGCTCTTCAGGATGACCGGCCCATCAACGAATATTATCTTCTTCGCAAACCTAGAGGCGATGTGGGAGCGAAAGTGAGAGCGGCGGTCCGGAAACTGTGGTAGGCGACTCGATTCCAGGCGATGGCGAGTTCGGTCGCGGCAGGAAAGGACGCCACTTGATCGCGTGGAAGAGCAGGCGATCCACCGGGGATCTCGGTTAGTCGTGAACTTCGCCCGCCGCCAATACCGGCGACACGCCGGGCTCGGATTTTTTCTTCCTGGCGGTCTTGCGGTTGATGGCCTTGGGATGGGAATCGGCCTCGGGCTCACGACCGATCAGGTCGGCGAGGGTGGTGTTCTCGAGAATCTTGGCGGCGGCATCCCGCACTTCCAGAAACACGCGGTAGAGGGCGCTATGGTCGGCGTCGCGATCGATGAGGGCGCGCAACTGACCGGCATCTCCAAAGGGAGCGAGCGGCCCGTCCACCAAACGAATGATTTCGCTCAAGCGAATATCGGCAGGGTCGCGGCGCAAGCGGTAACCGCCCTTGGCACCGCGCACGCTCTCCACCAGGCGGGCGTTCTTGAGTTCGAGAAGAATGAGTTCGAGAAATTTTTCCGGCAGATTTTCTTCGTAGGCAATGTCGCGAATGCGGATGGCGCCCTGCGTATAACGCCGAGTCAGCACCATCATGGCCTGCAACGCGTATAGCCCTTTTTGAGAAACCTTCATCGCGGCTCGCCCCCAAAGTATCTCTATGTGTTCGATAGGAATTATAAAAAATGGCCGCCCAAGGCCCAAGCACTAAATTGGCGGGCCTTGGCCGGCGCTTTGCTTTCAGCGAGTTAGCGGCGAAAAAGGGGCTCCGAGGAAGGGCCGACGCGCAGAGTATTGCACTTTCGCGAGGGGGGACTTCGCTTGCCGTGCGCGGCTTTCCGCAGGGACAGCGCTCAGAGCAAGCGGAGGATGGAAAGCGTGATGTTGTCCGGGCCGCCGCGTTCCCGAGCCAGTTTGATCAGCTCGCGACCAGCCAGTTCGACGCTTTTGTTTTCCAAGGCGGCAATTATCTCGGGGTCGCGCACGAGCCCCCATAATCCATCGGAGCAGATCAGGAGGACGTCTCCGGTTTGCAAAGGCTCGGGTCGTCCGGGCGCGTCCATGACAAGTTCGGGGCTGGTGCCTAGAGCGGCGGTCAGAATGTTGCGCCGGGGATGAGTTTCGGCTTGTTCTGGGCTGATCATTCCCGACTCGACCAGCCGCCCCACATAAGAGTGATCGCGGGTGACGCGGGTAATCTGGCGGTCGCGGACGAGGTAGAGGCGCGAGTCGCCAACATGCGCGTAATAGAGCGCGTTGTGAACTATCGCCGCCGCGGTGCAGGTGGTCCCCATGCCGCGCAGTTCTGGATGGGCAAAGCTGTAGCGCCGAATCTGCTCATGGGCCGCCTGCAAGCCCTCGATCAACGCCTGCTGCGGGTCGCCGCCGACAAAGTCGCGATAGGTTGCCAGGAGCGTTTCAATCGCCAGACGGCTCGCTTCCTGACCGCCCTCGTAGCCGCCCATGCCGTCGGCGACAATGGCGAGCCGTCCCTGGCGGGCGAACTGAGAGTCGTCGTCCGGCTCCCAATACCCGAAGGAATCCTCGTTATTTTCGCGGACGCAGCCGATGTCGGATTGGCAGGACACTTCAATTCCAGCGCGAATCTTCATTCGATCACGATTTCGATTGCGGAAATGACAGGCATAGGCAGCGATCGCGTGCAGGGGCAATGTTGGAATTATACGGGTTGCGGGTTGGAGGCTCAAACGGGACACTCGGGAAACAGCAATGGGTGGGAGCCTGTAGGGATCGTTCCATGTCCGGGCGCAGCGCGAAAATCCGTTTTCGCGATCGACTTTTTCCAGGGCTGGCGCAGCCGTACAATACGGTCATGACGGAAGCATTGACGATCGCAGGCAAACAGTTCCGCTCCCGCTTGATCGTGGGGACGGGGAAATATAAATCGTTTCAGGAAACGGCGCGCGCGCTGGAGGCGAGCGGCGCCGACATGGTGACGGTGGCCGTGCGCCGGGTGAATCTGGACCGCAGCAAGGAATCGCTGCTCGATTTCATCGATCCGAAGAAATATTTTCTTCTGCCGAATACGGCCGGCTGCTACACGGCCGACGACACGATCCGCACGGCGCGGCTGGCGCGCGAAGTCGGACTGTCGGACTGGATCAAGCTGGAAGTGATTGGCGACCAGGCCACGCTCTATCCGGATGTGCAGGCGACGCTCGAAGCCACGGGGGTGCTGGCGAAAGAGGGGTTCACGGTGCTGGCCTATACGTCGGACGACATCGTGTTCGCGAAACGGCTGGTGGACGCGGGAGCGGCGGCGGTGATGCCGTTGGGCGCGCCGATCGGCAGCGGGCTGGGGATTCAGAACACGGCCAACCTGCGCATCCTGCGCGAGATGATCACGGGCGTTCCGCTGATTGTGGATGCGGGCGTGGGCACAGCGTCCGACGCGGCCATTGCCATGGAGCTAGGCTACGACGCGGTGCTGATGAACACCGGCATTGCGGGGGCCCAGGACCCGGTACTGATGGCGGAAGCGATGAAAAATGCGGTGCTGGCTGGACGGCAGGCGTACATGGCGGGGCGAATGCCGCGCAAGCTCTATGCGACTGCCAGCTCGCCGCTCGAAGACATGGTGCGGTAGGGATTATTTTCCGTTCTTGGCGCGGCTGGCAGGCGGGGGCTGGGGAGGATCGGGAGCGACGTACACGACTTCTCCCCGGCGAGTGTAGTGGAGCTGTTCGCGGGCTTCCTTCTCGATGGCGGCGGGGTCGGACTTGAGCGATTTGATCTGATCGAGGTATCGATCGTTTTCCGTACGCACGCGGTCGACTTCGGTCTGGAGCGATTGCAACTCGGCGCGCTTCTGGCGATAGACGACCATGCCGTTGGCCCCGAACATGGCGTGCAGGAGCAAGGCAGCGGTGAGAAAAACGACGGCCGCAGTTCCAATGCGGCGCCACTCGACAAAGAGCCACGACCAGAGAGGGCGCGTGCGTTCGACCCAGCGCGCGGCCATGGCCTCGGCGCGGGGAGCCTGGTCTTTGGCCTGGTCCTTGACCTGGTCCATGGCTTGATTGATCGCCGCGCGCAGGCCTTCCTCGGGATGTGGGAGGATGCGGACTCTGGGCGATGGTCCTAATCGAAGATCCATGTTTTGGCTGCCGCACTCAACTTCGCGAGGTCGTCCTTGGCGCGCGCTTCGCTATAGACGCGCACCACTAGCTCCGTGCCCGAGAGCCGGTAGCAGACCCACGATCCGTCGGCGAGTACGAGTTTGAGTCCGTCGGTACGCACGACCATGGCAACCTTGATACCATGAAACTCGCTCGGATCCCGACGTAACTTCTCAGTAAACTTCTGTTGTGCTTCCGGCGTCAAGCGGAAGTTCTCGCGCAGCGGATAAAAGGAACCAACTTTGGCAAATAGGGCGGCGAGCTGTTTGCCGAGCGCAGCGCCGCGGCGGGCGACCATCTCGCAGCAAAGCAGGCCGGCGAGCACGCCGTCTTTTTCCGGGACGTGTCCGCGGATGGAAAGGCCGGCGCTTTCTTCGCCGCCGATGAGGATCTTGTCCTGCTTGATCAGTTCGCCGATGTATTTGAAGCCGACGGGCGTTTCGTAAAGCTCGATCTTGTATTTGTCGGCGAGCGCGTTGATAAGGTTGGTGGTGGCGACAGACTTGCCGACTCCGTTTTTCCAGCCGCGGGTTTCGACCAGGTAATCGAAGAGCAAGGCGATGATGTAGTTGGCCTGGACGAAGGCGCCGTCCTCGTCGACAATTCCGAAGCGGTCGGCGTCGCCATCGGTAGCGATGCCAATGCCCGCGCCGATCTCGCGCATTTTGTGGCGCAGGTCTTCGAGCAGGCGATCATCGGGCTCGGGGGCGTGGCCTCCGAAGAGCACGTCGCGAGTGTCGTGGACGGTGGCCACGGCGACTCCAGCCTCGCGCAGGAGGGCGTCGGAATAGCCGCGGGCAGCGCCCCACATGGGATCGAAGGCGATCTTGACGCCGGCTCTTTTGATGACATCGAGATCGACGATTTCGCGCAGGCGCGAGAGATACATGCGGCGCGGGTCGATAGTTTGGGACTCAGCCTTATTAGCGGGCGGCGCTTGCGGATTCGCGTCGTAGGCGGCGATCTCGGCTTCGATGGCCCTGGTAACCTCCGGGAGCGAAGGCGCGCCATCGGGAGTGGAGAACTTGATGCCGTTGTATTCGGGCGGATTGTGCGAAGCGGTGAAGTTGATGGCACCGGCGGCCTTCGACTGAATCACGGCGTAGGCAATGGTGGGCGTGGGCGCGGGCTCGGCGATGAGCAGCGGCGTAATGCCGTAGCTGGACAGGATCTCGGCGGCCATGGCGCAGAAAGTTTCGCCGAGAAAACGCGGATCGCGTCCGACGATGACGGTCGCGCCGTCCGCCTTCTGCGACGCCACGTAGCGCGCGATGCCGTGAACGGCGCGCCTGACGTTCTGAAACGTGAAATCCTCCGCCATCACGGCGCGCCATCCGGAAGTGCCAAACTTGATTTGCGTTGCCATAGAATGCCTCGTATGCTTCCAGTGAAACTTTGATTCTATTATGACCGACAAAAGGCTTGTTCTCACAACTTGCGGATCGATCGAGGAAGCGCGGAGCATTGCGCAGGCATTGGTGGAGCGGCAACTGGCGGCGTGCGTAAATATCGCTCCGCAGGTGGAATCGGTGTATCGCTGGGAGGGCGAGATTGAGACGGCAACGGAGTGGCTGCTGCTGATCAAAACGACGGAAGACGCCTGCAATCGCCTGCGCCAGGCCTTGCGCGAGCTCAATTCCTACGAGCTTCCGGAGTGTATCGAGATCGCCATTGAAGACGGCAGCACGGCGTACCTGGAGTGGATTGGAGAGTCGGTGCGGTGAGACAGCGGGCGGGGGTCAGCTACCAGCCGTCAGGTATCAGCCGTGAGGCGTCAGTTTTCGGTGACATCGGGTATTCCTGCCGACCGATGACTGGCGGCTGGATCGCCGAGGGAAGTGCAGTTGGACGCGCCTCAGGCATGGTTGCGGTAAAAGAGAAAGATTGAACCACAGGGGACACAGAGAAGCACAGAGGATGCGTCAGCAGGAGTCGGATTTCAAATTGCAAAATTGTCAAATTGCCAAATTACAACATCCCCTCTACTGCGTCCCAGAGGCGGGCTCACCCCCGGCGTAGTAGCCGCTTTTGGTGCGGACGGTGAGTTTGCCGTGGCTGTGGGAACGGGCTTCGACTTTCACCGGGCGGTAGCCGCCCTGATTCTTCGGCGTCGTCGGCTTGTATCCGATGGTGTACTGGCTGCGGATATCGTGGGCGACGGTGCGGCTGATGGCGTCAACTTCGTCCAGCGTTTGCGGAAAGAAAGCGATGCCGCCAGTCCTCTCGGACATGATTTGCAGGGCGCGCTTGGCGCGCTTCGGGTGATCCTCCTTCCCCAGGATGCCGACGGAATAAACCACAGGCCCGTTGTCGGCCTGGAGGCGGCGCACGGCCTGTTCGAGAGTTTCGGCGCTTTCGTTGTCGTCTCCGTCGGTGACCACAAAAATGATTTTCTTTTCCAGCTTCGCATTTGTTTTCAATTCGTAAGCGGTGGCGACGACCGCATCGTAGAGCGCTGTGCCGCCACGCGCCTCCACTTTTTCCAGCCCCTCTTGCAGCTTCTTAATGTTGGAGGTGAAGTCCTGGTCCTTATAGTACTCGTCATTGAAGTTGACGATGCACACTTCGTCGTTTGGATTCGACGCGCGCACCAGATTGAGGGCGGCGGCGTTCACCTTCTGCCTTTTCTCGCCCATGGAACCGGAGTTATCGACGACGATGCACATGGAAACGGGGATGTCCTCGTGGCGGAAGGAAGCGATGGTTTGGAGACGCCCATCCTCGTAAACTTCGAAATCGCCCTTCTCGAGAGTGGTGACGATGTGTTGCTTGTCGTCGATGACGGTGGCGTGAAGAACGACTTCATCAACCTGCTTGTGGAAAACAAAGACGCCGCTGTCGGAGGAATCCGGGGTCTGGGCCAGGTTGGCGGCCGGCGGTGCGGCGGTGGATGGGGAATTCGCCGGCGACGGAGAACTCGCGACCGGAGCGGCCGGCGACGGATCCGGGGCTCCGCCTTGCGCCAGCGCGGTGGCCACGAACAGCGTTGTCAGGAAGAAGAAAAGCTGGAGAAAAACGTCATTCCGTCGGCGCATAGTAACCCGTCTTGGCATAGACCCGGAGCGGCGGCAATCCTTTAGGCGGCACGAGTTTCACTTTTATCTTACGCCATTTGCCATCGCGCGCTGGGTTCTTAGGACGGTATCCGATGACATATTGGTTGCGCAACTCAATGCCAATTTTTGTGGAAACGTCCGCCAGGTCGTTTGGGTCGTCAATGGTATAGGCGCGGCCACCGGTCAGTTCGGTGACATCGCTGAGCAGGCTGGGGCCGAGACGCTCTTCCTCGGTCGAGAAGGAATGATCGTAAATGCCGATGGCATAGATGAGAACGTCGGCCTCCCGAACCATGGAACGGATCTCGCCTTCGGTATAACGGCTATGGTTATCGCCGCCGTCGGAGATGATGAGCAGAGCCTTCTTGGGATACCTGGCCTGGCGCATTTTGCTGACGCCGAGATAAATGGCATCGAGCAGGGCGGTGCGGCCCCTGGGAATGGCGTAGAGGAGCCGGCCCTGAACGTCATCGGCGGAACGGGTGAAATCGGCGATCTCTTCCGGCTTATCGGCGAAGGCGATGAGGAAGAATTCGTCCTGCGGGTTGGCGGTCTTGAAGAACTCGACGACCGCATCGCGGGCGCGATCGATCTTGGTCTGCATGCTGCCGCTCATGTCGAAAATCACGCCGATCGAAACCGGAGCGTCTTCGCTGGAGAAGCTCTTGATCTCCTGCTGCTCGCGGCCTTCGAAGAGGTTGAAGTTCTCGCGGTCGAGGCCGGTGACCAGGCGGTTTGAGGGATCGGTGATGGTGACCGGCACGAGCACCATGTCCACGGCGACCTTGATGGGCTTGGTGTCGGTCTTGAATGCGGGATCGACGCCGGGCATTTTCGGAGGCGGAGGCTGGATGCGGGGCTGGATGTGGACGTCGTCCGTCAAAGTCTGGGCAAAAAGCGGAAGGCCGCCGCACACAACCAGCAGAAGCACAACGAAAAAGACTCGAACCGAGGGCTGCTTGCGGTAGAACATACGCCCCACTGAATGCGCGCTTTGGAGGAAAGGCGCCCCGCATCCCAAAAAACAGGCCACAAAAACATCCGCTGAACGGCATACTAGCACAACTTGGAAAAGGAGTTGCCGCTTTTTATACGCGCCCCCCGGATTGGGAGGATGGCGCGCATCCGATTTCCGAAGCGTTGCAAATTTTTTCTTCTCTTGCCGCTTCGGGCTGGGGCAGGAGTGCCCCTGTTACAATTTTGCAATCTCTCCATGGCCAATATTTCTCCATTCCGCGCATGGCGCTACGATCCCGAGCGCGTGCCGGTAGAGCAGGCGGTCACGCAGCCTTACGACAAAATCACGCCCGCCATGCAGGAACGCTACTACCAGGCGAGCCCTTATAACCTGGTGCGGATGGTCCTCGGGAAGCGCTTGCCGGGGGACTCGGACGCCGAGAACGTTTATACGCGGGCGTC
>JBEKQG010000012.1:0-33747 GCA_049519955.1 Terriglobales bacterium
TTGGAAATCCCGCAAAGTGCGCGGGATTCCCACTTTCCCACCGCCTCGGCGGCTACGGGAGATTAACGAAACCGGACATTTCACTTGCTACAAAAAGCGGACATTTTAACTTGCTAACAACATCAGGCGGGTGCCCCTCGATAAGAGGGAAGTCTCTGTCAAGGGCAAACTTGCCATGTTCCACGTGGAACACTGTACGTACACTTATGGGCGATTGCCCCGGCCCGCTAGTCCGAACTCGGTTTCTTTGGCGTCAGATAGCAGGCTTCTCTGACTCGATCCAGGTTCAGCCCCCCGGGAGAAAACTCGGCAATCTGCCGCCCGCTCCGCGTCGGCAGCTCCACCTTGAAAATCTGCGCCCCAATCAGCCCCCGCACCGTCCCCTTGTCCATGGCCAGCGAGTGGCTGCGCTCCCAATTCCACCCCTTGGAGTAGTGCGCATTGTCCACTCGGACCCTGGCCTCCCACTGCAGCTGGCCCCACCAGCCGGGCGGGCGGTTCGGCGGACCCAGTTTGACTCCGGCATTGAACTCCGCCAGCTTGAGCTTGCCGTTATCGCAAAACAGGTTCACTCTCGGCTTGTACTCGGGGTCTTCGCGAAAATAATTGTCCGCCTTGATCTCAAAGCGCACTTTCTTCGCCCTCGTCATCTTGTCCGTGGAGTGGAACTCCAGCCATTTTCCGCCGGCGCCGACGCCATCCGTCTCGTCCTGATACGGAGTCATGGTGCCGCTCTGGGCGCAAGCTAATGCCGCCGCGCCAGCCACAAAGAAAAAAAGAACGGCGGGTGCCGCCCATGCGGAGCCGCTTGCCTCACGAAACCAACGCGATATTTTCAAGGTCCCCTCCAGACAATTCCATCTTTACATAGTATTGAACCCGCAAGCGCATGAAAAGTTGCATGGAAAGACAAAACTCGCAAAGAGTTTCACAGGCGACTATCGTAGAATTCAAGAGTTGCTTCCCAACGCCCGGATGGCGAAACTGGCAGACGCACGGGACTTAAAATCCCGAGGGGCGAAAGCTCCGTGACGGTTCGATTCCGTCTCCGGGCACCAAACAAGTCCCGTTGCTGTGCTCTCCACGGTCAATGGACTTCGGACTTCGCCGCGCGCGTCATCAGGTCTTCGATCGCCTGATGCGGAGACTTGCCGTTTTCGAGGATGGCGAACATCTGTTCGGTGATCGGCATCTCGACGTCCTTCTTGCGGGCCAGACCCACTGCGGCCCTGGTGGTGAAAACTCCTTCGGCGACCGCTCCGCGCATGTCGGCGATGATGTCGGGCAGCTTGCGGCCCTTGCCCAACTCGACGCCAACACTGCGGTTACGCGAGAGATCTCCGGTGCAGGTAAGAACCAGATCGCCCAGTCCGGCAAGTCCCGCCATGGTATCGAGGCGTCCGCCGCAGGCCACGACCAGGCGCGCCACTTCGGCGAGGCCGCGCGTGATCAGCGCCGCTGCCGAGTTGTGACCGAGGCCAAGACCGTCGCAGACGCCGGCGGCGATGGCAATGATGTTCTTCAGCGCTCCGCCCAGTTCCACGCCGATCACGTCGTCGTTGGTATAGACACGGAAACGGGAATCGTTGAACGCCTGCTGCACGGCGCGCGTCACTTCTCCGTCGGCGGACGCTACGGTCACGGCCGTCGGATCGCCGCGCGCAACCTCCTTGGCGAACGACGGGCCGCTGAGCGCGCCTACGCGAGGAGTGAACTTGCGGCTTCGCAACACATCGGCAATCACTTCGGTCATGCGCAAGAGCGTTCCGTCTTCCAGTCCCTTGGTGCAACTGACGATTAGCGTCTCCGGGCGGAGCGCGGGTGCCATGCGTTCGAATAAAGCCCGGCAATGCTGCGAGGGCATGACGCTGACGACAATCTCGGCGGCGTCGAGCGCGGCGTTCAAATTGCCGGTCCCGGTGATCGATTCAGGCAGGATAAAGCCGGGCAGGAACAGTTCGTTCACTCGGCTTGTTGCAATGGCCTCGGAAACTTCCGGTTCCTTGGCCCAAAGCCGGATTTGGTGAGTTTCTTTGCGTCCGAGGACAATGGCCAGTCCCGTGCCCCAAGCGCCTGCGCCGATCACGGCAATGCGGCTCATCTGTGGTTTGCCCCTAAGTCTTCTGGCTCGCTATCTAACTGTGAACCTATGTCTGTTCCGACCTTGTCTCTGACTTACTCATCAGCTTACGCCCTAACTTGGATTCCGTTCCAGCGGCGAGGCGGCCGATGTTTCGGCGGTGCCTCCAGATGACGAGCGCCGAAACCACGGCGATAAGAACAAGTTGGCGCGGGTCGGCGTATTCGTGGAAGGCCCACGCCAGCAGCGGAAACGCCGCCGCCACAGCAACCGACGCGAGCGAGGCGTAGTGGAAGGCGACGGCGAGGATCAAAAATAATCCCACCAGGCACAAAATGGACTTAGGCGTGAGCAATAGAAAAGCTCCGAGGCTGGTGGCGACGCCCTTGCCGCCGCGGAATTTGAGCCAAACCGGAAACAGATGGCCGAGCACGGCGAAGAACGCCGCCGTGGTCATTATGAGCGGCTGATGCGGTCCGCTGAACAGCGCCCGCGCCACCCAAAGCGCAGCCAGACCTTTCGCGGCGTCGAGGACAAGAGTTGCAATCCCAAGCGCGGGCGATTTGCGGGCCACGTTGGTAGCGCCAATGTTGCCGCTGCCGCTCGCGCGCACATCCTCACCCTTGAAAATGCGTACCAGCAGGTAGCCAAACGGAATGGATCCCAGCAGGGAACCGACAGCGGCGGCGATGAAGTAAGGAGTCATGTTTACCTGTCCAATGTCGATTCGAGCTTGCCGGTGGAGTGTCGAGTGTCCCCGCCCGTCTCTCCACTACCTTTGCTGGAGCGGGAATCGTTGCAGTCGCGTGTACTTCGATCCTCCCGGTGAAAGCTCGCTTTGATAGAGAATAAACTCGTGGGCGGTCATTGTGCCGAGATCAACTTCGCCCATCGCGGCGAGACGCTTTTCGAGCGCCGCGAAAATTGCGTTGGGTCCGTCGTCTTTGCGCCACTTCGGCGAGCCCGATCTGCCACCGGCGCGCGCCAGAGTCAAATGTGGGCTGTAAGGCCGGTTCTCGCGCGGAATGCCGAGTGCGGTTGTGGCCATATCGATTCTCTCGGCGAGTTTGGCTAGTTGCGGTCCGGCCTGGATTCCGATCCAGAATACGCGCGGAGCTTTTGCCGTAGGGAAGAATCCATATCCGCCGCAACGAATTTGAAACGCGCTGCCCTCGATCCTCCGCAGACGTTCGGTGATGGCCGCGACTTGCTCTGGCGTTTGTTCTCCGATGAACTTCAAAGTGATGTGCAGTGACTCCGGACGCACCCAGCGCGCATCGGGCGCGAAGCCCGCGACGCCTTCGAGAAAGCGCGCGATGCGGAGGCGGACTTCAGAGTCTAGGTCGATACCGATAAATATTCGCACGTTTCTATAACAACGCCTTACAACAGCGCCCTGCGGATCATTTCCAACGCCTGCTGGGTTGCGAACTGCCGAATGCGTTTGCGGTCGCCGGGAAAATTGCGCTCGACGACCTGCGTGCCTTCTTCTCCGGCCAGTGCGATGAAGACCAGGCCCACAGGCTTCTGCTCAGTTCCACCGCTTGGGCCGGCGACTCCGGTGATTCCGACTCCATAGCTCGCGAGGCAGCGCTTGCGGATGCCTTCGGCCATCGCCACCGCCACTTCGCGGCTGACGGCTCCGTGCTGGTCGATCAGCGCCTTGGGGAGGTTGGCAAATTGCGTTTTCAATTCGTTCGAATAGACCACGGCGCCGCCGAGAAAATAGCGCGAGCTGCCGCTGAGGGAAGTGATGCGTTCGGCGAGCAGGCCACCAGTGCAGGATTCGGCCACTGCCAGAGTCATGCCACGCATCTGCAGCAGGTAGCTGACGATTTGCTCGATGGTTTCGCCTTTGCGCGAGAAGATGGCGTCACCGAGTTCGTCCTCGATTTTTTCGGCAAGCTCCTCGACGCGCGCTTCGGCTTCCGCTTGCGAATCCTTGCGGCAGCGCAGGTGGAGTTGGATCTCGCCCGCCCCGGCGAGGATGGTGGTTTCTACGTCGGCATAAGTCTTGTAGATAGGCGCGACCCGCGCGTCGACCTGCGATTCTGGCATCATCGCCATTTTGAGCGTGCGCGTGGCGATGTGCTGGGGTGCGATCCGGGCGCGCAGCCGCGGGAGGCATTCCGTTTCAAACACCGCTTTCATTTCGCTGGGAGGGCCGGGAAGCAGCATCAGCAGCCGCTCCTGGCCGTCATACTTTCCGGCGATCCACTGGCCGGGCGCGGTGCCGACCGGGTTCGGCAACAGCGCCGCGCTGGTCAGGATGTCGGCCTGCTTCGCGTTGTTGGCGGACATTTTCATGCCGCGCTTGGCGAAGCGCTCTTCGAGCCTTGCGACAAACTCGGGATCGCGTTGCAGTTTCAAGCCCAGCGCGTCGGCCACAGCTTCGCGCGTCAGGTCGTCTTCGGTGGGGCCGAGCCCGCCGGTGAAAACGACGATGTCCGAACGCCGCATGGCGAGCTTCGCCGCCGCAGTCAGTCCTTCGCGGTGGTCGCCCACAATGCACTTGAAGCGCACTTCGACACCAAGTTCATTCAGTTTTTCGGTGAGGTAGAGCGAGTTCGTGTCCTGGCGATGGGGAGTGAGCAACTCAGACCCGACGGCAATGATCTCGGCATCCACGGCTAAAAGTGTAAATGATGGGAGAGATAACGGGCGCGGCTGCTGCCACGCCGGTCGATTTCGAGATGGCTGCTAGTAGTGCAGCAATTTGAAAACGGTTTTCTCGACCAGGGCGCGGGTGCGGTTGCCGGGGCGCCGGGCATAGCGTTCCCAGCGTTCTCCAATCGCAGCAAAGCGGGCGTCGTCCGTGAGTTTCGACATCACGCGCAATTGCACAATATGCAACTGGTGATAGAAAGGGCTCGCCAGCATTTTCAGCCGGGTCCCAGATTGTTCGTAGAGAGACCAGTAACCGGTATCGAATCGCGCCAGATTGTGGATCAGGGTCTGGACCCCGCGATCGAAAATCTCCTTTGCCGGCGCATCCGCGCGCGCCAGCCAGAAATCGAACACTCCCCACAGCGCCCACATGAATCCATTCAAGATGTGCGTCGGCGGATCGACGAGGTACTCTTCGATCCAGACATTATTCTCATCGTCCTCAAACAGCACGCCGCCATCGGAAATGGGCCGCGTGAGCGCGACAAACGCCTTCTCGGCTGCGCGTTGATACTTCTCGTCGTTACTGTGAGTACGAGTGTGAGCATGCGCCCGTAAAAGCAGTGAAACACCCTGCCCCTGCGCGAGTCCCGAATACCACGGCGCCTTGAGCGTGTCTCGATACTCCCAGTCAAAATGATGCTTCCATACCCAAAGCCCGCGAGCATTCGGCTCCAGGTTCGCGGCAAGCCAATCGGCCGCCTTGCGAGTTTTCTGCCAGCGCGGATCGTCGCCCGTTTCACGGAAAAGGTTAAAGTTCGCGAGCCCCCACTGCGCAATGGCGATCGGGTTGTACTGCAGGCCAATCGCTCCGTGGTAGTCGAGCATCGGAATGCCGGAAGCGTCGTAGTGCGCGGAGTAGTCCGCTTTCTCGCGAAACAGCATGTAATATTCGCCAAGCTGGTTGGTGCAGGCGCGCGGATTGATCTCCGGTGTTTCATGCCAGAACGTCAAATGGCTGCGCCCGGAACCAAGATAAGCGCCGAAAATACGCCGGTAATAATGCCAACGCGCGGGCACGCTCATGCCGGCTCGACTTCCCAGAGGGTGGTGACCAGATCGTCCGTCTCGACGGCGATAGTCGTGGCTGCGAGATAGCCGGTGGAGTTCTCGCCTTCGGGCAGGATGGCGTTGCCGTATTGGAAATAACGCATGGGCAAGTTGTCCTTCTTCCAGCGAGCCAGCATCTGCCAGTCCGTTCCGTCTCTCGATCCAACTTTCGATCCAGGTCTCGATCCAACGATTTGCACATCGTGGCCGGAGTTCACGGCGCTCGGCTCGATCATCGTCGAAAAAAACACCGCCTCGCCGACTCGGCAACCATACATCGAAGAGCTGGCGAGGTCGCCGACCCGCTCGACGTTCCCCGCATGATCGAGACGATAGATGTGATTCTTCTCGAAGGGCGTGTCCGTCGAAAGACATAGCCCCTCCTGCGTTGGAATCGCAGCCACGGCGCGCGCTTGCTGGTTGCCCGAGAGCACCGCTTCCACCGAGCGCAGGTCGCAGGTAGCGCGCAGCACCTTGCACTCGGCGCCTTCATCGCCCGTCAGTATCCAAAGGCAATCGCCCCAGCGGTCGTAAACAATGTTGTGGACGTGCCGTATGCTTCCCGCCGGAAACGTGTAGGCAATCTGCCATGTGCGTCCTTGATCGGTCGAAACATAGATGTGAACTTCCGCGCGCTCGCGATTGTCGAAATATTCGCCCCAATAAATTTGTCCCGATGGAACGGCGGTGATGTGCAGCGGCCGGGTGCCGCGTTGAATTCGATGTGTGACACGAAATTCATCGCTGCCGGGAGTTCGCGTGACCAGCGCGCCCGGAACTGCGCCCACCATCGTCAGGTCGTTGGTTTGACCGGCGCTTGTCTGGCCATCGAGAATAGCCAGCGCGTGAAAGCCATCGCGCACCAGGCGATAGCACAAAGCGCTACGCGACGTGAAATTCCTCCACCAAACTGGACGGAAGCGCGCCACCGCTTCCCAGTCCGTGCTCTTGGCGGCGCGCAGGCGTGCGTTTAGGCGAACGATCTGATACCCGCGACCAGCGTAAAGAACCTCGCCGTCCCACGCCAGCACTCGAATGCCGCGCCAGGCGGCGACTTTCCGCAGCGTTAGCGAGGAGGATGCAGCCACCGCAACTGGAGTTTCAGCCATGCCGGGCGATGTCGGTTCTCGGTCTGGAGTCTTCTGTCTTGACTTCTGGCTTGCACACGAAAAAAGGCCCGATGGCAAGCACATCCATTTTGGTTCGCTGAAAGCAATCGATGGCTTCCTGCGGCGTGCACACGATCGGCTCATTCTCGTTGAAGCTCGTGTTCAGGATCACCGGGATCCCGGTTTTCCTGCCAAACGTCTGGATCAAATCGTAGTAGAGCGGATTCTCATCCCTCGCCACGGTCTGCAAACGCCCGGTGTTGTCGACGTGATTCACGGCGCACAGGCGCTCGCGTTTCTCCGGACGAATCTTGTACACATGGAGCATGTAGGGAGATGGATGGTCGTGCTCGAAATATTCGTGCTGCGCTTCGGCCAGAATCGACGGAGCAAACGGACGGAACCACTCGCGGTGTTTGATGCGAGCGTTTAACACATTCTTCATGTCGTGGAGCCCAGGGTGCGTTACGATGGAACGATTGCCGAGCGCGCGCGGCCCCCACTCCATGCGGCCCTGGAACCACCCCACAACATTGCCGCGCACCATCTGATCGGAAACCGCGTCGAGCAGCGGCGCGCGCTCCAGTCGCTGACACTTTACGCCCGCGCTTTTCAAAGCTAATTCGATCTGCGCTTCGGAGAACTCCGGCCCGAGGTAGGCATGATCCATCTGCTCCCGCCGCGGCTGTTTCAAAACCGAATGATAGGTGTGCAGCGCGGCGCCAATCGCCAGGCCTTCGTCGCCCGCGGCCGGCTGAATCCAGGTGCGGCGGAATGGCGTGCGGTCAAACAGTTTGCCGTTGGCCACGCTATTGAGCGCGCAACCTCCCGCCATCGCAAGATTTTCGTTGGGCACGCGCATGTGCAACTGGTTCGCAAAATGGAAAAACACTTCTTCGAAAACACGCTGCATGGCGTATGCCAGATCCATGTCGCGCTGCGTGATCTCGGCGTGCGGCTCGCGGGGCGCGCCGAAGAGCTTTTCCATCTTGCCGCAGAAATGCCTCGCCAGGCGCACCGTTCCGTCGGGCAGCACCTGCATTCCCTGATTGCTCCCGAGCGGCTTGAAGTAACTCAGGTTGAGCTGAAAGTTGCCGTTCTTCAGCGCGACAACCTTTCGAATCTCGTCGACGTACGTGTCTTTCCCGTACGGCGCCAGCCCCATGACTTTGCCCTCATCGCCATACTTTCTGTAGCCGATGAAATCGCAAATCATGGTGTAGAAGCTGCCAAGCGAATGCGGCAAAAACACGCGGTCGAGCACATGGATTTCGTGGCCCTCGCAGCGCGCCGTCATGGTGGACACGAAATCTCCGGAGCCGTCGAAGCTGAGACCCGCCGCCTTTTCCCACGGCGAACAGTAGTACGCGCTGGCGATGTGCGCGATGTGATGTTCCAGATGGTGCTCCTGAAACTTCAGTGTGGAAGTGTCCACGTCGAGCGCGTGCGCCAGCAGAGAACGCAGGTCGCGCATCGACTCTTTGCGCTGCCGCATCTTGATAAAATTCAAGACCTTGGCGGGATTCGCCAGCGCATACTGCACCTTTTTGGCAAGGTTGGCGTCGCTGTCCTGCCCCACCGCAACTTGCTGAACGTCGGTGATTTTCGCGCCCGCCGCATCAAGACACGCCTTCACCGCCAGAGCGGGAAAACCGCCGAAATGTTTGTGCCGGTTCAGCCGTTCCTCGGCCACCGCAAAAAGAATCTTCCCATCTTCGACAATCGCGGCCGAAGAATCGGCATGAAACATGTTCAGGCCCAGAATCAACATTTACCGATCATTCCCTTCACTTCAAAGCGAATGGTTTCTAGTGCAAAATATGAGTAATAATTACCGTGCAGTCTTTACAATTCATAGAGCGCCCCTCCGTCATGCGTCGATGTTTCCCGCAAGGCGGACGCGACAAACTCTCTCACGCCGACTGTCACAGGCTGCCCCTTCTGGCATGAATTCTGCAATCGAAGAGTCGCGAGAGTCGAGCCCACCAACTGTTCAAACGGAATCGGCGGCGGCGTCTTGCCTCGAAGCGCATCCACGAAGGCCTGCATCTCCGCCTGGTGGCCCTTGTCCTGTCTCCAGCGCGCGCGTGTGACTTGTTTGCGTCCGTTGCGAACGAGTTCGAGCCTGCGAAAATCTTCGAGGGTCGCGACCGAGCCACCGCCAAAAATTTCCACGCGCTCCTTCGACGCCGACTTGTCGCCATTGGCGAAATAGCTGATTGTGCCGAGCGATCCGTTCACGAATTTGAGGGATGCGATGATGTTATCGCAACTGTAATGGCCGGGATTGCCCACGACCTGCGTTTGCACTTCGATGGGACACGCGCTCGCGAGGAAACAGAGGAAGTCCACAAAATGGCAGACCTCGCCGAGAATGCGCCCGCCGCCTTGCTCGGGATCGTTGACCCAATGATCGGCGGGGATGTAGCCCGCATTCACGCGGTAGTGGATGGCCAGCGGTTCGTTGATCTCGGACAAGAACTGTTTTAGCTGAACCGCCATCGGTGCGAAGCGACGATTGAAACCGACCATGAGTAGCGGAGCTAGTGGCTTGCCGTGAGTACTTGGCCATGCAACTCGCACCAGCGCCGCCAGTTCTCTTTCATTCAGGCAAAGCGGCTTTTCGCAGAAGACCGCTTTCCCGGCGCGCAGGGCCGCAAGCGTCTGGGTGGCATGAAGGTTGTGACGGGTGGCGATGAGCACCGCCTTGATTCTTGGATCCTGCAGAAGTTCAGGTTCCGAATTCGAGCAGTAGGAGAACCCAAACTTCTCCGCCGCGTTGCGGCTGCGCGGGCCGGTCGCATTGCAGACGCCTATGAAAGCAACGCCCGTGATTTTCTTCAGCGCGGGCAACAGCGTGTTCTGCGCGAAACTGCCGGCTCCCAGCACGCCCAATCCTATGGAACCCGACGAGGGCGCGACGGCGGCCACCTGGATTTTCTCCGGAAAATTCAGCGCGGTTTCAGATTCAGCGCCCGCGTAGGTGATCAGCGCAGCGAGAAATGGTTCGCCCGTGCTGCCCGTAATCAGGTCATAGGCCCGCGTCGCCTGTTCCATCGGGAAGCGGTGCGTGATCAGCGACGGCAGATCCAATTTGCCATCGGCGATGAATTGCAGGAATGCAGCCAGATTGCGGGTTTCCGTCCAGCGCACATGGCCAATCGGATAATCGCGGCCTTTTTGTTCATACGCAGTGTCATAACGCCCGGGGCCATAGGAGCGCGAAATGCGAAAATGCAGTTCTTTTTCGTAATAGAGCTTGCGCTGCACCTCCATGCCGACCGTTCCCACGGCAACCACAATGGCACGATCGCGCGCCAGTTCCGCCGCCAGGTTTACCGGCTCGCTCGTTGGAGTCTCCGCCGTAATCAGCACCGAATCCACGCCCACGCCTCCCGTTTTCTGAAAGCACAAATCGCGGAACTCGCGCGCGCTGGTACATGCGGCTTCGGCACCGCTCGCGATGGCAAGATCGGCGCGCTGGCGCAACAGGTCCATGCCAAAGACGCGGCATCCGGCGGCTTTCAGCAACTGCACCGTGATTTGTCCGAGCAATCCCAGACCGATGACCGCGAGCGTGTCACCCAGAGCGACTTCGGCGGTGCGGATGCCGTGCAGGCAAATCGCACCCACGGTTCCGAAGGCTGCTTCTTCATAAGACACATTGCCATTACTTTGCAATGAGACATGCGGAATCTTCGCGACCAGCATTCTGGGTACGCAGGCAAATTCGGCGTGTACCGCGAATCCCGCGCCCGCGCAGGCGACGCGGTCGCCCACGCTGATGTCGGCAATCCCATCGCCAACGCCAACCACCACTCCGGCGCTGCTGTAGCCCACCGATTGCGGCTGGTTCAATCGAGAGCGCACGGTTTGCAAAGTGGAAACCAGGCCATCTCGCTTCATCTTGGCGAGCACGTCGCGCACCAGATCGGGGCGGGCCTTCGCCTTCGCCAGCAAACTCTTGCCGGCAAATTCAGCCGACGCACGCTCCGTGCCGGCCGACACCAGGGACGCAGCCACTCGCACCAGCACACAGCCCGGCGACAATTGCGGAGCCGGAACTTCGGCGACCTTCAACTCACCCGAGCGCGCGTCTTGTAGGAGCTGTTTCATGCCATCGTTCGCCGTCGTTAAGACAGTGCCGACTGAGATAGTTGAGGCGCGGCGATCTGGCGCTCGGCGAACGATCTTGCGCCCCCGTCGAGAAAAAGTTGCATCCAGATTTCCAGCGTCAGCAATTGCCAGATTTGCATCGACCAGTCTTCCGCGCCCCTCCGGTGCTCGTCAATATAGCCGCGCACCACTTGCGGACGAAACAACCCTCGGCGCCGCACTTGAGATTCCGAAAGAAGATCGTCCACCATGGGGCGCAAATCGTGCGCCAGCCAATAATCCACGGGCGCCGCGAAACCCGCCTTCGGCTGCCGCATCACCTCTTTTGGCAGCATACTACGCATGGCTTCGCGGAAGATGTGCTTGGTCACCGGGCGCCATTTTCCTTTGAGCTTCCACTCCGGCTTGACGTTCCAGGCGACGAATTCGGCAAGCTCGCGGTCGAGGAACGGCACGCGCACCTCGACCGACGACGCCATGCTCATTTTGTCGTTGTAAGTCAGATTTAGCGTGGGCATGAAAATCTTGGTGTCGAGATACAACATCTGGTTGAGGAAATCCGCGTGGCGCACTTTGTCGAACGCCGCCAGATGCTGGCTGGCAGGATCGCCGCCTGCGAGCGCCTGCGATTCCAGAGCATATAAATCTGTTTTCTGCCGCGCATCGAGATACGTGCAATTTCTGATGAACGCTTCCTCCGGACTGAGTGCCGCGCTGCGCGCCATCTTCTTTGCTAGACGCACGGGGCCTTTCATGCGCGTGCCGCGCAGCGACGGCAATCCCAGCAGAGCGCGCTCGGCCGCGAAGCGAGCGAAGCCCGGTGCGCGCCGATATTCTTTCGCCCACGCATGAGCGGCATGCTTGCGATATCCCGCGAAAAGTTCGTCGCCGCCCACTCCCGACAAGAGCACGGTCGCCTGTTTCCGCGCCTCGCGGCACACTAGGTACGCCGCGATGATCGCCGGATCGGCCGTGGGCTCGTCCATGTGCCAGATCAGATTCGGCAACAAGCCGACCACGTCGGGCTCGACGACGATTTCGTGGTGTTCGCAGCCGAGCTTGCGCGCGAGACGTTGCGGAACGGCAGGATCGTCAATCGTGGTCTCGCCCACGCGATAGTGTTTGGGAAACGTAATCGTGTAAGTGCGCACCGGCTGTTTTCGCGCCATGGCCGCCACCATGGCCGTAACTATGCTCGACGAATCGAGTCCCGCGCTCAGAAACGCGCCGATCGGAACATCGCTCACCATCTGCCGTTCGACCGAGGCGCAGAAGCGCTCGCGAATCTCACACGCCAGATCCGCCTCGGTGCGCTCGAAGCGATGCTCCACCGGAGGGAACGTCAAGTCCCAATACTGCTCGATCGTGAACTCGCCGCGCTGCCAGAGCGCGTAGTGGCCCGCTGGCAGCTTGCGGATGCCCTCAAACATGGTCAGCGGATCGGGCACCCAGAGAAATGTCAGGTATTGGTCGAGCGCCTCCGCGTTCATGCGCGCTTCGATTCCCGGCACTTCGAGGAGAGCCTTGATCTCGGAAGCAAAAGCGAGTTTTCCGCCGCGCTCCCAGTGATAGAGCGGCTTGATTCCGAAATGATCGCGCGCCAGAAACAACTTTGGTGAACGGCTGCGCAGATCGCAAATGGCGAGGGCGAACATGCCGTCGAGGCGGTTCAGGCAATCTTTGAAACAGTCGGGGCCATATTCCTCGTAGAGATGAAGGACGACTTCGGTGTCGGTGTGCGAGCGAAAACGATGCCCCTCGCTTTCGAGTTCGCGGCGCAGATCGGCGAAGTTGTAGATCTCGCCGTTGTAGGAAATCCATACCGAGCCGTCTTCGTTGCTCATGGGCATGTGGCCGTCGGCGGAGAGATCGAGAATGGCAAGACGGCGGCTGCCCAGGCCGATGTATCCGCCATCGGGGAAATGCCGCTCCCAGATCCCGGAGTCGTCGGGACCGCGATGCGTCTGCACGTTCGTCATGCGAACGAGCGTCTCCCGGTCGCCGCAGTTCACCAGTCCGCCGATGCCGCACACGACTCAGTTCCTCCCGGTCCGCCGCTCGCCGATTCGCAGCTCATGGATCTTTGCCTTCGTATGGAACATCTGCACCGCTTGAAAAGCGCAGTAGATCAGCCCCGGCACGCCGTCGAGAAATCCCAGACGAAAAATATAACGATATAGGAAGAGCAGAAGCGGACAGCCCGGCAAGCGATAGAGATTTCGTTTGAGCCATCTTCGGCGCTGCGCCTGGTTGCCGAATAAATCCGCTTTCACTTCGCCGGAACCGCCTTCGGGCTGGAGAAGGACGCGCGCCTCCCAGTTCGAATACTCATTGTGCTTCAGAATGTAGCGCGACAAGGAGTCGGTATTATGGTGGACGAGCGGGTTGCGCAACGCCGCGGTGGGCCCATCGACGACCACGTGTTCGTGGACCTCGATGTCGGCCATCGAGACGTCCTGTTCCCGCAATCGGCACTCAAAACGGCCCCGCCGATTGCGGAACAGCGATAGCTTCCAGAACCCTGCATCGCAGTGGCGCAAGACCCTTCCGAGAAAATACATCTGCAGGCGGATGGAATATCCGTTCACATCGGGGTTCTGAATCGCTCGCCGAATTTCTTGCGCCAGTTCCGGCGTCAGGACTTCATCGGCATCGAGCAGGAGAATCCAGTTGTACGCGAGAGGCAGCTTATCCATCGCCCATTGGCGCTTCTTCGGCCAGCCCCCGGCATAATGAAACTGGACCACCTTGGCGCCCCGCGAGTGAGCGATGGCAACCGTGTCGTCGGTGCTCTGGGAATCGATGACGTACACTTCACCGACGTCCGCGAGCGACTCGAGACATCGCGGCAGGTTGCGGGCCTCGTTGCGGACCGGAACGATTACACTCACGGGCAGTACTTGCCGGGCGGCGATTGCGTGCGACGCCACAGTCTCAGATTTTGCCTCGATCAAGTCCATTCGGTTGGCAGGCAGACAGTCGTACCATGTTAGCTGAACTGAGGATCGTCCTGAAGGCAAGATTGTTCGCGAGCATTCAATTGATACCGGTCGGGCATTACGAGCCAGCGTAGGATGGGAGACTGGCCATCGAGTCATTTCTTGAAACGCGCCAGCCGCTTACGCGACTGCTTGGCGATAGATACTGGCTAGGCGCTGCGCCTGATGCGATAGCGTCAACTTCTCGAGGATCGTCTGGCGCGCGGCCGTTCCCATGCGCGCACGCAGATCGGGCGACCCGATCAAGGCGGAAATTCCCTGCGCCAGCGCTTCCAGTCCATCCGCGGGAATCAGCCAGCCATTTCTGCCATGTTCAATCACGTCTTCGATTCCCTGGCCGCGACAGGCAATCGCCGGTTTTGCGCAAGACATGGCTTCCAGATACACGCATCCCAGGCCCTCGTTACGGCTGGGCAACACGAACACCGAGCAGCGCCGCATGGCCTCTGCCACTTCGGAGCGGCTCCGGCGGCCGGCAAAATGAACTTGGTTCCCAATATGCAAGTCGTGCGCCAACGCTTCCAAATGCGTGCGATCCGGGCCTTCACCGATGAGGCGGCATCGAAGCTGGGGAAAAGAAGGCCGGAGACTTGCTAGCGCCCGTAGAACAAGTTCCTGGCCTTTGCTCGGCAGCAAATTGCCGACGATGAGGATCTCCGGATCGATCGGTTCAATGGTGGGCGGATTCGGCGAAAAAAGAATGGGATTCACGCCGTTGTACACGATGGCGCTCGGCGTTTCCGGCGGCGTAGCGGTTTGCAGAATTTCCCGTACCTTGTCCCGAACTCTGCCGCTGATGCATATCACGGTGCGCGCCGCGCGATAGACGTCCAGCGACGCCTGGCGCCGCCAAAGCGCGGGAATCCCGCCAAGATAGCAAGTGTGAAAGACATCCAGGCCATGGACGGTAACCACGAACGGAATCTGCAAACGCCGGGAAAGCAACAGGGCGGCATGGCCGCAGGGCAGGGCCGCGTGGGCGTGGATCACATCGATCGGCCTTGCATCATGCAGCTTCCGAATGTGTCGCAGCAGACGGACAAAAAGCAGCTTGCCCGCGCTGGAGAGCCCGAGATTTCCGGGAACTTGCGGATATCGCACCCATTCCGCGGGCGAAGACGATGTCGCGTGTTTTCGGGGACGATAAATCGGCGATACCGCGATCACGCTCGACTCGATCCCGAACTGTTTAAGCTGTTCGATCGGTTCCGCGATGAAGCAACCATTCACCTCATTTTTGTCCGACGGAAAAAATGGCGTGAGGGTCAAAACGTGCAGCGGCTCATCCATTTCCGCGGCTTGCGACATCAGTTTTGCTCCCTATGCGCCCGCACCAATTCCTCGGCCAGCGCCAGCAGGCGTTCCACATGCTCACTCCAACTGAAGTCGCGGGAGCGCCGGAGACCATTGCGCGATAGATTTTCCGCCAACTCCGGCGACTGCTGAATCTGCAACACGCGTTCCGCCAGCGCAGCGGCAGAAAAACGAGGGAAAAAGACTCCGGCATCGCCGCAGATTTCGCGGTGTACCGGCAAATCGGACGCCACTACCGGCAAGCCGCTGGACATGGCCTCAACCAGGGGATGAGCAAAGGTCTCCGCATAGGCCGGGCTTACGTAGATGTCACATGCGCGATAGAGATGATGCAGCGACCGATAGGGAACCGTGCCCAGTTCAACAAGATTGTCGCGGATGCCAAGCGTGTCCGCGAGCGCAGCCGCGCTTTCGGCCCGATACGAGCCTGGATTTCTGGAGGAAGACAAGTGGCAGGTCAGAAGCAGTTTGATTTTTTTCCCCGGCAAGCGATCGCGCAGAATGGGCAGCGCCCGAATCAACGTCTCGAAATTCCGGTAGTAATTGTAATGGCTTACGAATAGCAGCTTCAACGCATCGGCTGATTCCTGCAAACGATCTAGCATGGAGTCCGGCAAGGGAGTCGAGTCGCTGGTGAACAAGTCGTGATCGAACCCGTGGTGAGCAGCCAGCACTTCTTTCCCGGCCCATTTGCCGAGTTCATCCGCGAAAGCCTTACTGGGAGCGACGATGACGTCGGCCCAGTGCACGGACCGCCGCGCGAACCGCCCTTTGATCAAAGTGTCGAACCAAAGAAAATAATCTCTCCGTTTACGCACATCGCGGTAGAAATCGCCCGATAGGTAGAGCGAATTTCCCGACAGCAGAATCTGCGGCAACGGAGAGTGGCGGAGCGCGAAGTTTCCGGTGGAAATCAGAACTTGCGCGCCACTCTGCCGCATCAGGCCGCGAAGTTTTGTCTGTTCGAAGACGAAGCGTCCAAAAGCCCCGCGGCTGGGGCTGGCTTCGACAAATGAAATGTTGGGAAATTCTGCGAATTCCGCGCGCAAGTCGGGGTTGAGCAGGACAGTGGCTTGCGCATCCGCCCGCCGCGCCAGTTGGGGGACCACATTGCGCAGGTAGGTTGGGCCCGCGCCCGCGCTGGCCGCCAAGCCATTGATGAACAATCGTGTCATCGGCCGGGCTCGGCAGCTCCGAGGGGCGCCGCGCGCCTATGCGCAACACCGTGCGCCGACTGTGGAATTCGTGCCTGGGACTCGACACCAACGAGATCCGCCAACATAAAAGCACATACCCAAAAATAGACGCACATATAGTAACCCACGGCAAAAAGCCAGTCTTCAAAGCCGGCGTGAACGAGGCCCGCCAACACCACCATGGCGAGCGGAATCGAGTAATGGCGCGGGTCGGCGGTACGTCTCATCTCGGCGCAAACCTTCCATAGGTTCGACACCGTCACCGCCAGGAGCCCGACGAAGGGCACGACTCCCAACAGGCCCACCCACTCTGCGATGGTCATGTAGCTGCTGCCGTGCTCACGTGAAGTCTCGGCGCTGGAAGCAAAGGTCCCGAATCCGAATCCGGGGTCCTCGCCGGTGGGGGCCGTGCCATATCCCGTTCCGAACAACGGATGCGCTTTGATCGAGGCAATGGACTTCTCCCAAGGCCCCCGCCGCGAACCGAGCACGCCTTCTGCCTTGTGCCCCTTGTAGAGCACCGCATCCTTCATGTCCCCCAGCCTGGTGTTTAAGGCCCCCGGATCGAACATCGCGGTGACCGCAACCAGAAACAGTACCAGGGCGACCACCTTTACCAGTAATTTGTATTGACGCAGGCAAAGACAAAAGACAAGGGTGACGGCCATTACCGAAGCCATGCCAGCGCGCGCCATGCTAAAAAAAACCAGGTACGAGCAAAGCAGCAGGGCGACCAGGCGGCGAAACTTCACCAGCGGCCCATCGCCGATGAGCCATCCCCACAGCAGGACTGGAAAGAGTCCGATACTCATGGCCGCGCCGAGGGAGTTGGGATTGCCCCAGATCTCTGCGCCCAGGCCGAAGTAGCAGATGGCCGTGGCATAAACCGCGATCTCACATCCCCAAAGCAGGCCGCGAAAAAACCGGTCTTCCCGGCCAAGCACAGCCAGGCGAGCGCCCGAAGCGCAATACGTAAGAAGGAGGAGCAGGCTCAGAGCCTTGAAGGACGCCATCTGGATCCACGGAGAAACGGTGGCGGAGACAAACGCGGCACAGATGCAAAAGAAAGCGATCAGGTGCAACGATCGGAAAGGTCCTCGCGGAGTTTTTATCCAGACGACGAAGCCCACCGCTGCCCCGGCGGACAGCACGACCCAGCGGCCGACGCTCCAGGCGCCTTGCAGCGGAACATGCATGCCGGCCCAAAGGAAGGCGATCGTCAGCAACACAAAAAAACGCTGCTCGTATTTCCAGAGGCAGACGATGAGCATCTCCAGCAGCAAGATCCCGCCTAGGAAAGAAATGTCGCCGAAGGATTGCAGATGGGAATAGACAAAATACAGCGCCAGGCCCAAGCCTAGGGCGATGCCAGCCCAGTGCAGCGGTTTCAAGGAGTTCATCGCGCCCCCGTACTGGCGGAGATTGCGGCCGCGGCCAGGCCAGCGGCGCATGCTTCCGGCGAGTAGTTTCGAATTCGTTCGGAGCTGCGCACACTCATCGCCTGCCTGAGTCCAGGTTGTCGCGCCAGAGCGTCGATCGCCACGCTGAGTTTCGGCGGATCTCGCGGAGGCACGACGTAACCATTCCACCCATCTTCGACCAGGTCGGCCGCACATCCCGCGACGTTGCTCACAATAATCGGAAGTCCGCACGCCATCGCTTCATTCACCACCAAACCCCAGGGATCGCTGTGCGTGGGCAGCGCCAGGGCTTCCGCAAGCGCATACAAAAGGGCCAAATCCTCACGCTGCGCGAATCCCGGAAACGAGATTGTTCCCGGCGCGATTCGTTTCGCCTGTTGTGCCAATTTCTCTCTTGCCACACCATCGCCCGCGAACACCAAGCCCACCTCCGAGCGCAGGCCGCTCTCTAGTTTGGCATAAGCCTGGAGCAGATCGAAGACGCCTTTTTCCGGCACCAGCCTTCCCACGAAAAGAACGAACCTCTGCGGCAATCCGAACTTTTTTCGGAAGGAGTCCGGCGCGCGCCTCACCGCTGCCGCCTGTGCCGCGAAAAAGTCGTTATCGACCGCGTTGGGGGCTGTAAAAATGCTCTCGGCCGGGGCCCCCAACATGCGCAGATATTCGCCCGCCGCTTTGCCCGGCGCCACAAACCCATCGCAACGCTTGCGAAACTGCGCCTTTAAGAATTCTATCGGCTTGCGCTGGCCACGCGTGTCTTGTGCGTTGCTCTCTGACCACAAGATAAACTTCACGCGGCGGCGGCGCGCCCACATCAGCGCTTGCCATGAGGCAACATAGTTGTATCCTCCGCAAACCATGACATCTGGGGAAAAGTTTTTCAACCGCGCCGTCAGGCCCACATTCAACAGCAAGTGCCAACCGTTGCCGCGGAACCGCCAAGAGGGCAGCACTTCGTGGGAAAAACGAATTTCATTTTTGTACACGCGCCATTGCCTCTGTGTTGGGTCCGTTTCCGCAAGAAAAATCACATGCAGATCGATGTCTCCACGCTCCGCGAGAGAGTTGAACACGGGAATTCTGTAAGGTGAAACGATCTCGGTCAGGACCAGGGTCTTGCGGTTCATGGCCTTGTGCTGGCCACGCCCATCTCAGGCGTGCGCTCCAAAGGACATGCGAACAAGTCCTGCAAGGGTTCGACTCGACCCGTGACGGCGGCTGGGCCGTTTGTCCCCAATTCGAAAACCTCGTATCCAACTCCGGCAAAGATACTCACCGTTTCGTCGAGATTCGTCCTTTGCAGATATTCAAACATCACCAGCGGTGGTCTTTTCGTGAGGAGAAACTGCCGCATCCCGCGGAGAACCGAGTTTTCATGACCCTCCACGTCGATCTTGACCAGAGAAACCGGGAAAGCGGGGTCGCCATGCTGGCGTAAAAACTCGTCAAACGCGATACATGGAACCACACCCGTGGCAATCTGGCTGTCCGTTGCGTTGACAACAACGTGGCCTACTGAATCGACCGCTCCATGGCACTCGAACGGGATATCGCCGTTGGTATCGGAGAGAGCAAATTCGTAAACCTCGAAACCAAGCTGATTCCGGGCAAGATTCTCCCGGGCACGCGCGGCTGCAACCGGGTTCGGCTCAAAAAGAATCGCGTCTTCTATCGTGTCGGCCAGCAAGAGACTTACCGAACCAACGTTGGCTCCGACGTCAATCAACGTTCCACCCGACACGTACTTTCTGAGGAAGAGAATGTTCCTGCTATTCGGAATGCGTGTGTACAAAACTCCAGATGATACGGAGCAGTCCGGATAGGCCTTAAACCGCTTGCCATTGAAAAGCGATACGGTAATCGGTTTGCGAACAATCCGCTTCCATAGCTGCCAGCCAGCAAAGATAAACAGTCTTCGGATTCGCTGGTCCCGGTTGGACTCCTCGTTCCAAAGGCTCGAAATTGGGTAAATCAAGTCTTGTGCGGCCTTCAGCACAAATGCTCGGCCCCTCTCTCGCTCATCGCGAACCACTGCCGGGCGACGATGTCCCAATCGAAAATCTCCCGGCAGCGTTCCTGTGCCGCGCGCCCTAGCGAGCTTCGGTAATCCACGCTGTCCAGCAGATTCGAAAGCGCGCCTGCCAATTCCTCGACGTTCTCGGGATTTACCAGTATTCCAGTTTCACCCACCACCTCCGGAATGCCACCGCGGTTGGAGCCAACCACCGGAGTGCCGCAGGCCATGGCTTCCGCGTTCACCATGCCGAAAGGCTCCTCAAATAAAGAAGGGCTGGCAACAACTGTCGCGCGCTGAAACCACGCCGGCAGGTCTCGATCATGATGAATATATCCCGGGAAATGAATATGTGCGTTGCGATTGCGGACCAGCGATTGCGCCATCTCCCGCACTCGACGCACATATTCGGTTTCGCGATGGACTCCAAAACCGCTGGTACCCACAATCGCCAGGACTGCATCGGGATGGCGGTCGAGAACGCAAGCGTAAGCGCGCACGAGTTGAAGAACTCCCTTCTCCTCGTCAAAACGCCCGGCAAACAAGATGGTCTTGGCTTCGCGAATCTCTTCGCGAGGATAGAACAGCTTCAAATTGACGCCGTTAAAGATAATCCTGGTCTTCGCCGCCAAGTTCGGCGAGCGTTCGGCGAAGGTTCCGCGCAAGAACGCGCTGCAAGCAGCGACTCCATCCACTTGCGGCGCCAGCGTGTCCAGCATGGATGGCGTCCAGTGCCCGAGATGGTTATTGTGCAGGTGCAGCCAGATCGCCCCCTCATACCCCAACCCGCGCAACTCACGGACCCATTGCGGACGGTTATGGATGTGCACCACGTCGAGGGGACGCAAGCGCTTGATCAAGCCGCGCAACCAGAGTGGTTCGTCCCAACGCCGCAAGACGGGGACGGTGGAGATCAGATCGCAAGCCTTCCACACGCCACTGGTGCCGTGAGGCAGGCCGTACCGATGTTCGGCGGAAGTCGGATAACCAAACACCGTCACGTCCACACGGTCCCGTAAGCGGCTGTAGACTTCATAGGTCCAGCGTGCCAGCGCTCCTCCGAAAAACGGACTGAATTGCTCCCGGCCCGAGAGCAGCACTCCGACCTTGAGCAATCGCGCCGATGACACTGGTTCCATCTCCATTTTACGATTCAATGGCATCGTCTCAGCCGTGGCCCGCGCCCGCGAGGCTCGAGCGATACCAGGCAACAAAATTCCGCAGACCTTGCTCCATCGATGTTTGCGGCGAGTACCCAAGCAGACGTTTTGCCTTGTCGATATTTGCCCATGTAATGGGTACGTCTCCCGGTTGGACGGGTAACCGCTCCTGCACGGCTTTTTTGCCGGTCGCTGCCTCCAGTTGTGCAATCAACTCTCGGAGGCGCACAGGATGGGAGTTCCCCAAATTAAAAATTTCGAAAGGCAGCTTGGGATCAGGCGTGTATCCAAGCGACGCGACCACTCCTGCCACGATATCGTCCACGTAGGTGTAATCGCGGCCCATGGAGCCGTTGCCGTACACCGGGATCGGTTTGCCCGACTCGATGAGCGCGGTGAATTTGTGGATGGCGAGGTCGGGCCGTTGCCTCGGGCCATAGACGGTAAAGAAACGCAAGCAGATCGCCGTCAAGCCATACAAATGAGTGTAGGTGTAACACATCGACTCCGCCGCGAGTTTCGTGGCCGCGTAGGGTGAGATGGGGCGCGTCTTGAGGTCCGCTTCGCAAAAAGGAACGCTGTTGGTAATGCCGTACACGGAACTCGACGAACCAAAAATCAACCGTTGCACCTTGAACTGGCGCGCGATTTCGAGCAGGTTCACGGTCCCGCCAACGTTCACGCTTTCGTATAAAGCAGGCTGTTCAATCGAAGGCCGCACGCCGGCGCGAGCGGCGAGGTGAATCACGATCTCGGGTTGGACGCGCGCCGCGACTTTTCGCAGGGCATCCATGACGCGCACGTCCGCCTCGAAAAATTCGTAGCTCCCGGCGTTTCGGATCTCTTCGAGGTTGAGCCGCTTGCGGCCGGGCGCGTAGAAATTATCTAGGTTATCCACAATGGACAGTTTCATCCCGCGGCGAATCAGCGTCTCCGCCACATGGGAACCGATGAAACCCGCGCCGCCTGTGAGTAATATCCGTTTCAAATTTGGCCCCGCCTCATCTCGCCCCAATCTGACAAGCAAAAGAAAGTTGATTTTAGCGCACAGCCACGACGAAACTGGATTCCGCCGCGTGCGTCATGCCCACCCCGCGAACTCGCTTTTCAGCCGATGGCGGCCGATAACGGTCCAACTAATGGCATAGACCGCGCATCCCAGGCCGACCAGGACGAGCGGCGGCAAGTGTCTTGGGAGCGCCAGCCACAGGGCAGCCCCCATGATCAGGCTGGCGATTACGGCCACGCCCAGCAGTGGAGTGCTCGCCGCTGCGCGCACCTCCGGCGGACAGAGCAGGTAAGCGCACAGCGCAACTCCGAACTCGGCCAACACATAGGCGATACAGGCGCCGGCGATGCCGAACAGTGGCGGAAGAACAAGACAAAGAACCACGGCCGTGACAGCGCCCGCCAACGTGGAAAGCAAGTAAGCCCGATGACGGCCCATGGCATAAAGAATGGTTCCGGCGAACAGCATCGCTGCCGTCGCCGTCAGCACATAAGGCGCGACCCATTGATAGGCATGCACTGCCCCCTGAAACTGGGTGCCCAGCAACCACGGGATCACTACTGATGCAGTTACAATGCCGCCCACCGTCAACGGAACGCCGAACCATACCAGGATGGAAGCCGCGATCCGAGTAAGCCGGGAAAGGCCATCGCCGGAATTGGCGCGCAAGGCCATTCGCGGCATGAGAACGCTCTGCGTAACCGAGAGAAAGTTCTTCAGCACGTCGGCCAGGCGCGCAGCGGCAGAATACAAACCAAGCGCGTGCTCGCCGAGATACCAGCGCACCGCGAGATGTCCAGAGCGATGATAGAGAGTGGACAGGAATGAAGATCCGGCATAGTGCAGGCTGGGGCTGAGGATTGCGCGCCAGCGCCGCGGCGCAATCGAAAACCGGAACCGATAGCCCTCCCGCCATAGAAATACCCAAGCGACCAGGTTAGTCAAGAGCGACGAAGCTAGGATGCTGACAGGTACCCAAACCACATCCTTTGGAGATCGAACCATGGTGAAAATGCCGACGGCATAAAGACTTTGCTGCGCGATCGAGACCGAGGATTGCACATGAAACAGTTCCAGCGAGGCCAGGAGATAGTCCAACGAGAGACCGCTGAGTAATACCGAGGCTACTCCGAACAAAGTAAGAAGGAAGCGCACATCCTGCCTTATTTCAAAATGCGCAACGACCAAGACCGCAATCGAGGCGACCGCACTCGCCAGAACGCGAAGGATCAATACATCGGAAACCGTTTCAAAAGCGGCCGCGCGCCGCGCCGCAACCTGTTGTGCGGCATAGGTGGTAAGCCCTGGATTCGCGAGCAGTCCCGTGAATGCGCACACGGCAACGACATAGCTCCACAGCCCGTAAACATCGACACCCAGGCGCCGCACGAGGAAAGGAAAGGTAGCGGCCGAGAGTATCGTGCCCACAACGCGGGCGGTGGTCACGGAAAGCACAAACCCTCCGTAACGCAATAGAGACTTAGAGACGGTCAATAACCCATCCTATGTTCAAAGGTCACAGCGAACCGCAGTAACTTATCAACCTGACCTATCCATTCAACGTCCGGCCATGTCCGGTCTGCTCTTCGCAGTAGCATGATTTCTAGTCGAGGGCCGCGTCGTGGCAGCGGCGCGCCAGAACCAGCCAGCGAAACAGGGAATTGGCGTGATCGAAACCCGCCAAATGCCGGCGGAATTGCTCCTTCGCCGGCATGGGGTCCAATAGATGTCCTAGCTCTCCCATATCGCCGGCGAGGGTGCCTTCCATTTGTTTCTTCAGTTCATTTCTAAGCCAAGCGCAAAGTGGCGGAGTGAAGCCACGTTTCTGCCTCCAGCGAATTTGAGGAGGGATCCATGGCGGAAGCGCATCCCTGAGGATCGCCTTGCCCATGCCCGCCTTAAAGTGATACTCGACCGGCAAGCTGGTCGCGAAGCGCATCAGGTCCGGATTGAGGAACGGTGCGCGGCATTCCAGCGAGGCGCGCATGCTGGCGCGATCGACCTTGACCATGATCTGTTCCGGCAAATAGGAAGAAGCCGTGGACTCGAAGGCGGAGAGAGGATACGGCAGCCGCGCGTGTTGCAGCGCACGGGCCTGAAGTTCCCGCAATCCGCCCTCCGCCGCGCCGCGATGGTCGGGCAAAAAATACGAAGCGATTTCATTTTCCCCGCCCGCCGGATACAACAGTTCCGAATCGCTCTTCGACAAAAAGTCGAGCAAGCCCACGCCCCGCCAACCTCTTCCCCAAACATGCCGGAGGCCTTTGGCTGCAGTGCGGACCAAGGCTGTCCGCCGCACGCCATGCCAGCGGTAATAGCCAAACATATCCGAGTATCCGCCGAAGCACTCGTCGCCGCCGTCGCCGGAGAGCATGACTTTGCAGACTTGGCGCGCGGCGCGGCAAACCGCAAAGGTCGGGAACATCGATACATCGCCGAAAGGCTCGTCGTAATGATCGATCAACTCGTCGAAGTTCGCCAGAAGATCGCCCGACGAGAAATGGACTTCGTGGTGGTCCGTCCCCAAATGTTTCGCGACCAGGCGCGCGTAAGGCGCCTCATCCAACTGTTGGTCGTCAAAAGAGGCGCAGAAAGTACTGAGATTCGCCGCCGGCTCCAGCTCGCGAACCGCAGCCGCGATGAAGGTCGAATCCACTCCCCCGGAGAGAAACGCACCGACCGGCACATCGCTCCGCAGGCGCAGGCGAACGGATTCCAAAACCCGGGCGCGCACGCTTTCCACGGCATCTTGCCGGCTCGGAGGCCTTGTTCCATTCAACTCGATCGTCGCCGGCTCAACGCGCGGCTGCCAGTAACGCCACGTTCGCAGCCCTGCGTCCGCATCTAGAGAAAGCGCCTCACCCGCCATGAGTTTGCGCACACCTTGCAGATGGGTGCGCGGTGCGGGCACATATCCCACAGCCAGAAACTGCGCGATGGCAGCCAGATCGAGACGATGGTCGAGGCCGGGGAAGGGAATCAGCGCTTTCATCTCAGATGCGAACACCAGCCCCCTGCCCTGATTCAGAGGCGCGTAATACAAGGGCTTTTCGCCAAATTGATCGCGGGCCAGGAAGAGCTGTTCCTTTTTCTCGTCGACCAAGGCAAATGCGAACATGCCATCGAGATCGTCGAGCAGAGCGTGGCCCTTCTCTTCGTAAAGATGCACCAGCACTTCGGTGTCGCTGTGGGTGCGAAAGCGGTGCCCTTGGGCGATCAGTTTTTCGCGGAGCTCGATGTAGTTGTAGATCTCGCCATTCAAGATGACCCAAACCGTCTCATCTTCATTGGCAATGGGCTGGGCGCCACCCTCAAGATCGATGATGGCCAGGCGGCAATGGCCAAGCAGACGGCGTCCGCCCATGAAGGTGCGGCAAGCGCTTCCATCGGGGCCGCGATGCCGTAGAAGCCGGTCCGCTTCTTCAGACCACGATCTTCCTGACGACAATCTCCCCGATGACGACCAGTACTGCGCCACGCCGCCTGCGCCGCCGAACACTCCATAGATTCCGCACATTAGTGTTTTTTGCGACGTTTGCCGGCCGCCTCCAGCAACACACTTTCCCAATCTTGCGCCACTTCGTTCCAGTCGAATTGCAAGGCATGCCGAGCGGCCGCGGCCGACATCCTATGCCGCAACTCCTGGTCGGTTAGCAACAATCCCAGTTTTTGTGAGAGTTCGCTTTCCGATTCTACCAAGTACCCCGTTTCACCGTTGACAATGTAGTCCGGCCGGTACTTCTCCATGGCCACCGCCGGCAATCCGCACGATGCCGCCTGTCCCAGAACTTGCGGATGTCCTTCCAGCACACTGGGAAATAGAAATACGTCTGCCTTCAGCATTTCCTCGGCTAACCCCGGCTGCGAGAGATGGCCAACAAACGTCACGTTGCGACAGCCTAATTGGTTCACCAGAGAGCGGCACGCCGCTTCCTCTTCGCCCTTCCCTGCCAGTCGAAATTCAACCGCAGGCCAGTGCGCTGCCTCGCGAATCACGACCTGCACTCTTTTTCGCGCCTGAAATGAACCGGCGTAGAGCACGGTGAGCCTGGTTCCGAGCCCGCGAACTTCCGCCGGGAGATGAAACAACTCGCGCTTGATCCCGCTGTAGATTGTCGCGGTCCGAACGCCGAAGCGGTCTTGGATCGTCTGCGCCACATAGCGCGAGTTTCCGATCACACAATCGGCCTCGCGAATCGATCTGGTCATGGTGGGCCGGACAGGGATTTCATCGAGGGCCATCACGATATAGGTCACAAGAGCAATGGGAAGCCCCAAGGTCCGCCTGAAAAACAGAAACAGAGTATCCAGTGGCCCCTCGCGCGGAAAGAAGTAGACGTCGATGTTCGAGAGCAGCACCCGGGTAAGCCAGCGCGCCGTATTTCCATGCCGCGACGACGGAACGACTCGCGTGTTTGGGCGGGCGAGAATCCGCGGATCGGGAGGTCCGTCGCCAAGCATCACGACCCTGAAGCGGTCCGATGGAAGACGGCTCACGATCTCTTTCGCGGTCAGGTTCTGCGCGTTCGTGTTCGCTTCATCGGCGAACGACGGAGTGAATACCGTAATCATAGAGATGGTGTGTTACGCCCTCGCTTCGCCGCTCTTGAACATCGAAGGTAAGCCGCTGCGCGCTGGCGGGCGGAGAACTTCCGACAGCGCATTCGGAGAAATCTCCTGCACCAGCCGGCGTGCGGTGTCCGGGCTAGGAATGGCCGCGCCCAACATTTCTGGAATGCGCGCCAGATCATCCGGACCTTCGAGCATACGCCCCGCGCCAAAGCGGACATATTGCGAAGCGTATCCCGCGTAAGCGTGGCGCAACCATCCGCACAAAAACGCCGGGATGCCATGCGATGCGCACTCGAAGGCCACGGTCGATTCAACGGTCACCGCGCACCATGTCTTGCGCAGAATCTCGGGAGACAACGGCGCATCCGTTACGCTGAGCAACTTCCGGTCGCAGTCCGCCAATATCCGTTGCACCAGCCGCTTCCGCTGGCGCACGCTCTCAAACGGATGCAGCTTCAAAACCACGATCTTGCCAAACGCGCGGGCGGCCGCACAGAGGCGCGGCAGCACCTCGCGATAAATCGCCTCCACCCGCCAGAAATCGGTCTCATACGGCTCGGTGAAAAACGCGATCCAGTGGGCGTCTGCACTCCACAGCGAAGCATCCTCTTGGAGCGTCGCTGCCGCCGCTCCGATTCGAACCCGTCTGCCATCGACTCCGCAGATGCGTTCCAGGTAGTCGCGCTCCATTTCGCCTTTGGCCAGATAATTCGAGAACCGCGGATTCTTGAATGCCATGCGGCAATCGAGCGCTCCGTGATGGCATGCGACCGCTGCAACACCCCGCTGCTCCGCCAGCAGCAGAGGAATCCGCGTGTACGGATTCGAATCGTCGGCGCTCAGGCAGGCCGCGACCGCGCGCGTCTCAAACACCCGGACCCAGGCATCGCGGACCGTGACCCCCCAGCGCAACCAGCGCAGCCCTTTTTTCAAGGTCCCAATCTGCACGGCCAAGCGGAATGCCGGATGCTCTTCGAGTGCCTTTTCCATGCGCTTCCAACAGATTTGCAGTTCCCGCAGTTCATTCCGGTCTAGGCGGTTGGTTGCAAAACTCGCCAGTCGCGCCGTTCCCACGTTCGCCGGAACAGGCGAGGCCGCTGCCGACTCGCGGGCGAGGATCAAAAGGAATTTCTCGTTGGGCAAAATTCCGGCGTAACCGAGCGCCGTTCTCGTGACATTCGAATACGCCGATGGCAGGAGCACAACCGGCTCCGATTGCGCTCCGGATTTTCCGCTTAACGGCTGCGACGCCGGCCCTGCCAGCTTCCTTCGCCAAACGTAGTGCGGATCGTACTTGTCGTACACCACCTGTAGCGATTGCTCAAAGCTCAAGTTGGCCGCTGCGGTGACGCTGCGCCACAGAAATCCGCCCGCCAGACGCTTCCGCAGTCCACGGGGAAGCACTTGCAGCGGTATTCCCAACTGCAGTCGCACAGCTTCCGCCGTCACCGACGGCCGGCTCGCCGCCAGCTCGCGACATCCTCGCAGCTTCTCGGCCAGCCGCAGCGCGAGCTGCACCTCCTGCAATTCCGGCTGAAGCACTAGACCGATCGCATCCCACCAGTCGATGCCAAAGCGGTCCACAACGCGACCCATGCCGAGTTCCAGCAGGCCGCGCCAGATCTGCAGGTCGCCGACTTCTACGGCAAGATCGAAAATGCTGAAGACCGGACAGCCCAGCTCCGCGCTCCGTTCGTCATAAAAGGACTGTGGCGCTCGACCCAAATCGATCACCGAATCCCAATGCCGCCGTGTCCATGGGCCGCGAAAGTCGTCGCCGTGATGTAAGAGGAAAACTCGCATACAAGAAGGTGTCAGGTCTTAGGTCTCAGGCGTCAGGTTTCAGGGACTGGCGAATTTCCTAACACCGGAGACCATGCACCTGTACTCAGCGTTCCACCAGCGGCCAGTCGAGCGGCGTCCCCCGTTCGACATCGCAGGCTGCGCGCTTTCCCAGAACTTCATTGAAGTGCCGTGGATGCAGTCCGTCCGCTGGACGAATCGAACGTACGTTCTGCTTCGTAAACAACTCGCCCTTCTTTATATCTTCAACCACAAACAGCGATCGCCGAAACTTGCGGCTGTGGGCTTCGTGCGGCCCCGAGGAAAACTGTACCGAGCCCAAAGCCCTCTCCGCCGTCCTCACCGCTTCGACCATCGCCTTGAATTCCTGTGGTTCGAGAGAGAACGCGCCATCCGGGCCGCCATCCGCGCGCCGCAGACACAGATGTTTCTCAATGATGCAGGCGCCGAGGGCCACCGCGGCGACTGGGACGGCGATGCCCATCGTGTGATCGGAAAGTCCCACCGGACAACTGAAACGCCGCACCAGTTCCGGAATTGTGCGCAGGTTCGCCTCTTCCGGCAGCGTCGGGTAGGCGCTCGTGCACTTCAGCAGCGCAATCTCGGTGGCGCCCGCCGCGCGCGCCGCCTCGACCGCTTCGGAAATTTCGTCCACGCTGGCCATGCCCGTCGACATGATCAGCGGCTTCCGAGTACGAGCCATCTTCTGGATCAAGCCGATGTCCACTAGCTCAAACGACGCCACCTTGTGCGCCGGAACATTCATCCGTTCGAGAAAATCCACGGCAGTATCGTCGAACGCGCTGGAAAACAACTGCATCCCGAGTTTGTCGGCGATCTCTTTGAGCTTCGGCTGCCACGCCCACGGTGTAAACGCCTCCTGGTAGAGGTCGTGAAGAGTGCGGCCATCCCACAGCGTGCCGCCCGCAATCCGAAAACATTCCTTTTTCGAGCGCAGCGTGATCGTATCGGCCGTGTAGGTCTGGAGCTTGACCGCATCCGCGCCCGCGTCTCTGGCGGCTTCGATGATGCTCACCGCCTGATCGAAATTCTGGTTGTGATTGGCGGAAAGCTCGGCAACCACATAGACCGCACAGCCCGGACCGATTTGCCTGCCCGCAATCGTCACTTCAGATGGCATGAGTTCCGTTCCCGCACTCCCATTTATAGAGCAATGCCTCCTGGGCCGCGACTCGTTCGATCGCGGCACGCCGAAAACCGCTGGCTTCGAACAGGCGAACCGAGGCGTGATTCTCCGGCTTCACGAGCGCGTCAACCCGGCGGGTGGAACGCGCCCGAACTAGGGAGCGCGTGGACAAAACGATCAGCTCCCGGCCCCAGCCCTTGCCGCGAAACTCCGGCGCCACGTTTACCGAGAGCACCGCGCCCGCGCCCTCGATTTGAAATCGCACCAGGCCCACCGGTTCGCCTGCCGCATTCTCACCAATGTAGAGCACCGACTGTGGGTCCTGAAGGCGCTTTCGAAACCAGCGGGCGTGGCCTTCCCATGAAATCGCAGCCGCATGAAACGATGCCGCCCGAGCCCCTGGGTCGTTCGCCCACTCGAACAGCAGCCGGCAGTCCGTCTCGCGCACCAATCGAAGCCGCAATTCCCGATCGAGAAGCGCGGCCCGCACACGCTCGCTGCCCAAGCCATCCACCAATTCGCGGGCAATCTGGGACATCGCTTCGCGCCGCGTGCCAGACTCGATCAGGGCCTGCAGTTTGCTGGCGAACGCCTCAACGCGGAATTCCCGGGCCGTGCCTGCATTCACCGCTGCTCCCAGTTCCGACAAGCGCTCCGCCGTCCCGCGCTGGTTCTCCGCCGCGATCAACAGCAGCGCTGGCAGCCCCATGTAGCAAAGCTCATAGGAAGTCACGCCCGCGCCGGCAATCGCCACATCGGCCCAAGCCATTAACGCGGGCATGTCTGGCACCGCCCGCGCAATGCGCACCGGGACCGAACAGCGTTCCGATGCCGCCTGCACATCTTTCAAATGCGGATTGCCGCTCCCAACCACCAGAACCACTTCCACGTCCTGGCGCTCCAAGAGTTCCAGGCTCGGAAGAATCTGCTCGCTCGCGTTATCGGGATCGCTTCCGCCGATCGTGACCAGGATCTTGCACGCCCGATCCGCAATGGTCCGCTTCCAGGCGGCCCACGGCAAAAATTCATCGCGGAGTAGCGCATAGGCCGGCCCCAGAAGCAACCGGGTATCGGCATTCCTCCGGGCATACATCGCGGGCGCCGCGTACGCGTTCTGGTTCAACACCCAGCGGACGGGATAATCGCTGGCGTGGCCGTAGTCATCCAGCGTCAGCACGCGAATGCCGGCCCCGCTCAGCGCCGCCTGCTCGCTGGCGCCGAAGCCGTAACCATCCAGCACGGCGAGAGGCGCGCCGGTAGCAAGCATGGCTCGGACAAAAGCCTCTGGAGTCGGTCCAAAATCTTTCGGCAGCGTTTGCAGCGCAACACCTTCCATGCGGATTCGCTCTTCGATTTCTGGCAGCCCTTCACGCAGCAAAAAAGTTACCGCGCCGCCCGCCCGTGTCCATGCCTGCGCCAGGGCGAGACACCGCATGACGTGACCGGTTCCGGCCTGTACCCCGGATTCGGCGCAGACGACAAGGTGGCGCGGTTTTTCCAATCTCGGTTCCCCACTGCTCTTATGCACGAAACTGTTATGCCCGGACCCTGAATACCGGATGAATCATCTCACCTTCGAGATGCGCTTCAGGGTTCGGGCCGTTCAGCCATCTTGCCAGCGTCTTGCAGACTTCAGCATATACATTGAGGGTCTGTTCAATGTCGACCGGTTCATGGGCAGCCGACATGTTGTGAGTCGCCAGGAGCAAAACGCCGCGCTTGGCGCACTCCTGCGTGAACAGGCTTCGTGCCAGAAGACTGTCCTTGCCGCCGCCGTCGAGGAACTTGATCAGCGACCAAAATGGGTAACCGATGCACTGGATGCGCTCCTGCAATCCCGCTTCTTTTGCCAGCGCGTTCAATCCCTCCTGCAGCACGCGTCCGTTTTTCTCCATCCGAACGAAGGCTTCTCTTGTTTCCAGAATATCCAAGACCTTCATTGCGGCCGCCATGGAAGCGACCTCGCCGCCGAAGGTGAAGCTGAAGAAAATTTCTTCGAATACCTTCATCACCTCGGCCCGTCCGACAACGCAAGAGATTGGGAATCCATTTCCCATGGCCTTGCCAAAGCACGCCATGTCGGGAGTGACGCCGAACCTCTTCTGCGCGCCGCCCAGCCCAAAGTGGAAACCGCTGCAGATCTCGTCGAAGATCAGCAACGCGCCGTGCTCGTGAGCCGCATTCCTGACTCCTTCCAGAAATCCCGCCGCCGGAGGCCAGAAATTGACCGGCTCCATGATCACAGCCGCGAACTCGCCTTGATGTTCGTGCAAAAGTTTTTGCAGCGATCCTAGGTCGTTATACGGGAACGGATGCGTCAGGGCCCGCACCGCTCCGGGCACGCCGGCATGGCGCGTTGTGCTTCCGATAAACCAGTCCTGCCAGCCGTGATACCCGCAGCACGCAATGCGTTCGCGTCCGGTCAAAGCTCGCGCCGCCCGCACCGCGCCCGAGGTCGCGTCCGATCCATTCTTGCCGAAGCGCACCATCTCCGCGCAGGGAATGAGCCTCGTCAATCGCTCCGCCAGTTCCACTTCCAGCGGGTGGGGCAATGAAAAACTGTGCCCTTGCGCCAACTGCGCCGCCACCGCCGCATTTACTTCATCGTGCGCGTAACCGAGAATGTTCGGCAGCAGTCCCTGGATGTAGTCGATATATTCATTCCCGTCCACGTCCCACACCCGGCAACCCTTGCCCCTCGCCAGGAAAATCGGTGCCACGCCGCGGACGTGCTGGTCGGCGCCCTTGCTAAAAGTCTGCGCAGCGCCGGGAATCACCTTCCGCGCCCGCTCCAGCCACGCTTTCGATTTTTCAATCGGCCGCCGCGGCGCTGCCGCGGCGCGCGCATCTTCGAAAAGGCTCTTGTAATATCCGCGATTCGAAACGATCTGCGAGTTCACTCTTTCCAGTTCCGGCTGCTCGCGAAGTAACTGCAAGATATCCTTCATAAGAAAACCGTCCCGGCCGCGAAACGCCCGGTAAACGGCGCGCACGAACTCGAGGTCCTCCGGTTCGTCCACCGTCCAGCGACAGTACAGGTGAGAAAATTCAAGGTTGTTCGCGACGTTGGCAGTCCGAAATTTTTCCGAACGTAGGTATGGAGTGACGTGCTCGCGCTCGGAAGTCTTACCCGCCTCGTGCCAAGCCCGTTCCAGCGCGGAAAACGAAAAAATCTCCGTATCCAGCCCATCGGGATAGGTCCGCACCATCGCATTCGAGGCGTAATCGAGATCGCCGCATTGAAAGCGTCGCACCACTCGATCGATCGCTTCCGGATCGATCAACGGGCAATCGGCCGTGATACGCACCACCTGCGCGGCATTTTCCGCGCGCGCCGCGTGGTAATAACGATCCAGCACATCGTTCTCGCTTCCCCGATAACATGGGACGCCGTTCTCCCCGCACATCTTCTCGATGGCGTCGTCCGCCGGAGCGGTCGTGGTCGCCACCACCACCCGATCCACCAGCGAGGCCCGCTTCACGCGCTGAATGACGTGCCACAGCATCGGCATGCCTTCAATCTCGGCTATGCTCTTGCCCGGCAGCCGGCTCGATCCCATGCGCGCCTGAATGATCGCAACCACGGGCCCCTTGCCAGCTTCACTGGCCCAATTCAGCGTCTGCGGTTTTTGCTCCTCCGACGACTTTTTGGCTGCTTCCACCACCCGAACCACATCTCGTCCCTGCTCAAGATCGACGATGGGCCCCGTTCCGCTCCCCAAAGATCCGAGAAAGTGACGCATCTCCGCCACATACATGTCGTTGGTTTCAAATTCGTACGGAATACTCTTCCAGCCCGGCTGCCCGGCGGCAAGCCACCGCACTTCCTGAAGATTGAAGTCCCACAGCGCCGTGCCCGTCTCGCCCACCACCTTGCAGGTGCGCGTGTATGCCCGCTGCACAAAATCCAGATGCACCTCGGCGCGCCGCCCCCCCGGGAAAGTCAGGTAGATCCACGCCGAATCTTCCACATCTATTTCGAGACCGCTGAGGCGCTCGGCCCGGCAAGTGACCTCCGTCGGGCGTCCCAACAGCCAGCAAACATAATCCAGTTCGTGCGAGCCGTCGAGAATGATGCCGCCGCCCAACT
>JBEKQG010000013.1:0-32922 GCA_049519955.1 Terriglobales bacterium
AAATCATGGGCATCGAACTATGGTGAATGCCAACCAGGAACGATTCTTCTTCGCACATTACGGACTTACCAATCACGATCTGGAGACTTATCTGGCCGCCGCGCTTTCGGCGGGTGGCGACTACGCCGATCTTTATTTCGAATACCTGACCTCGACCTCGCTGATGGTGGATGAGTCGCTGGTGAAGTCGGCTTCGCAGGGGATTTCGGCGGGGTGCGGAGTGCGCGTGGTTTCGGGCGAACGCACGGGGTATGCCTACACCGACGATCTTTCTCCGCAACGCATTCTTCATGCGGCGCGCACGGCGGCTTTGATTGCGAGCGCTCCGGCGAAGAGCACGGTTGCGGGGTTCCAGCGGAAGCCGGCGCGCAGCTTGTATCCGGTGGCGTTGCCTTCGGTGGACGCCGACATTACGGCCAAGGTTGAGTTGCTGATGCGCGCCGACCGCACGGCGCGCGGGTACGACGCGCGGATCAAGGAAGTGCGGGCCAGCTACGCCGATGAATTGCGGACGATCCTGGTGGTTGGTTCCGATGGCACGTTTGCGGAAGACTCGCAGCCGCTGGCGCGGTTGAATGTTTCGTGCATTGCGAAGACGGATGCGAGTTCGGGGCGAGGTAGCTCGGGCGGCGGGGGGCGGGTTGCGCTGGACTTTTTTTGGGGAGACAAGTTTTTCGGCGACAAGACGCCCGAGTTCTTCGCCAAAGAAGCGGCGCGGCAGGCGATCCTGCAACTCGACGCGCGGGAAGCTCCGGCGGGCGACATGGAAGTCGTGCTCGGCCCCGGATGGCCCGGCGTTCTGCTGCACGAGGCCGTGGGGCATGGGTTGGAAGCCGATTTCAATCGCAAGAAGACGTCGGCATTTGCGGGGCTGATCGGTAAACGAGTGGCCAGCGAAAAGTGTACGGTGGTGGACAATGGCACGATGCCGTGGCGGCGCGGGTCGTTGAATGTGGACGACGAAGGGCAGCCGACGCAGGAGACGGTGCTGATCGAGAATGGAATTCTGAAGGGATATTTGAGCGACAAACTTTCGTCGAAGCTGATGGGGCTGGCCGATACCGGCAACGGACGGCGCGAGAGCTATGAGCATATTCCGATGCCGCGCATGACGAACACTTATATGCTGGCGGGGCAGGACGATCCGGCGGACATTATTCGTTCGGTGAAGAATGGCGTGTATGCGGTGAATTTCGGCGGCGGGCAGGTTGACATCACGAACGGCAAATTTGTTTTCTCGGCGTCGGAAGCGTATCTGATCGAAGATGGAAAGATCACGGCTCCGATCAAAGGCGCGACGCTGATCGGGAACGGGCCCGATGTGCTGACGCGGGTTTCAATGGTGGGCAACGATTTGAAGCTCGACGAAGGCGTCGGCACCTGCGGCAAAGATGGACAGTCCGTGCCGGTCGGCGTCGGCATCCCGACAATTAAAATTGATCGCCTGACCGTAGGCGGCACCGCCAAGCGCGAGCCGGGTGGATTCATGCAGTAGAAAATATTTTGAAAGGTGTTTTTACTGTGTCAACATCGCAACGTCCAATGAAGCCATCAGAAGCGATTGCAAAACGTGTTATCGAGGCATCCTTGCCAGGCGCAAAGATGGAGTATCAACCTGACCAGTCCCACAGCGAATACGATTTTGTCCTGCATTACCCCAACGGATCCATTGCGGATGTTGAGGTGACCGAATCAGCAGATCAACATCAAAAGGAGACCAGCGCCGCAATTCGCAACAAGAAAAAAGGGGGGGCAGTTATCGAGGCGGAGAAGTGCAAAAAGAGCTGGCTGATCTTCCCAATGCCGAATGCCGACATTTCCAAAATTAGGGAGAAAGCTGACGCATATCTCTCCTCACTGGAACAAGCAGGCATTGAACGTTTTTCATTCCTGAAGCAATTACTTCCCGGCGGGTAAGAGAAGCAGGCGTCGAGAAATATGTAGGCCTTTCCGTGCCAAAATGTGTCGAGAATATTTGTTTTGACCTCCATATAGCAAACGGCTCGATTGTGGACGCAGGAGATTCCCCGATGAAGATATTCATCAATCATCCCGTCGGAGGCGGTGCGGTTGGCCCGAGCGTTGCGATCAAAGCCGGTGAACGAGAGGCCTTTAAGGACGACAACCGAAAAAAACGTGGTGCGGCAAACGCAGATGAACGCCATCTCGTGGTTTATGTAGACTTAGGCTTACCTTGGATTGCGCTTACAACTTTTGAACCACCATCCACGCTGCCTCAAATTCCAAAGGAAATAACGCACATTTGGTTGATTGGCCACTCCGGAGAAAACAAGGACGAATTTGTTGTTTGGCGTGCGAGTACAAAAGAGCCATGGCATAGCCACCGAGTGGTTGCGCCTCAAACAAACGCAACGCCTGCTCTTTGAACAGGTTTTATTAAATGACAACAGCAATTGAAACAACTTCGCAAGCATCCACTGACCTGAAGTCGCTCGCCACCGACCTAGTCAGCCGCGCCATGCAAGACGGCGCGACGGCAGCGGAGTGCGTGGTGCGCGAGGGCGACGAATTTTCGACCGTGGTGCGGCTGGGACAGGTCGAAACGCTGAAGGAGTCGGGGTCGCGGGCCATTGGCGTGCGCGTCTTTTTCGGACAGCGCGCGGCGAGCACGTATTCGAGCGATTTTTCCGCCGCGGGCATCGAGCGCATGTTGAAGTCGGCGCTGGAACTGGCGAAGATCTGTTCCGAAGATCCGCACGCGGGAATACCCGAGGCCGCGAAGCTCGGGGCACTGGCGGGCGACCTCGATCTTTATCACGAAGACGTTTACTCGCTGCCCGGCTCCGAGCGCATCGATTATGCGCGGCGAGCGGAAAAGGCGGCGCTGGAAGCCGACACGCGCATCAAGAATTCCGAGGGCGGATCGTTCGACGCCGCGACGGGAAGAAAAGTGCTGGCGAATTCTCACGGGTTTGTCGGCGAGTACCGGCGGTCGTACTGTTCGGTTGCGGCTGTGCCCATCGCGCAGGATGAGAACGGCGGAATGCAGCGCGATTACTGGTATTCGGTGGCGCGCAGCCTAGCGAAGCTCGATTCGGCGGAGCAGGTGGGAAAAGAAGCGGCGCGGCGCACGCTGCGGCGTCTGGGTGCGCGCAAGGTGAAGACGGCGCATGTGCCGGTGGTGCTCGATCCCATGGTCGCAAGGTCCATGCTCGAACATATTTTCGAGGGCGTGAATGGCGACTCGGTGTATCGGGGAGCGTCGTTTCTGGCGGGCAAACTGGGCGAGAAGATTGCCGGAGCGAACGTCACGGTCGTCGATGACGGCACCATGCCCGGCGGCTTCGGCACGTCGCCGTTCGATGGCGAAGGGATTCCCACGCGGCGCACGGTGGTCATTGAGAATGGAATTTTGAAGTCGTATCTGCTCAATACCTACACGGCGAAAAAGTTGGGCCTGGAGACCACCGCCAACGCATCGCGCGGACTGGCTGGGACGCCCGGAATCGGGCCGGGAAATTATTTTCTCGAACCGGGAACGAAGACGCCGAAGCAGATCATCGCCGAGATCAAAGACGGCCTGTATGTGACCGAGTTCCTCGGTCACGGCGCGAACCTGGTGACGGGCGATTATTCGCGCGGCGCCTCGGGCATGTGGATCGTGAACGGCGAACTCGCCTTTCCGGTGGAAGAAATCACGGTGGCGGGCAATCTCAAAGATATCTTTTGCAACATTTCCGAGATCGGCAGCGACTTGGAATTCCGCGGCAGCGTGGCGTCGCCGACGATTCGGATCGACGGGCTCACCGTTGGCGGAGAGTAAGAGAGGCTCGTTGGAGGCAAGACTCGCCCCGGGCGTGGCGGGAAATCGCCGTCGTTATTGCATGCGCCAGCGCCAGCGCCATTGCTCGCTAGTCAAGCGTGCCCAGTTCCAAGTCCGTCCCCGCTGGCGTCGAGATGCTACACGGTGGTAACGCCACCAATTGGACAGAAGTTGACGGCGAACTTTCGGCATACCAAACGCGTCGTTCGCCGCCAAAAACACGGCAGCGGTGCTGATATTGTTGCGGACGGCAAAGCCGAAGTCTCCATCCTGATCGAAATCGCGAATGGCAATGGGAAGGGGCTCGGTTAATTCGTTCTCAAATGCCTGCTCCGGAACTTCCTCGATCGTCCTCTGCGGGGTACCCACAGACTTAGGACCCAGGGTCAGAACCAAAGCTGCCACGAATCTCGGCTCGACGGTCGGCCACACGATGGTTGTGAGTTCGGCTTGCGGTACGAGAGTGGGTCCAGCGGTAGGCACCAACAGGAAAAACGCACCCACTACCATGAGCGAAATCAACACGCGAGCTCGCGCCCTTACCTTTTTCGCCATGGAATTCAACACGCGAGCCCGGGACATTACACGCTCCGCCGAGACATTAGCATAGACTGGCCAAGCCCCCCACGCAAGGATTTCATCGGTTAATTTTTGGCTAAAATTCCGGCATCGCGAAAAGCGGCAAAACGCTGCGCAATGAGCGCATTTGTCTGCGCACTACCCGCAACATCCTGCTGGATTGCGCGAGATTCGTCGATCTTGAACCGGGGGTCCACCGGCGCCATTATTCTGGCGTGGCAGGGGCAGTTTTTCGATGTCCGGCAGGTACAAAATTAGCCTATTTTTGACAATTGCGGCGACATTCGCCAGCGACACTCTTCGCATTCGTGAGCGACCGTGCCGCATGGAATATTTTGCGGCGGGCCACACCGGAAAATTCGGGGTTCCAGTCTGTGTTTTCTCGTCCCAAGCTGGAAAATGAGGCGCATCGGCTTTTGGCGGATGTCTTGCCCAGCGATATGGCCACATTCGAAGAAGTCGAGGATCCTAACGCGGATGTTCGCTTTAGCATCAAGGCGCAGCAGTCGCTCACGCATATCAATTGAGAGGAATGGCGAAAGAACCGCCTGAAGCAGAACAAACGCAAGCGAGGCACACCGCCGAACTCCAAATCCGCGTGTCGCCCGCCTCGATTTCCGCCCGCTAACCCGCGACGGCGAAGCGGCGTCGGGGAGGAGGACGTCTTCCGCTCCGGCCTAAACGCGCCGTCTTTCAGGCGGCGCAGGCCTGGGCGCTAGACACCCTCCTCCCCGACAATTGCCGGTCTCCTACCCGACCACTGGTCTACTTTTCTTTTCTCTTCCTGCGCGCTTGACAGTCGGCGCTGTCGTGCACGGTTAAATCTCCGAGTGCCAGGCCAGACCCTGGTTCCGTCTCATTCCGGGCAAGTATAGTTGATCGTTTGACCGCACATCGTTCCAGTGATCGAGCAACTGGCCAGAGTTTCGGTGGAATCTGTGATAGCGGCACTGATTGATAGATTGGACCCGCAGCTTCCTGTCGGGAACGCACCGGTCGTAACTGGCGCGAATGAAACATCCCCGCCGATCGCGACACTCACGGTTGTGGTTGTGTCGTTGTCATTTGCGGTTCCGCTCACGGTTATGTCCGGGTTGCCATTTAGGACGAGGGTGCCATCGGAACAGCTGGCTGGTGTCATGGTTACGCTAAAAGAAGAATTACTTGAGGTTCCGTCGACTGCAATCGTCCCCCCATCGGGGCAATTAAAGGTAACCGATGCCATGCTCTTGACCTTGGAGAGGACCGCCAGCGGATTAGACTTGCGGCTTGAATTCAACGGGTCAGGAACTTGTCCCGCAACGTCTTGTTGTTGCGCAAAGTCTTCCATAGCCGCCAAGGCTTGCGTAAACGTTTCAGTCCCGAGTTGTTGAGCCTGGGCTTGCGTTAGCTTGTTTGGATTGGAATTGGAACTTCCGCAGCCAACGGACAGCAGAACAATCCCAATCAGCGCTAATGTGCATACCTTCATTATCGGTGACATAAATCTCTCCTTGTCCGCCCCTCTTTCGGAGAGGCGCTAGAATTAGCCCGTAGGCCGGAATGTCCTTTTGGTTCAAGAATGGCCCCAATAGTACACCCACCCTACTGTTCGCTGGTAGTGCCAAGGAATGGGCTTGCCTACGGCAAGCTCAGGGCGGGCTCTCGGCCGTGAGGCGACCGTGGGTCAAGTCCCGACCGCGGTCGCGTGCGAGCGGACAGGCTAGAGCGTGGCGGCCTGCTCCCGCCGTCGCGCTTGGATTTCGATATAGACGTTGATCAGGGAGACGGCGGCCGGCGTCACGCCGGGAATGCGCGAGGCTTGGCCGAGCGTTTGCGGGACGACTTTTCCCAGCGTCTCCTGCATTTCACGCGACAAGCCGCTGACGGCGCGGTAATCGAACCAATCGGGAATGTGGCGCTGCTCGGCCTTCTTCAGCCGTTCGATGGCGCGCTGCTGCTGGTCCAGGTATCCCGCATACTTGATTTCCGTTTCAATGGACTTGAGTTCGTTGCGGACTTCGGAGGGCAAGTGGTCAGCGGCCAGGGGCTGGTGGTCAGAGTTTCTTTCAAAGAAGCCGGGGAAGACCGCGAGCAGCACGGGGACGAGCCGCTCGATGGTAATTTCGGGGCGCTTCAACAATTGCGCCAAGGGCTGCGCCACGGCGGAGGACAGATCGAGCGGAACCCCATCGATCTGCTCGGCCATCGCCGCGGTTAGCTTCGTCCGTTCCAGCGCTTGCTTCATTTCTTCCAGCCGCTGCTGCTTGGCCTCGAATTCCTTCCACGCTTCATCCGGGACGAGGCCCACGCGGCGGCCGTGCGGAGTGAGACGGCGGTCGGCGTTGTCGATGCGCAGGTGCAAGCGGAACTCCGCGCGCGAAGTAAACATGCGGTAAGGCTCGTTGGTGCCTTTCGAAATCAGGTCGTCGATGAGAATCGCCGTGTACGCTTCGGTGCGGTCGAGCACCAGCGGAGGGTCTTTCTTGATCTGCAGGGCCGCGTTGATTCCCGCCATGATTCCCTGGCACGCCGCTTCTTCGTAGCCCGACGTGCCATTGATTTGTCCGGCGAGAAAGAGGCCGGCGATCTTCTTCGTTTCCAAGGTGCGCTTGAGTTCCGTGGGATCGATCGAGTCGTACTCAATGGCGTAGCCGGGGCGCATCATGGCCGCGTTTTCGAGGCCCGGGATCGACTTGAGGATCGCGAGTTGCACATCGATCGGCAGCGAAGTGCTCATGCCGTTGACGTAGATTTCGTGCGTGTTCAAGCCCTCGGGCTCGAGGAAAAGCTGGTGGGTAAGCTTGTCCGGGAACTTGACGATCTTGTCTTCAATGGACGGACAATAGCGCGGCCCGGTCGCTTGAATTTGGCCGCTGTACAGCGGCGAGCGATGCACGTTCTGGCGAATGATGCGGTGCGTTTCTTCGGTGGTAAAGGCGATGTAGCACGGCGTCTGCGAGTCGTGGTGCGCCACGCGCCGGGTGCGAAAGCTGAAGGGAGTGGGGTCGCTATCGCCCGGCTGGCGCTGGAAGCGCGACCAGTCGATGGTGCGCCCGTCGAGACGCGGAGGCGTCCCGGTCTTGAGGCGGCATCCGCGCAGGCCGAGCTTCTTGAGGGCTTCGCCGAGCAGGACGGCGGCGGGTTCTCCCGAACGGCCCGCCGGATATTGCTGTTCGCCGCAGTGAATCAGGCCGTTGAGGAAAGTGCCGGTGGTGATGATGACGGCATTGGCGGAGACGCGGCGGCCATCGCGGAGGAGGATGCCGCGGACGATGCAGTCGCTGGTCGTTCGTCGTTGGTCGTTCGCGGAACAGTCGTTAGTCGATGGTCGATGGTCGTTAGGAAATGCAGATTCCTCGCTTCGCTCGGAATGACAATTCACTTTGGGGTCTGCGAACGACCGACGACCAACGACCAACGACTGCCGCTCGGCCAACGACTCCACAATCACATCGACGACTTCCGCCTGCTTGATACTCAGATTCGCCTGCGATTCCAGAGTTTCGCGCATCTTCAGGCGGTAGGCCTGCTTGTCGCACTGGGCGCGGGGAGACCAGACGGCCGGGCCTCGCGAAGTGTTGAGCAGGCGAAATTGGATGCCGACGGCGTCCGCGATCTCGCCCATGATGCCGCCGAGCGCATCCACTTCGCGCACCAGGTGCCCCTTGGCGATGCCGCCGATGGCCGGGTTGCAAGACATCTGCGCGATCAGATCGACGTTCAAGGTAAACAGAGCGGTCTTCATCCCCATGCGGGCGGCAGCCATGGCGGCTTCGCATCCGGCATGACCGGCGCCCACCACGACAACGTCGAAATGTTCGTCAAACGTCTGCATGTGCGCGTGTTCAAGACCCACAACCATGGAGGGACTACGGCTACGCCAATTGTAGCAACGATCTTTGCCGGGACAGCGCGGCTCCGACGGCAAGGCCGGAGAGCAAGCGGGCGGCGTGAGGACTGGGGGCGAACACGGCGACCTTGCGGTCCTCGGGGCGCGTCCGTATAGTGGAGCGTACGGCGAAAGGTCTCGCGGCAATCATGGAAGCGAAAATCGAGAAAACGAAGCCATTTGTGTCTCTGCTCGACGAGCGCATCCGGCAGTATGACTTGCTCTGTCATCCGTTTTACAAAGCCTGGTCGGCGGGCGAGCTGACGCGCGACGATCTGCGCGCCTACGCCGAGGATTATTACCCGCATGTGGAGGCGTTCCCCGGCTATTTGGCGCAGCTTGGCGTGCGGCTGGAAGAGGGCGAGCTGCGGCGGGCGATTCTGGCCAATATGACCGACGAGAAGGGCGGCGAAGACTTTTTCGGCGAGCCGGAGCGTTCGCACGCCGAACTGTGGCTCGATTTTGTGGAAGGCGTCGGCGGCAGCCGCGTTGCGAAACGGCGGCCGGTTGGAGAGGTCCGCAAGCTGATTTCCTGGTTCCAACGGGTCGCGAGCGACGGGACTCCGGAAGAGGCGCTGGGGGCGCTTTATGCCTACGAATCGCAGGTGCCGCGCGTGGCGCAGGCGAAAGATCGCGGCCTGCGCGAACTCTACGGCGCCGATGCGAAGACCCGTGGCTATTTCACTTTGCACAAGACCGCCGATGTGTGTCACGCGCAGGTTTGGCGAACGCAATTGGAGAAGCGAGTCAAAGCGGATCGAAATCCAAAGACGGCCGAGAAAGCGTTGGCCGCAGCCGAGGCAGCGGCCAAAGCTCTGTGGAGCGTGCTCGATGGCTTCGAGACGCGGCGCATGGAGCGGGCGGCGGCGTAGGTCCCGCAATTTTATGGCGAGACTCATCCCCATGGGCGCGCGCGGCGAGGCGGCGGAAACCGTCGAGCTGAAGCACACGCTCTCCGCGCTTTATCCCGAGCTGCCGCCGGTGTATTCGACTCCCGACATGATTCGGCTGATGGAAACGGCGTGTTTCCATGCACTGCAACCGTATTGCGAGGAAGGCGAAATCACGGTGGGCGTTTCGATCCACGTGGAACACCGTGCGGCGAGCGGGATCGGCATGAGAATTCACGCCGAGGCGGAATTGGAATCGTTCGACGGCCGCTTCTACACCCTGCGCGTCCGCGCCGACGACGGCACCGAGGAGATCGGGCGCGGCACGGTGGGACGCGCCGTGATCCACGTGCCTAGCTTCGTGAAGCGGATGCAGGAAAAGGCCCGCGGCGAGTGACCCTGCTGGCTCGCCAACGGTCATAGAATTAGAGAGAAGCCATTTGCGGCACTTCCCGGGCGGGCCATGGTATTGAACTCGGCATCGAAGTCGGCATGGAATTCGACCAGCGGCCGCAGCGGCGCCGTGGTTCTGCTGAGCGGCGGCATGGATTCCTGCGTATGCGCGGTGCTCGCGGCGCGCGACGACCGGGCCGCTGCCGTCCACGTCAGCTACGGACAGCGCACGGAAGCGCGCGAACGGCGGTCGTTCGAGAGCATCTGCGACCGGCTCGGAATTCGCGACCGGCTGCTGGTGCGGAATGAAGCTCTGCAGGCCATTGGCGGATCGGCGCTCACGGACGCGAGCATTGCCGTTCCGGAGGTGGGTGCCATTGGCACGGGCGCTCCTGGCGCCGTTCCCGTCGGCGTTCCCGTTACATACGTCCCTTTCCGCAACGCGCACTTTCTCGCCGTCGCCGTCAGTTGGGCGGAAGTGCTGGGAGCCGAAAAAGTCTACATAGGGGCCGTCGAGCCGGACAGTTCCGGTTATCCCGATTGCCGCCCGGAGTACTACCGGGCGTTCAATGAAGTGGTGAAAGCGGGCACGAAAGAAGGAGCTATCCGTGTGGTGACACCGCTGATTGCGATGCATAAACACGAGATTGTGACGCTTGGCCTTGAACTCGGGGCCCCATTCGATTTAACGTGGTCATGCTATCAATGCGAAGAGCGCGCCTGCGGCGTCTGCGATAGTTGTGTGCTCCGCCTGCGCGCGTTTCACGAAGCGGGCGCGGAGGACCCCATTCCGTATGCGGCGGCCGCCGCCCGCTTGCGCTAGAGTTGGGTGCAGCAACGGTCTTAAATTCAGAGGTAATGCCGGGAGGCTAAATCATGAGGAAATATTTCATCCTTTTCCTGCTGTTGGCGCTCGCCGTGGGGCTGTCCGCTCCGCAGGCGCTGGCGCAATCCACGGGCAGCGTCAGGGGAGTTTGCAAAGACATCGAAGGGAAACCGATGGTCCAGGCCGAAGTGGAGTGGTATGGGACGGAAACCGGCCGCAAGTACACGCTCAAGACCGACAAAAAGGGCGAATATTTTTCGCTTGGCATCGCTCCCGGCAAGTACAACGTTAAGCTCAGCAAGGACGGCAAGGAGATCTTTCACTTCAACGGCGTCGAGGTGGAGCTGGACGAAGTTGTGCAGGACTTCGACATGAAAAAAGAACAGTCGGCCGCAGCCCAGGCCCAGGGAATGACGCCGGAACAAGCCAAGGCGAAAGCGGAGGCCATCGCCAAGGCGGAGAAGGAAAGCAAGACCGTCGGCTCGCTGAACGAAAGACTCAAAGCCGCAGCCGCGGCTAGCGAGGCCGGCGACTTCGAGACCGCAATCGCTACTCTGACGGCTGCCAACCAGATCGACGCCACCCGCGACTTGATCTGGTTCAAACTAGCAGACGCCTACCGCATGTCAGGGCCCAAGCAGGCCGATCCGGCCGAAAAGCAGAAGCGCTACGAGATGGCTGTGAGCAGCTACCAAAAGGCAATCGATCTGCGGACCGCCTCGGAAACAGAGCAGAAAGAAGCCGACTACAAAAAGACATTGGCCGGTTATTATAACAACCTTGCCGAAGCGTACAACAAGTCGAACAAGGTCGACGATGCCGTGGCGATGTATAACAAGGCGGCCGTGCTGAATCCGGCGGACGCGGGCACATACTTGTTCAACATTGGCGCTGTTTACACGAATGCGGGCCGGGCGGACGATGCCATAGGGGTGTGGGACAAAGTGATTGCCGCCGATCCGACCAAGGCCGAGGCGTACTACCAGAAGGGCTTGAACTTGCTCCTCAAGGAAACCATCGGAAAAGACGGCAAGACAGTCGTGGCCGAAGGCACAGCCGAAGCGTTTCAGAAGTATCTTGAGCTCGCTCCCACCGGCAAGTTCGCTCAGCCGGCGAAAGACATGCTCGCTCAAATCGGCGCGACCGTGGAAACGGGATTTGGAACCAAGAAAAAGCCGGTGAAGAAATAGTCAGTACCCAGTTGCCAGTACCCAGTACCCAGTAAAACCACGGCGGCAGATGCCTGGTTTTTCTGGGTACTGGGTACAGAGTACTGGGTACTCTTCCTTCAGTTACCGAGGTTGCTGACCTACTTGTCCTTCGCTGTTGCGAGTATCCGCGGTACATTCATCGTATAGGTTCTTCCGACGCCGTTTCTCCCCTGTGGTGTCATTGCCGATAACCAGGCCCGTAACTGGGGGGTGCATGGAATGGCTGCTCCGGGAAATTCCCCGCTCGCGATCGCATTCGAGGGCATTAGCGGAACCGGCTCGATCCCGACGCCGGCGCTGCTGGCCGGCATGTTGCGCGCGTTCGATAAGGTCAGCGACCTGATTTTTTCGCCGGGGCGTCCGCCGCAAGTCGAAATCCACGGCCAATTGACGGCGGTCGAAATCCCGGGCAGCGGGACGCTTTCGGCGGACGACACGCGGCGCATCGCGGCCGACCTAATCGGCAACAATAAGCAGGCCATCAATACACTGCGCGAGCAGGGTTCCTGCGACGTTTCCTACGGCTTGCCGGGAACGGCGCGGTTTCGCGTCAACGTGTTTATCCAGCGCGGAAGTTGCGCGATTGTGATGCGCGTCATTCCAACGATCGTTCCGACACTCAGCGCGCTGCATCTGCCCGCGCAACTGGAAGAGGCGGCCAAGGTCCGCAACGGCATCATCCTGGTCACGGGCGGCACGGGATCGGGCAAGTCCTCGACGCTGGCCGCCCTGATCGACCGCATTAACAGCCAATATTGCTATCACGTGCTGACGGTCGAAGATCCCATCGAATTTCTGCACAAGCACAAGAAATCGACGGTGCATCAGCGCGAGTTGCACAGCGATACGCCGAATTTCACGCTGGCGCTGCGGGCGGCGCTGCGCCAGGCGCCGCACGTGATTATGGTGGGCGAAATCCGCGACCGCGAAACCCTCGAGATCCTTCTGGAAGCCGCCGAAAACGGCCACCTCGTGCTCTCCAGCATGAACACGGTCGACGCCTCGAAAACGGTGGAGCGCATCGTGGGCACGTTCGCAGCCGCCGAACAGCAAGCGGTGCGCGAACGTCTGGCCAAAACCCTCCGCTACATCATTGCCCAGAGGCTGATACCGCGCAACGGCGGCGGCGACCGCATCGCGGTGGTGGAAATTTTGAAATCCAACCCGCGCACTCGCGATTGCGTGGAACAAGGCGAGCGGCCGGGCCGCACCCTGCTGGACGCGATCAAGGGTAGCGAGAACGAAGGCATGCAACACTTCGACGGCGAGATTGCGAAACTCGTCCGCTCCGGCCTGGTCGATCTCGAAACCGGGCTGTGCTTCGCCAGCAATGCCACGGTGCTGGGGCAGGAACTGGCGCGGTAGGCGGTAGACAGTTCTCAGTTCCCGGTTCTCAGTTCTCAGAAAATACAGTCGCGCACTCTTCCGTTTCTCCACCGAGTTTCTCCACACACTCACACCCGCAGGCCATAGCAAACTTTCGCGGGGTATGATTCTTCCATGTCTTTTTCCCATCCCTCTTCTTCCGTGGCGGCTTCGGCTCGCGTCGTGAGCTTTGAAGAGGCGCGACGGCTGGTTGAGGAACATGCGGCGGGCGTGTATGCGGGAGGAGTGGAGACGGTGGGCTTGCTGGCGGCTTTGGGGCGGGTGCTGGCAGAGATGATAGTGGCGGACCGCGATTTTCCTCCGTTTGATCGGGCGACTCGCGATGGATATGCGGTGCGGGCGGCGGACTTAGCACAGATTCCGGCGCGGCTGGAAGTTGTGGGCGAGGTGAAGGCGGGCGACTGGCCGGAGGCGGCGATGTGTTCGGTGGAGCGCGGGCAGGCGGCGGAAATCATGACGGGGGCTCCGCTGCCGGCAGGAGCGGACGCGGTGGTGATGGTGGAGCACACGACGGTCGCACAACGTTCCCACCCTAACGCCGCAAAAAACGCGGCGTTAGGATGGGGCACCCTCGGGTCTCAGGACGCTCCTCGTTCAGGACGGGACACTCCCGCCGGAACATTCGTTGACATTCAGCGCGGCGTTCGTACGGGCGAGAATTTTGTGCCACGCGGGTTGGAAGCGCGCGCGGGACAACTTCTGCTGGAGCGGGGACGACGGCTGGATCATGCGGGCATCGCGATTGCGGCGGCGGTGGGCAAGGGGCGGGTGCAGGTGTTTCGAAAGCCGCGCGTGGCCGTGCTTTCGACCGGCGACGAAGTGGTGGAGATGGACGCGACGCCGGGCCCGGCCGAGATTCGGAATTCAAACTCGTATTCGCTGGCGGCGCAGGTTCAGAATGCGGGCGGAGAGGCGGTTCGGCTGGCGATCGCTCCCGATGAGTGGGGCCGTCTGCGGCAGTTGATTGAAGAAGGGTTGGGTTGCGATCTGCTGTTGCTGACCGGCGGCGTTTCCATGGGAAAGTACGATCTGGTGAAGCCGGTGCTCGGGGAGCTGGGGGCGGAGTTTTATTTTACGGGCGCGGATATCCAGCCGGGAAAGCCGGTGGTGTTCGGTTCGTGCGGCGCGGACACAATAGTCCGCTTTGACGGTGAATCCGCCGCTCGCACGCGGGCGAGGGCGCCCGCGCCACACAAGAAATATTTCTTCGGGCTGCCGGGGAATCCGGTGTCGGCCATGGTGACTTTCGAATTGTTCGCGCGGCCGATGATCGAAGGGCTGGCGGGAATGAAGCCGCAGCCGCTGGTCTTTCTGCGCGCGCGGCTGAAATCGGAGATTAGGACGAAGACTGGATTGAAGCGATTTCTTCCGGCGGTGCTGTCGGGCGAATTTGAAAATGCCGAGGTCGAGATGGCGGGGTGGCAGGGGTCGGGCGATCTCGCGACGCAGGCGCGGTCGAATTGCTACGTTGTGGTTCCTCCGGATCGCGAGCGGATCGAGGCCGGAGAATGGGTGGCGGTGATGATGCGGTGAAGAGCTGACCTCGGTGACTAAAGCCGCAGAACCTGAGCGGCTGGGTCGCAGCGGTAAACCGCTGCGCCACCAAAAATCGGGCGCGAAGTCTGGTTTTTTCGCACCCTGCACTGTCGAGTACGATAACCTGTTGGCGATGACGAAGAAAATGGCGGAGCTATCCCACTACGACGCTCGGGGCCAGGCCCGCATGGTGGACGTGTCGCGGAAGGCGCGAACGGCGCGCGTGGCCGAAGCAAGCGCCTTCGTCCGGATGTCGCCGAAGGTGCTGCGGGCGTTGCCGGCGAATCCGAAGGGCGATCCGCTGGAAGTGGCGCGGATGGCGGGCATCATGGCGGCGAAGCGCACGGCGGAGTTGATTCCGATGTGCCATCCGGTGCCACTGTCGCACATTGCTGTGACCCTGCGCGTATGCGAGAATGGCGTTTCCATTGCCACAAAAGTAAAGACGACGGCGGAGACGGGCGTGGAGATGGAAGCGCTGGTCGCGGCCAGCGTGGCGGCGTTGACCGTGTACGACATGTGCAAGGCGCTCGACAAGGGCATCGAAATCCGGGAAGTGATGTTGGAGCGCAAGTCGGGCGGCAAGAACGGGAACTACCGGAGAAGCGCGAAGCGGAAATAGCGATTCATCTGTTTGTCTAACTGATCCATTATTTATGGCGAGCAACGTCAAGATTCTGCTGGTGGACGACAACCCGATGGTGCTGGGGATGCTGCAACAGGCGCTCTCGGCGCTGGGCGAGGTCACGGTCGCTAGCGACGCCGCCGATGCGCTGCTGAAGGCGATCGACGATGTGCCGGATGTGCTGATCAGCGACTATCGCATGCCGGGCATGGACGGGCGGCAGTTGATGGAGAGACTAAAGAGCCGGCCGGCAACGTCGGGAATTGCGGTCATCCTGATGGCGACCAAGGGCGATATCAGCGAACGATTGTCGATGCAGGACGCGATCGAAGACTATCTGGAAAAACCTTTCTTTCTGAAGGACGCGACGCACACGATCAAGCGCGTGGTGGACCGGATCGCGCTGGAAAAACTGGCCAAGGCGGCGTCCACCGACGGCATCCTGCGCGGAAGTTTGTCGCAGATGAACGTGATCGACCTGGTGCAATCGCTGGAGATGGGACGCAAGAGTTGCCTGCTCACGATGATGAATGGCGACGACAAATGCGAAGTCTATTTCAGCCAGGGGCAGGCGAAACACGCCGTCTATGGCCCGATTAGGGGAGACGAGGCGGTCTTCAAGGTGCTGCGCTGGACGGAGGGAAACTTCCAGGTCGATTTCAACGGCAAGTCGGACCAGGAGACTACTACGCTGAATACGCAGGGCCTGCTGATGGAAGGATTGCGGCTGCTGGACGAGTCGCAGCGGGATGCGGCGGCCGAGGGTGAAGATGTCCTCCTCGACACCTGAGGCCTCGACAGAGGGTGCCACGCCGGCGGCGGTGCTGACGGTCAGCGATTCGTGTTCGCGCGGCGAAAAGGAAGATCTTTCCGGCCCGGCCGTGGCGGAAGCGCTGGGGCGACGCAATTTTCAGGTGGTGGCGCGCGGCATAGTGGCCGACGAGCGCGCCGCGATCCAGGAAAAACTGATTGAGTTGTGCCGGTCGGCGCGGCTGGTGGTGACGACGGGCGGGACGGGCATCGCTCCGCGCGACGTAACGCCGGAGGCGACGGTCGCGGTATGCGAACGGCTGGTGGGAGGCATCGCGGAGCGGATGCGAGCGGAGGGAGCGCGCAAGACGCGCTTCGCGGCGCTGAGCCGCGCCGTCTGCGGCGTCCGGGGAACGAGCCTGATCCTGAATCTGCCCGGCAGTCCGGCGGGAGCGGTGGAGTCGCTGGAAGCTGTCGTGGAGTTGCTGCCTCATGCGCTGGAGTTGATTGCGGGGCGGACGGGGCATGAAGGTCGATAGTCGATGGTCGTTAGTCGTTGGCAAAAACGAATTCAGCAGCGCGGGCTGGCTAACGACTAACGACCAACGACCGCCTTCCGCTTCTCGCGTAAACTGGTCTTACCGACTTGAACAAGATCAACCATTTTCTCCACAGCTACGGCGACTGGATCAAGCATGTGCTGGCGCCCCTGGGGCCATGGGGAATGCTGGCGTTTGCGGCGGTGGACGGTTCGTTCCTGGGCATGCCGCTGGACCCGATTTTCGTGGGCTACGTTTACCACGACCGCTCGCGATTCCTCCTCTATGTGCTGCTGGGCTCGGTTGGGTCGGCGCTTGGAAGCATCGTGCTGTACGTCATCGGATACACGGGCGGCGAGGTGCTGTTGCGCAAGCGGCTTTCGCCGGAGCGCTTCGAGAAGATCCACGAATCCTTCGACCGGCATGAGTTCTGGGCGCTGATGTTTCCGGCGATGTTGCCGCCGCCCGCGCCGTTCAAGATTGTGGTGCTGGCAGCGGCGGCATTTGAGATGAACTTCGCGCATTTTCTGCTGGCGATTTTCGCGGGAAGATTCGTGCGCTTTTTGATTGAGGCGCTGTTGACGCTCTGGTTTGGGCCGGAGATCGTGACGCTGACGGGGAGCCTTTTCGCGCACCACTTTATAGGGATTCTGGTGGGAGCGGGAGTGCTGCTGGCGGCGTGGCTCGTCTGGCGGCGGGCGAAGCGCGACCGAGCTGCGCTCGGCTTGGACGGGCGAGGGCGCCCGTCCCTACACGATCCTACTTAGGCGGCTGCGGTCCCGTGCGGCTTGTGCAGGGAGCGGGCGGCCACGGCGGCGAGCGCGGGCGCGCCGAACATGACGGCAGCGAAGAGCAGGTCGCCAGCGATTCCGCGGCGGAAGAATGGCAGGCCGGCGGCGTAGCAGGTCACGAGACCAGCGAGAGTCTTCGGATACATTCCCCAGCACGCCCAGACGGCAAAATTACTGAGCGCGAAGAAAGAGACGGAACTGGCGAGCGCGGCTCCGCCGACCCGCAGCCAGTTGGCGTTTGCGCGCAGCCGGGTGCCAAGCAGGAGAATCGCCGCATACCACGCCCAGGTCACGAAATGGTCCCAGGTGAGGGGATACGAGTAGACGACTTTGGTAAGGACGACATCGGCAGCGGCCAGCAACACCAAGGGCACCCATAGCTGGCGTTTCGGGCCGCGCGCGCCAAAATAGAGCAGCGCCGCCGCCACCGGAGTAAAGGCCAGGGGGTGGGGCATAAAGCGAACGGCGACCGCGAAGAGTACAAACAGATAAGCCAACATATTCACCTCGGGAGAACTGTTTAGAATTGTTGCGCGAGCGGATGCTTGCGGTCAAGCGACTCCGCTAACTCGGTCTCAGGGTGTGACATGTTCCACCGGTTCTTCGGCGATCGATTCGCCTTCCGTGTCGCGATTCCCCGGGGTTCTTGCTGCTAACGCGATTCGACAGACTGAGCCAGCAGCTGCATAGCGCGTCCGACGCGAGCTCGATCTCCGGTTGCGCACAGGTCGAGGAGCAACCCTCGGGTGGCGGCGAGGAGCAGCGTTGCCTCGGCCTCGTCGGCTTTCGATTGCCGGGACGTCCTCTTTGTGAGTCGTTTCCAATAGACGAGCGGATCTTCGAGAACGCCGGGATAGTCCTCCGGGTGGCGGAGGGCGAGCGCGTAGAGCTCGAAAAGCAGGCGCAGTTGAGGCTTGGATCGCGCGCTCATCCGCTGCCAGAGCCAGCGCATGAACTCGGATAGCGTGCGTGGTTGCTTCGCGGCCCGGAACCAGGCCTGGACGCGCGCATCTTCACGTTCGCGCACGCCGGCAATGATCTCGCGCATCAATCCTTCGCGCGATCCAAAGTGATAGACAAGCATGCGGGCGTTCGTCTTCAGGGCTTGGGCAAGGGGTCTCAGGGCCAGGTCGCGGAATCCGTGCGAGAGCACATAATCAACAGCCTGATCGCGAAGCCGGGCGCGGATGTGGGGTGCGGGCGGTCTAGCCATGGGAATTTCGTTCCGCTTTCTAATTAGTGTAACATATGTTACATTAATTACCGGGGATTTTCCCCGCGGAGTGCAAATATGCGAAAAGGTTTGATTTCGATCTTATTCCTCGCCCTCACTCTTCCCGGCTTTGCGCAATCAGCGAGCGAGCAGGAAAGAAACAAGAAGGTAGCCCGGAATTTTTTTGAAGAAGTGCTCAGCCAAGGGAAACTTGAGAAGTATTCGGAGTCGCACACCACGGATTTCGTGGCCCATGCCGGCGACCTCACCGTAACACTTGAGGAGGATATGGCCTATGCCCGGGGCGAACGCAAGGCTCTGCCGGACATGAGCTTCAGGGTGAACCGGATGGTCGCAGAGGGGGATCTGGTAGCCGTGCATTTTACGCTGAGTGGTACGAACACTCAGGCTGGGATGGGGTTTCCGGCAACGGGCAAGAAGATCGCGGCTGACGGAGTAACCATCTTCCGTTTCAAAGACGGCAAGATCTGTGAAGAGTGGAACGTGTTCGACATGTTGAAGGTGATGCGGCAGACGGGTCTGTTGCCTCCAGAGACGGGTGTGTTGTCTCCCGAGAAATGACGTTTGACTCATTCCCCATTTCTGCCCTGATGGCGGCTCCTCATTCCGAAGCGTTCGTCCACAACTTGCAGATCGCGGGTAAGAAAAACGGTTGCGCCGAGGGGGGCGCGCGGGCTGCTTCCGGAAGAGTCGTAGCGGAGATCGCGGAAGCGGACTGCGTAGGCGGCGCGGGCGGTGGCATCTGGATTGATCGCGGGACCGTTCGCCAGATCGTTCTGCAGCTCCTCGGTTTCGGTTACGGGATACTGGGCCCAGCTTAGGTAGACGCGTCCGAGATAGGTTTTCTTGGCGGCGAGAGTTACAGGTGTTTCTTCGGGCTTGTAGCGAAGCTGCATGCGGCCATCGGGATCGACCTCGGGAGACATCGAATGGAAGTTCAGCGAATCGACGTCCATGGTGGCGAAGAAGGCGGGTGTTTCGACGACGCCATGCCAGCGAAACGGATTGACCCAGTATGGGTAGGCGGAAACGCGGATGGCATCGGCTCCGTTGTAAGTGCGGGTTTGGAGCACGGCCAGGGCGCGGCGATGCTCGAAGTCGCGGAGGCCCCAGTAGGCGAAGACGGCGACGAGCGCCACGGTCGCGGCGAGTCTTCCGGCGGGCATCGCGTTTTTCTTGCGCGCGCCGATCTCTTCGTTGATGAGCGAAAACAATGCGGGGACGATGAGGCCGAGCGTGAGCACGACGAGGATGACGGGCTCGGCGATAAAGACGATGTCCCAGGAAATCCAGCGCTCGGAGAACGGCCAGAAGGGACGCAATCCGTAGTTGTTGGTGAAGTCGAGGAGAAGGTGGCTGAGGCCGGCGAGGCAGGCGTAGGCGAAGAGCAATCCCCAGCGCGGAGGAAGGTTGGGATTGCGAGTTTTGCGTCCGCGCAGCCGCCAGATGAGATAGACGAACGCAACCACCACGGCGGCGACGAGCGGGATGCCGAGGAACGAATGGGTGAATCCGCGGTGATGGTTTAAGGCGAAGGCGGAGCCTCCGAAGCGGCTGAAGACGTCGAGGTCGGCGGCTTCGGCGGCCAGAGTCAACGTCGCGGTGGCGAGCGCCGTCTTGCGATTGAGACCGGCGCGGCCCATGGTGGCGCCGAATAAGAAGTGGGTGACGGGTTCCAAGTTTCCTCGTTTACTCCTTGTCGAGGGTATAGTGGGCTGCCGAGACGGGGCAAGCCCCGTCTCTACGGCAGCTTCATGCGGGCACCACGAGCGACAGCGCATCGGGCTGCATGGTCATGCGGGCGGGCAGGCGTCCAACGAGTTCACCGTCGGCCTCGACGTAGATGCACTCGTTGTTATGTCCGTCCACTGGCTCTGGCAACTTACAGACGACCTCGGAGCAGCTCACCAGATCGATGCCCTTGATTTTCCATTGGCGGCCGAGCAGCGCTCCGGCGACATATTGCAGATAGGCATTGCGGCTGGCGGTGCGGCACATAACGGCGCGCAGATGGCCGCAGTCGAGCGACGCTCCGGGAACGAGTTCGCGCAGGATGTTGCCGAAGAATTTGATTCTCACCGCCAGGAGTTCGGTAAGTAGCGCTCGCTGCTTATGGCCGCTTCCATTCGAATATTCGGCCTCGAAGCGGCGCATGTTATAAGTCGCCCATAACTGCCAGGCTTTGAGATAGTAGGCGGTCATGCCCGAGCGATTTTTGAGTTGCGCGGTCAGTTTGTAGAACAGGTGCGCGTCCACGCCGATTCCGGCGGCGACGGTGAAGTAGCGGGCGGCGGATTTGCCGTTGAAATCCTCGTACTCGATGCGGCCGAGGGGGATGCGGCGGAGGGTTCCAGTGACGGCGGCCTGGGCGGCGGCGCTGGGGCGGAGCGGAATTTTGAGGTCGTGGGCAAGGGCGTTGGCGGTGCCGAAGGGGAGAATGGCGAGCGCGACGGGCGTGCCGGCCAATCCCTGGATGACATCGTGGATGGTGCCATCGCCTCCGCAGGCAAAGACGGTGTCGCTGCCGGCGGCGACGGCGCAGCGGGCGTTGTCGGTCGCCTCCTGGCTGGAGCGGCAAACGGTAAGCTCGGTGTGAACTCCGGCCGACTGGATGATGCCGATGGCATGGTTCAATTCCGCGTCGCGTTTTCTTCCGCGGCGTCCGGAGTTGGGATTGAACAGGATCGTGGCTTTGTTCATGCGATGGCTTGGGCTGGTTTGAGTTTATCGCATGCGGTGGGGATGGAAAGGGGTGGGGCGGGAGCGTTGGCGTCTTACAAAGTGAACTGGCATAGTTGAAGGCGGGACGTTTCGAGAATCGTCATCGTTCAAATCTTGCTGTGCAATCTAGATTACATGTATTCGTCCCATAGAAGAGCCCTGAGGGTGATTGGTGAAATGGCGATATTTCGACAACTATCAGTCCCTCTTGATTCGCGTCACGAGCATGCGCATCCCAATGTCATCCACACCCGCTACCGTTCCCGCATTCGACAGTGCAACGACACCAACGCGGCTTTTCCGGTCGTAACCGATAAATGATCGGAACCCGCCCGTGCCGCCGTTGTGCCAGACTATCTCGCGACCATCGCGCGTTAGAACGTGCCACCCAAGCACAATCTCCAATCCTGGAACACCCGTTGGGCGGCGTATCTCGAGCATTCTCGCCATCGTTGAAGCGAGGGGCGACTCCGTGTGGCCGAGGTTCGCAGCGAGGAAGGTGAGCAAATCATCGGCTGTGGAGCGCAACGCGCCAGCTCCAGCGAGAGTTGGCAAGTCCCACATGGGAACGGCTTCCAGGGCCGAGTTGTATCCCATGGCGAGCCGCGACTTCATTTCCGGTGAAAGCGTGATCCGGGTACTGTCCATGTGCAGAGGGTCACAGATTCGCTCCCGCACTAGCGCCTCATAATCCATGGCCGCACGCTGCGCCAGAACATGGCCGAGCAGCCCTCCGCCCAGATTTGAATATTCATACTGCGAGCCTATGTCGCGCGTCAGTATATAACTGGACAGGAATTCATAAAGCTGCTCGACGGAATAGTCTGCGTACGGGTTCGACCGATCCTTCGGCTTGAGGTTTGATGGAAGACGGGGCAAGCCGGACGTGTGGGTCGCCAAGTCCTGCAATGTAATCTGCCGTCCGCCGCGCTCCGGTGTCCTGATATCTGGGGGCAAGTGTTTTGCCACCGGATCGATCAGAAGGACTTCGCCGCGCTCGACCATATCCGCCAGAAGCAACGCGGTAAATACTTTCGTTGCCGAGCCGATTTCGAAAACGGCGTTCCCGTCGGGTAGGTGTTCGTCTTCCTTAGCTAACCTCCCATATGAGACGGTCCTGCGTCCCGTCGAATCAATAACGCCCAATACGATACCAACGCTTTGCCGCTGCTTATCGATTCGTTCGATCAAAATATCGCGGATCTCGGAATCCGACGGCACCTGATCGTATATATGTTCGTTCATTTTCAAGAATGAGGCGGAAACGAAAGCATACCTGACGTAAGCAGGCGCTTGCACCAACTATTCCACACGCAGTTCAGTAACCTGCGGAGTTAAACTCTCAGCATGGCGGAGATGGGACGGATACTGGTGATACTTGGCGTGGCCCTGGTGGTGATTGGGGGCGTCGTCTTGCTGCTGGGGCGGACGGGGGTGCCGCTGGGACGGTTGCCGGGGGACATCCTGTATCGGGGCAAGAACACCACTTTTTATTTTCCGCTGGCGAGTTGCATTCTGATTAGCGTGGCGCTTTCTGTTGTTTTTTTCTTGATTGGGCGGATGAAGCGGTAGCGGGCTATGGGAAGACGAGAACTGGGTCGTCCCTCCGGGACTTAGCGGTTCTCCTCATCCTAGCCCCGCGCTGAAGCGCGGGGCTAAGCTGGCTCGCCCCTCCGGGGCTGGGTTCTCCGGGAAATGCGAATCTCCGCAGCTGGTGAAGTTGTGCCCTTTCCCAAACCCGTGCCAGTCAAGTTTCTCCGTGGGCGCTGCCGAGCTGCGCTCGGCTGGACAGCCGGGGGCGGCTGTCCCTACGCGAGTGGACTATCGACCGAAGAGACAACTATTTAGTTGACACCTGTCAACTATCCAATTTACACTGAAAAAATGACCGGCGGCTTCCGGCACAAGGGGCTTGAAGAAATCTACCTCACCGGCAAGACACGCCGGATCGGCGCCGATCACATCCGGAAGTGCGTGCGCATCCTGCAATTGCTGGAAGTGGCAGGGCAGCCGGAGGACATGAACATCGCAGGCTTTCGTTTCCACGGACTGCAAGGCAAGCCAAAACGCTGGTCGGTGCGCGTGACAGGAAACTACCGGATCACTTTCGGCTGGTCGGGCGAAAACGCTTTGGACATCGATTTTGAGGACTACCATTAGGGAGAACGTTATGGAGAGAAAGAGCGGGCTGCCACCCATCCATCCGGGCGAGATCATTAAGGAAGATATTCTGCCGTCGGTGGGGTTGTCGGTAACGGCCGCGGCCAAAGCTCTGGGCGTGTCGCGCCAGATGTTGCACGGCATTCTGGCCGGACGCAAGCCGCTGTCTGCCGTGATGTGCCTGAAGGTGGCCCGCCTGTTTGGCGGCTCGCCGGAAGTGTGGATGCGGTTGCAGGCCGCCTACGACCTAAAGAAATCCGAGCAAGACAAGAAGGTCATGGCCCGCGTCGCGCGGATCGTACCAGTCAAAGAAGTTCGGGCGTGAACCCCAGCATTAAGGAAAGTGTAGGCTAAATTTCTGAGGGCGGGTTGCAGCAGAAAGGGAAAAAAGCTCGAACCACAGGGGACACAGGGTTGCACAGGGGAAACCTTGACGACATGAGGATGGCGGACCAACTCGGGTTTCAATTTCAGGCTCCGGAGCGGCGCATCTGGACGGTGCGGGCGTTGGTCGTGGCGGTGCGGGCGCACGTCGAGCGCGAGTATTCGGATTGCTGGGTGGAAGGCGAAATCTCCAATCTGCGCATCCCCGACTCGGGCCATTTGTATTTCACGCTGAAGGAAGAAGGCGCGCAGATGCGGGTGGTGATGTTCCGGTCGGCGGCGAAGTTGCTGCGGTTTCGTCCGGAGAACGGATTGCATGTCACGGTGCGCGGGCGCGTCACGGTGTATGAGGATCGCGGAGAGCTGCAAATCTCGGCTGAATTCATGGAGCCGCAGGGCGCGGGCGCGTTGCAGTTGGCGTTCGAGCAATTGAAGGCGCGATTGCAGGCGGAAGGATTGTTCGAGGCATCGCGAAAAAAGGCGATCCCGCCGTTGCCGCAGAGAATTGGCGTTATTACTTCTCCGCAGGGAGCGGCGCTGCGCGACATTCTGAATATTCTGGCGCGGCGGCATCATTCGGCGAATGTGCTGATCTATCCGGCGCAGGTGCAGGGAGACGCGGCGGCGGGCGAGGTGATGGCCGGGCTGCGTTGTTTCAATCAAGAGTTGCGTCGCGGCGGCGCGGTCGAAGTCATCATCATTGCGCGCGGCGGCGGTTCGGCGGAAGACCTGGCCGCATTTAACGACGAGGGGCTGGCGCGAGCAGTTGCGGAGTCGAAGATTCCGGTGATTTCGGCGATTGGGCACGAGACGGATTTCACGATTGTGGATTTTGTCGCCGACCTGCGCGCGCCTACGCCTTCGGCGGCGGCGGAGTTGGTGATCCGGTCGCGGCAGGAGATCGAAGCGCAGACGGAGGATTTGCAGCGGCGGCTGGAGCGAGTGGTGCGCTACCGGCTGCTGATGGCGCGTCAGGAATTGACGGAGCGGGCGCGGCACGGGGCGTTTGCGCGCATGATGGACGGCATCCACCGTCGGCAGCAGAAGGTGGACGAACAACGCTTCCGGCTGGAAAAGGCGGAGCGGCAGATTCTGGAGCGATGTCATCGGAGATGGGAAAATGCTGCCGCGGCCGTCCGGCACTATGACGCGCGACGGCGGTTGGCGGCAGTGAGGCAGCGGTTGGAGGCACTCGTCGCGAATCTCGCAGCCGCTACACAGACGCGGATGCTGGAGAAGCGCGGGGCGCTGGATCGCAAAAGCGCAAGCCTGGAGGCGCTTTCGCCGGTTGCGATCCTGAACCGCGGCTACGCGCTGGTGTTTGACGCGAAAGGCAAGCTGGTGAAAGACGCGGCGCGGCTCAAAGCTGGGGATGAAGTGACGGCGCGGCTGGCTCGGGGACGGATGCGGGCGCGCGTGACGGCGACCGAGCGCAGCGAAGCAAATTCCGGCAGACCATAATCTGGCTGGAATCTGGCGGGAATCGGGCGGCGCTGCATTAGAATGAAGGCCAAGTCGACTTTCGACTTAACTTTTGACGTGAGGGTGTCGTGACGCCGTCGCTGGTGTGGTCGCACATCTCGGTCGTTTCGATCCTGGACATCGTGCTGGTCGCGGTCCTGATCTACCAGTTTCTTGGGCTGGTGCGGGGCACGCGGGCGGCGCCGATGCTGCTGGGAGTGGGGACGCTGGCGCTGGCGTTTTATTTGGCGCGACTGGGCGAATTGCGCACGCTGAACTGGCTGCTGAGCACGCTGCTGCCGTATGTGGTTTTCGCGCTGATCGTGCTCTTCGCGTCGGAAATAAGGCACGCGCTGGCGAACCTGGGGAGCCGGGTTTCGCTGATGAGATCTTCGAGTTCGGTGGCCGACGTTTACGACGACATAGTGTTGGCGGCGAATCTGTTTTCGCAAAATCAGACGGGCGCGCTGATCGTGATCGAGCGCGAGATCGGGCTGCGCACCTATATTGAGAGCGGCGTGGCACTCGATGCGCGGCTGTCGTACGACCTGCTGGCCACGGTGTTTCGTCCGAGCGCGCCGTTGCACGACGGCGCCGTGATTGTGCAGCGGGACCGCATCGCCGCCGCCGCGTGTTTTCTGCCGTTGTCGATGAACCCGGTGCTCTCGACCCAACTGGGGACGCGGCATCGCGCGGGGATCGGGATCACGGAAGAAACCGATGCGGTCGCCGTCATCGTTTCGGAAGAGACGGGGGCGATCAGCATGGCGGTGGCGGGGAGCATTGAGCGCGAGATGACGGTGGAGCGTCTGCGCGAGCGGTTGAGCAGCCTGCTGCGCCGCTATGCGCCCACGTCCACGCTGCCGCCGCTGGAGGAGGGCTTCATCGAAGAGGAGCCGCCCAGTTCCAATCTCGCCCGCAGGCAGAATGCCGGAAGGGACGACTGATCATGGCGGGCATAGTGCAGCGCGCGTTCGTTCACAATTTCTGGCTCAAGCTGGCTTCCCTGCTGCTTGCCATCGGCCTGTGGTCCCTGGTGGCGCACGATCCCATTGCCGAAGTCGAGATGAAGGTCCCAATCGAATTCCGTAATCTTCCCGGCGATCTGGAGATCGATTCCGCCAGCTACACCGAAGCGCAGATACGGGTGCGGGGGCCGGAGCGCGCGATCCATCGCTTGCAGGCTGGCGATGTGCGCGCGGAGATCGACTTGTCCGGCATTCACCCGGGCGAACGGACCTTCGATTTGACCAATCGCCAAGTTCGCGTTCCCGAGGACCTGGAAGTGGTGCAGATTGTTCCGGGCCAGTTTCACCTCTCCTTTGACGATCGCGCGACCCGCGTGGTCGAGGTTCGTCCGCGCGTGACCGGAAATTTTGCCAGCGGCATGAAGGTGGCGAAGACGATCGCCGATCCGCCGACCGTTGCCATCACAGGGCCTCGCCGTCGCGTCGAAGCCGTGGAAGCGGCGATCACCGATCCGGTGGACGCAAGCGGCGTCATGACTCGGGCTTCTTTTGTGACCGAGGCATACGTCCCCGATCCGCTGATCCAGGTTGTGCACCGCACCCCGATTCGCGTGACGGTTATCATGGAAGCCGTGGGGGACGAGAAAAAATAAGACAGTCGTTAGTCGATAGTCGATAGTCGTTCGCGAATTTTAATCGGACGACGTACCGCGAACGACCAACGACTAACGACTAACGACTGATTCATGACGCAAACTCGACAACTTTTTGGAACTGACGGGATCCGTGGCGTAGCGGGGGAATTTCCGCTGACGCGCGACGGTGTTTATTGGATTGGGCGGGCGCTGGGGCACGATCTAGTGCGCGTGAATCCCAAGGCGCGGGTGGTGATTGGGCAGGACACGCGCGTCTCCAGCCGCTGGATTGCCGACCGGTTCTTGCAGGGACTTGCATCGGTGGGTGTGGAAGCGCGCAGCGCCGGCGTCATCACCACGCCTGGCGTCGCGTTTCTGACGCGCTCGCAGGGGTTCGATGCCGGGGTTGTGATTTCGGCATCGCACAATCCCTGGACCGATAACGGGATCAAGATTTTTTCGCGCGACGGCTACAAGCTGCCGGACGCGCACGAACTGGCGATTGAAAAAGAAATCTTCGCGCTGCTGGATTCGGATGCAGCGCCGGCGCCGGAAGCCACGCCCGGTTCTGCGTCCGGCCCTGCGCCCGGCCCTCGGTCCGAGGTTTCGAGCGTGCCCGGCGAGGAAGGTTTGCGGCACGCCTATGTTCGCTGGCTGGCCGGCGGCGTTTCCGCGGATTTGACGCGGCTGCGCGTGGCCATCGATTGCGCCAATGGCGCGGCGGCGGCGGAAGCTCCGGAGTTGTTCGGCGCGCTCAAGATCGACACCGCCTTTCTGCACTGCGCGCCGGATGGCGGGAACATCAACGAGAATTGCGGGGCGCTGCATCCGGAAGTGGTAGCGCGCTTTGTGGCCGCCGAGCCGGGACGTTTCGACGTGGGCGTTACTTTCGACGGCGACGCCGACCGCGCGCTTTTTTGCGATGCCCAGGGGCGCGTGGTGAATGGAGATGCGGTGCTGCTCGTGGCGGCGCGCGACATGCAGGCGCGCGGTGCGCTCGCCAACGCCACCGTGGTGGCGACGACCATGTCGAACATGGGATTGCATCTGGCGCTCAAGCGGTCGGGCATTCGGATGCTGCGCGCCAATGTCGGCGATAAGTATGTGCTCGAAGAAATGCAGCGCGTGGGAGCTACGCTGGGCGGCGAACAGTCGGGCCACATCTTGTTTCGCGATGGAGATGCGACCACGGGCGACGGACTGCTGACCGCGCTCCGGGTGCTGGAGATCATGGTGCGAACGGGCAAGCCGCTGGCCGATCTGGTGGGCGACCTGAAGGTGTTTCCGCAGACGATAAAAAATGTGCGCGTACGGCAGAAAATTCCCTTCGCGCAGATTCCAGCGGCGCAAGCGGCGATCGCGGCGGCGGAGCGGGAACTCGACGGCAATGGCCGGGTGGTCGTGCGTTATTCCGGCACGGAATCGCTGGCGCGAGTGATGATCGAAGCGGAGTCGAAGGAGCAGATGGACCGGCTGGCGGAAGCGATCGTGGCGGCGATTCGGTCGGAACTGGGCGCGTAGGAATGCGCGTCTGGAATTCGGCACGCGAATGGGCTGAACTCGCTGCTATGGGAATGTTTCCGATGCAATGTGCATCCAAATAAGATATGAGAATTCAACGATGGGCGCAGCGACTTATTTTGCCGAATCTCGGTTTGACGAGTCGGGCGTTCGTGTATCTGGCACTGCTCACGCTGCCGATTTTCGCGCAGGATGTGCCGGAGGTTCTCCGCCCACCGAAGGGCGCACAACTTGCCCTCGTCGTTTTCGAAGATCTTCAATGCCCGCAATGCGCTCGCGTGGCGCCGCTGTTGGTACAGGCCGCTCGGAACTATAAAATTCCGCTTGTGCAGCATGATTTTCCCTTGCAGGGGCACAACTGGTCGTTCGAGGCCGCTGTGCTGGCGCGCTACTTCGACACGCATTCCAAGGAGACGGGTAACTCGTTCCGGGAATCTGTGTTCGAGCACCACCTCGAGATCAATCCGCAGAATTTGCGAGGATTCGCGGAGAAGTTCGCCGCCGAGCACAATATTCGGTTGCCCTTCGCGGTCGATCCCGATGGCAAACTGGCAGGGCTGGTCAAAGCGGACAGAGAATTAGGCGACGGTCTGCATCTTGTGCATACGCCGACGATCTACGTGGTCAGCAACAAATCTGCCGGCGAGCCATATGTCGAAGTGACCGACACGAACCAGCTCTATGCGTTGATCGACGCCATGAAGAGTGCCCCCGCGGACAACCCGGCCAAGGCCCCAGTAGCCCAAAGCCGAAGGGATCCTGGGAACGAAGAGATTCGGCAGGAAATTCAAAAGATCCGGCAAGGGCCGCACAATGCGATGCCCCCAACGCAAAAATCCAAAATGGCGCTGCGTGGGCAGTCGGGCATGAGAGTTGAGAACGGGACAAAATATACTGTAACGGTCTTTCTATCCGGCCCGGCCACTCAAGAACTGAAGATCCCGCCGAAAAGTACGCGTGGTATGCGCATACTTCCAGGTAAGTACGAAGTCGCGGCGAGGGTATCGTATCCGTCGGCGATTCCGTATTACAACGAGCTGGAATACCCACCGAATACCCAGACTTTGCAGCATTTCTTCATTACAGCCAAGCAACGTTGAGGCTCAGGTGGCGAACTGGTTCACTTTTACGCTGTCCAGCGGCGGAACAGTAGGGCGCCGTTGGTGCCGCCGAAGCCGAAGGAATTCGACATGGCGTATTCGAACGCCGTTTTGCGGGCGTGGTTGGGAACGAAATCCATGTTCCCGGTCTCGGGGTCCTGATTGTCGAGGTTGATGGTCGGCGGCAAAATCTGGTCGCGCAGCGCCAGCACGGTCACTCCGGCCTCCAGACCGCCCGCTCCGCCCAGCAAATGGCCGGTCATGGACTTGGTGGAACTGACCGGAACCTTCGTGCCAAATAAATTGCGGATGGCATGAGCTTCGAGCGTGTCGCCGAGCGGCGTCGAGGTGCCGTGGGCGTTGACGTAGCCGACAACGCTGGGATCGAGTTTCGCGTCACGCAGCGCGTTGCGCATGACGCGGAAGCCGCCTTCGTGCTCGGGCGCGGGTTGGGTCATGTGGTAGGCGTCGGCGGACATACCGTAGCCGACGATTTCCGCCAGTATGGGAGCGCCCCGGCGGCGGGCATGATCGAGTTCTTCGAGGACCATGATGCCGGCACCTTCGCCCATCACGAAGCCGTCGCGGTCGCGGTCCCAAGGCCGGCTGGCGCGAGCGGGATCGTCATTGCGGGTGGAAAGCGCGCGCATGGCGGCGAATCCGCCGACGCCCATGGGAGTAATGGCGGCCTCGGCGCCTCCGGCAATCATCACGTCCGCATCGCCGTGCTGGATGATGCGGAAGGAATCGCCGATGGAATGGGCGCTGGTGGTGCAGGCCGTCGCCGTCGCTTCATTCGGTCCCTTGGCGCCGAACCTCATGGAAACGTGCCCAGCGGCGAGATTGACGATGGTGGCGGGAATGAAGAAAGGCGAGATCTTGCGCGGTCCGCCCTCGAGCAGCGCGCTATGTTCGCGCTCGATCACGTCGAATCCGCCGATGCCGGACCCGATATGCACGCCGACGTTCTCGGCGTTTTCCGGCGTGACCTGGAGTCCGGACATCTTCATCGCTTCGTCGGCGGCCGCGATGGCGAAGTGAATGAAGCGGCCCATCTTCTTCACTTCTTTCTTCTCGATGAAATTGAGAGGATCGAAGTCGCGGACCTCGGCCGCGATCTGGCAGGCAAAGGCGGAGGCGTCGAACCGGGTAATGCGGGCGACGCCGCTCTTGCCCGCGAGCAGGCCCTCCCACACCGCGCCGGTGGTGGTGCCCACGGAGCAGATCAAGCCGATGCCGGTAATGACGACCCGTCTTTCTGAATTACTCGCCAAATTATTTGCCCGCCTTTGCGTTTTTGCCGATGTACTCGACGGCATCGTTCACGGTGCGGATCTTCTCCGCGTCCTCGTCGGGGATTTCGATATCGAAGGCCTCTTCGAAGGCCATCACCAGCTCGACCGTGTCCAGCGAATCGGCGCCCAGGTCGTCCACGAATGAAGCGCTGGGCGTGACCTCGCCCTCGTCCACACCCAACTGCTCGACGATAATCTGTTTCACTTTTTCATCAACGGCTGCCATGTTCTCCTCGTTTCCAAGTCTGGGAATCGCGGGTCCGGGTCGCGGGCCCGCGTTTACTGATTTAATGACTGCTGATTTACAACTGCATCTTGCTCAACGAATCGAATGATGTCGAATCCCATAGTCTAAAAGGGATCGGAAAAGTATGCAAAGGTGCAACGAAAAAAACCGGCGGCTTGAAGCTGGCATTTGCCGGGATTGCTACCGAATCCTAACTGGCGGCGGGGAGAGCGTCAAACCGGCCCGCGCAAAAAGAAAGGGCCGGGTGCATGGCAGCCCGGCCCTGGATCGTCGCGCGCGTTTCGCGGACACCAGTGTCCGCGCCACGGATCCACTTACGCTGCGGGCTTCATGCCGAGCGTGGTTTGCAGTTCGGTGAGCTTGGCTTTGGCCGCGGAGGCTTTCGCCATGGCATCGGAAAGCTGTCCGGACGAGAATGCGGCCGAGGCATCGCTCCAACTCTGCTTGATGGATGCGAGACTGTCGGCGGCGCCGGCCGGAAGCTTGTGGCTCTTGGTTAGCGCGTTAACTTTCGTTTCGACGGCGGTGACGAGGCCAGGCATCGAGCCGCTCATTTCCGTCCACTTGGCCGTCAGTTCGTCTTTCTTGGCTGCCGCGGCTGCCGCCAGCGCTTTCACTTTTTCGGGAAGAGCCTTGGAGGCTTCGAAAGCTCCGGCATAGTCGCCCTTGTCGAAAGCGTCCTTGGCGGACTGGATAGCGGTCTGAGTATCCTTGGCCTGGTCGGGCACGTACTGGTTGGCTTGATCGGCAACGGCCGCGTAGGCCGTCTGGGCGCCCTTGATGGCGGCGTCAGCGGCGGTCTTCTTAGCGTTGTCGCACGCGGCGAAGGACATCATTCCCGCGAGGATGACTGCGAGTACGAGCTTGGTTTTCATTATTTCGCTCCTAAGTTTTCTGCTTCGAGTATTTGGGATCGCGATTCTAGGAACACACTGTAAAGTGTAGGAATCCGCGTGCATAATTGTAGTTGAAGTTGGCCAAACGCGCTTGACCGTCGAGCCCGCGCCGCAGCGAAATTCCGGTAGAGACGCGGCTTGCCGCGTCTTCCGCGGCGGAGACGGGGCAAGCCCCGTCTCTACAGGGCGGTTCCGTGTTGCGCTCTTGCTCAACTCGCCGCACTCATGTCACGATCTGGACGTGAAAATCCCAGGCCGAATTGCCGGACACGAGACGCTAGTCGGCGAGGCGAGCCGCTAAATGCGCGCCGTAGTGCAACGCGTGAGCCGCGCCCGAGTTACGGTTGACGCCACCGTCAGCGGCGAAATCGGCCTCGGGCTGCTGGTGCTGCTCGGCGTGGGCGCGGGAGACACGCGAGCCGATGCGGATTATCTTGCCGAGAAAATTGCCGGCCTGCGCATTTTTGAAGATGACGGCGGCCCGCTCAAAATAAAAAAGATGAATCTATCGGTCGCCGAAGTTGGCGGCGCGCTGCTGGTGGTCTCGCAGTTCACTCTTTACGGAGACGCGCGACGGGGCAAGCGTCCCTCGTTCGATGCAGTCGCTCCGCCCCAACAGGCGCGCGAACTCTACGAATATTTTGTGGAGAAAGTGCGCGCCGCCGGTTTGCGCTGCGAAACCGGGCGTTTTCGGGAAATGATGCAGGTGGAACTGGTCAACGAAGGGCCGGTGACGATATTGCTGGATTCGGGGAAGGGGTTCTGAAAGAAAAAACAGCGACCACGCGTGACAGTTCTCGGAGACGAAGATCGGGTTTAGCAATTCGGCATTCGGGACGTACACTTGTCCCGGCGATGTTTAGTCGAACTGAATCAGGAGCGAGGCGCTCAATGAAATTGATAACTAGCAACAGTACATTACTTGGTAACCTCTCGCGGTTGATAAAAACATATCCGGGTGTGGTGTTCGCAGTTGCTTGGGCATCCGCAAATACGCCAATATTTCAGCAACTGATCGCGAATCCATCTCGGATAAAAAAAGCGATCATCGGAACCCACTTTTACCAAACGCATCCAGACGTACTGGATGCCTTCGTTGGATCACAGAACGTCCGATTT
>JBEKQG010000014.1:0-31756 GCA_049519955.1 Terriglobales bacterium
GGCACCGCCTTCGGCAAATACGGAGAAGGCTATCTCCGCTTCAGCGTAGCCAATTCGCTGGAGAACCTGAACCAGGCGCTGGTCCGAATCGAAGACTGGGTAGGGAAGAACATTCGCTAAGAAGATTTTGGGAAGGGCACGGCTTCAGCCGTGCCGTATAGAGCTTGAGAAAATGCGGGCTTTAGCCCCTGAGGTACTGCCGATGGGGACGCCAACTGCGTTACTATAGGCCAAGTGGGGTGTGCATGACGCAGATGACTACGGAAGTTTGCAAGTTGTTAGAGCGGGCATTATCGCTCTCGGTCGAGGAACAGGAAGCGTTGGCGGAATCGCTGATTTCCAATCTCGGGGGCAAGGTCGACGAGGGCGTTCAACAGGCTTGGGAAGCGGAGATCGGGAAGCGAGTCGCGGAACTGGACTCGGGCAAAGTGAAGACTGTTCCCTGGCCGGAAGTTCGCAAGCGCAATTTGGCAAAGCTGCCCTCTGATCACAGCGGTTTTGGCGTCAATCTAGTTCAAAGAAGTCTGTTGCCGAGAAAATGAAGGTTGTGTAACCTATGGCGTTCGAGAGTCGCTAACATTCAACGGAGTTCCAAACAACCTTCTCAGAGGTGCATTTCTGTTTTTCGTGTAGATTGGATGAATCGAAATCGCTCATGCTGAAATCACTTCATCTCGTGGACTTCACGGTTTTTCCGGACATGAAGTTCAAATTTGGAAAGAACCTTAACGTCATTGTCGGCGAAAATGGGACGGGTAAATCCCACATCCTGAAGGCGGCCTACTCCGCCATCGCAGTGAGTGCCGCCCGGGCGAAAGATGGCGGAGCCAATCCTCCGAACAAATCCAAGCTAGAAGCGGCGTTGGCTGAGAAGCTGCAAGCGGTGTTTCGTCCAGATGGACTAGGGCGGCTAGTCCGACGCAAAGTGGGCCGCGGCAAATGCCGGTTGAGTTATAGGTTCGACTCGCAGAAGTTGAACATGAGGTTCACGTTTTCGACGGTGGCCAAAACCAAGGTGACCGTCGTTACAGCGCCATCGGCGCGGGTGGAAAAGCTGCCGGTTTTCCTCCCCACGCGGGAGCTGTTGACAATTTATCCTGGCTTTGTCTCCCTCTACGAGACGACGCACCTCCCGTTCGAGGAAACGTGGCGGGACACCTGCCTACTCCTCGGCGTGCCCCTAGCGCGAGGGCCCCGCGAAAGCCGCATCAAGCAACTGCTGGTTCCCCTCGAAGAATCGATGGGCGGAAGCGTTGTTTTGGATCACGATCAATTTTACCTTCGCATCCCCTCCGGCACCATGGAGATGCATCTTGTCGCCGAGGGCCTACGAAAGCTCGCAACTGTCGCCCGGTTGATTGCCACAGGTTCGCTTCTCGATAAAGGTTATCTCTTCTGGGACGAGCCCGAAGCCAATCTCAACCCCAAAGTCGTCAAAACCGTTGCTAAGACGATTTTGCAAATCGCTGAAAGCGGAATTCAGGTTTTTGTCGCGACTCACAGCCTTTTTCTGTTGCGGGAACTGCACATCCTACAGCAGCGCGATTTTAAGAAGCTTGATGGACGCTGCTTCGGTCTCCACATCGGCACTGAAGGCGCGGTGACCGTAAACCAAGGCAAGACGATGGACGATGTGGGCGATATCACCGCCTTGGACGAGGAGTTGCAACAATCCGAACGCTACGTGGACACCGAGTTGAAGGTACCGCTGACACCCACAGCCGACGTAGACGAGGAGTAGATCAAGCATGCCCGCACTGCAAGTCGATTCCTTTTTCTTCACTTTCACGCCGGCGGTGGCTGCCCAGCGCTACGATACCTGGCAACACTACACAACTGTTTGGAATGCATCTGGAGGACAGAAGGGCGTGGACGTGGTAGCTGTTGAAAACCCTGCGGCTCCGACTACCGTCTGGCTTATTGAAGCGAAGGACTTCCGCATTATCACTTCTCCGCCTAAGCCCTCCAACATTACGGGGTTGCCACAGACCGTAGCAGACAAGGCGTCACATACACTAGCTGGCTTGGCGGATGCCTCCGCCAAGGGCGCAGTCGCCTCCGAAAGGAACCATGCGACACTCGCCATCGCTGCCCCTGCCAAGCGTGTCGTGCTGCATCTGGAGCCGCACATTGGCGTACATACGGCGCTTTTCCCTAGAGCATTTGCTGCCAACGTGCTCCAGAAACTCAGGCAACTGGTCAGGGCCATCGACCCAAACCCGCTGGTCTTGAATATGTCTAACACGGTTGCGGCGGGAGTGCCGTGGACAGTAGCTTAAAAATTAGCATGATTGTCACAAGTCGGCGCGCCGCTCGTTTAGAATAAACAGGAGTCCCCATGAATAATTCCTCGATGTCCCACCCGCTCTATGAAGTTGATCCGCAGATTGCGGAATCTATCCAGTAATGGATGTGTTTCCAATGACATGGACAGCTACAGATTTATCTTGATTCATCATGGTCAAGGGGTAAGATAGGAGTCGAAGAGGGGTGGGGACAATGCCAGCCGCGACCAAAAAGTTCACTCCTGAGATCGACGCCCAGCTCTACGATGAGTTCGTTGCCGTGGCCGAGCGGAACGGGCAAACGAAGCGGCATGTTCTGGAAGATGCGCTACGGTTCTACCTGCACAACGTCGTTCCTTCGCAGCACCTGGTTCGCTCCGAGGTGATGGATGCCTTCGAGCAGTCGGTGGCTCGCAACCGCGACCTGTTGCAGCGTCTCGCAAAATAAATGACGGAATATCTTACGGTGGCGGAAGTCTACCGGATGCAGTACCGGCTGATCGAGTTATTTGGCGGTCTTCATGCTAGTCAAATGCATGGAGTCCGCGATAAGGGCACGGTTGAGGCCGCGGTTTTTCGTCCGCAGACCGGCTATTACAGTTCCATCGAAGAAGAAGCGGCCGCGATGATGGAGTCGCTCGCCAACAATCACGGATTCGTTGATGGCAACAAGCGCATCGCATTCACCGCCTCCGATGTCTTTTTGCGGCGCAACGGCCGTTACCTCGATGTCGAGGGCGTGGAGGGACACGCCTTCATATACGGGTCACTGGATCGGCACGAATTCCGCTTTGGCCCCATCCTCGACTGGATCCGTCGGCACATCAAGCCGCTCTAATTCCGATCAATCAGGTACCTCGGCGTCCTCCGCGTCTCGGCGGTGAAAAAAGTCTGCCCGGAGCGCCGACGCTCATCACCGCCACCTGTGATCCTGCTCACTGAACGCTGCTAGCGCTGCGATTACGCTCTCCCTGCGAGCCTATGCGCCATTTTCCGTACTGTACACAGTGCCAACGTCCGGCGCCCGCGAAGGAGCAACTCCATGTCTATACAGAATTCAACCACCGGTGAAGTCCTGCGTTCTTTTACCATCGACGAACTGAAACAGCAGGCCAACTTGATGCGCGGCTACAATCTCGCCGCGCTGTGCGCAGCCGGGTCCGGACACGCCGGCGGAACGCTCTCGATCATGGACATCACCGCCGCGCTCTACCTTCGCGCCGCCAACCACGATCCCAAGAAGCCCGACTGGCCCGACCGCGATCGCATCGTCTGGTCCACCGGACACAAGGCGCCCAGCCTCTACCTCGGCCTCGCCTTTGCCGGATTCTGTCCGAAAGAAGACGTCGCGCTGCTGCGCAAACTCTATTCGCCGTTTCAAGGGCACCCGCACTGGCTCAAGCTCCCCGGCGTCGAAGTCTCGACCGGATCGCTCGGCCAGGGGCTGAGCATTGCCGTTGGCATCGCGCTCGCCGCCAAATTGGATAAGAAAAATCACCACGTCTTCTGCCTCATGGGCGACGGCGAGCAGCAGGAAGGCCAGATCTGGGAAGCCGCCATGGAAGCCGGCCACTTCAAGCTCGACAATCTCATCGGCATCGTCGACCGCAACCGTCTGCAAATCGATGGCTGGGTGAAAGACGTGATGAACGTCGAGCCCCTCGAAGATAAATATCGCGCCTTCGGATGGGATGTCGTTACCATCGACGGCCACGACATGAAGCAAGTTGTCGAAGCCCTCGAAAAAGCGAAGGCTGGACACGGCAAGCCCACCGTCATCATCGCCAACACCGTCAAAGGCAAAGGCGTCAGCTTCATGGAAGACGTTGCCGGATGGCACGGCAAGACGCCGAACCTCGAAGAGCTAAACAAGGGTTTGAAGGAACTCGGCCTCGAAACCAAGGTTCCAGTCGAGCAGCTCTTTGCCCACGCCAAGAAATATCAGGCCGAGGTAGAAGCCAAACTCGAAGCGAAGATGCCCAAGTTCCACCGCAACTACTGGTGGAACGCCGCCGACAACATGAAGGTGCAGATGAAGCCCACCCGTCTCGGCTTCGGACAGTCGCTCGCCGCCAATGGCGACGATCCGCGCATAGTCTGCTTCGGGCTCGACATCTCCGGCTCCATCACCATCAGCGAGTTCTACGCTAACAAGCCCGAGCGCAAAGCGCGCTGGATCAGCATGGGCATCGCCGAGCAGTCCGCCACCTCGGCTGCCGCCGGTATGGCGAAAGAAGGGAAGCTCCCCGTCTTAGGCACCTACGCGACGTTTGCCGCCGCCCGCAATCTCGACCAGATCCGCACCTCGATCTGCTACGGCAAGTTCAACGTCCTGATTGCCGGAGCCCACGGCGGCGTCAGCGTTGGCCCCGACGGTGCCACGCACCAGGCGCTCGAAGACTGTTTCGCCATGTGCGGATTGCCCAACATGGCGGTCGTCGTCCCCTGCGACATCGTTGAGACCCGCAAAGCCACCGATTATCTGCTGCTTAAGTACGTCGGCCCCAAATACATTCGCTTCGCGCGCGAAGCCACGCCCATCGTCAGCGACGAAAAGACGCCTTTCGTCTTTGGCAAGGCCAACGTCATTCGCCTGCGCAAAGAGGCCGCCAACTTCATCGAAGCCTTCGAGACCAAACTCGAATCCGATTACCGTAACGAACGCGAAGACCTCACCATCGCCGCCTGCGGTCCCATGGTGCCCGAAGCCATGCGTGCCGCCTGGATTTTGAAGCAGGATTTCGGATACGAAACCCGCATCCTCAACCTGCACACCCTCAAGCCGCTGGACACCGCAGCCATCGTTCGGGCCGCGCGCGACACGAGCGTTGTCCTCACCGCCGAAGAACATCAGATCGGCGCTCTGGCCTGGCCCGTCGCCAGCGCCATCACCGAGTCGCCCGAACTTTACGGCATCCCCATTATTACTGGCGCTATCGGAGTGAAAGACCGCTTCGGCGATTCGGGCGCTCCATGGGAGTTAATCAAGGAGTTTGAAGTTTCCGCCGAACACATTGCAGCCAAAGCAGTTGAGCTGATGGCTATAAAGAAGGTTCACGGCGGAGAGCCGGTGCCGGAAGCGCATCTGGTGGGGACGAAGTAAGACCAAGAAGACAGAATTTCCTGTGGAGACGGGGCTTGCCCCGTCTCTGCTACGCTGAAACACTCTTGCCGCGCTGGTTGCGGTGGAATGGCCCACACAGTTTTCAGCCGCAAAGCGGCGCAAGAATGCAGCCCACGGCGTAAGCCGTGGGTTCTCTGTTGCCCATTGCCCCAGATTGCGTTGCCCGTTTGCCTGACCTGCCGTGCGGATGGTAAAACCCTTTCGAGGTCTCCGCTCGTGAAAAAGATCGCTGTTATTGCCGTCCTAGCTCTTTCCGCGCTTCTTGCAGTGTTCGTGATTGCACGCGCTGCCGACCGTTCGCGCCGCATCAACCTTCCGACGAGTAAAACTCTCACCCTCCCCGTTCCCGGATACCTCGCACGCACCAACAGCTTTCCCGCGACCATAGCCCTCAGCCCCGACGGCCGTTACGCGGCGCTGCTTAATCAGGGATACGGTACGCAAGAGACCGGCGCGCGCCAGTCCATCGCCATTCTCGATCTCAGCAATAATCAGTTGCACGACTTTCCCGACGACCGCCTGAGCGACGACTATTCCACGCGCCAAAGTTATTTCATCGGACTGGCGTTTGCGAGCGACGGCCAGCATCTCTATGCTTCGATGGGATCGATCACCGATCCCACCGGCGAAAAGCCGAGGAGCACGGGCAACGGCATCGCGATGTACAAATTCGCGGATGGAAAAGTCACTCCCGCGCGCTTCATCAAAATTCCGCCGCAGAAGATCGCGGAAGGGAAAAAAGTGGCGTTCGCCCTGCGCACAACTCCTGCCGGAACAGCGCCTCCATTCCCCGCCGGATTCGCAGTCTTGCCCGGAGCGAAGGGCGACCGCCTGCTCATCGCCAACAATCTTTCCGACAATGTGGTGCTGCTAAATGTGACGTCCGGAAAAATTGAAAAGTCGTTCGATCTGAGCCGCAGCCGCTATATTCCCAGCGCGTATCCGTACACGGTCGTAGCAAATAAAGCTGGAACGAAAGCGTGGGTCAGCCTGTGGAATTCGTCGTCGGTGGCGGAATTGAATCTCAAAACGGAAAAGGTCGACGCTTGGTACGATGTGCTCGGGCGAACGGATGCGACTGCTCCCAGTAGTCACCCTACTGCCATGCTACTCAGCGCTGGCGAAGATAGGTTGTACGTTACTCTGGGCAACACGGATTTCGATTTCGTCGTTACTCTCGATCTGAAAAGCCGCAAGACAGATCGTATTTTCCACGCCAACTTCGACAAATTACAGGGCCATGCGGGATCGGTCCCGCAGTCGGTTGCAATCTCACCGGACGGCAAGCGCCTGCTAGTCGGGTGCGCTTCGCTGGATGCCGTCGCGATCTTCGACATTAGCGGAAACGACCATGAAGTCAGTCCCCTCGGCTTCATCCCCACCGAGTGGTATCCTAGCGCGCTCGCCATCGCGGGCAACGACCTTCTCATTGCGACGGCCAAAGGAGAAAGCAGCGGCCCCAATAACATGCAGGGCACGCTGAAGGGCGAGCGCAAAAGAAAAGAGCATCCTTACATTCCAACCCTGATCGGCGGTTCCATTCAGCGCCTCAGCCTCGCCGACATCGACAAAAATCTCGCCGCTTACACGCGCCAGGTCGAAGAAGACAATCTCATCCACTCCGACGGCGGCAAGTTCGCATTCGCCGGCAGCAGCAATCCCATCCGCCACGTCATTTACATCCTGAAAGAAAACCGCACCTATGATCAGATTCTCGGCGACCTGCCCGTAGGCGACGGCGACCCATCGCTAACCATGTACGGCAAAGACATCACGCCCAACGAGCACAAGCTGGCCCTGCAGTTCGGAGTGCTCGACAATTTCTACGACAGCGGAGAAGTTTCCGGCGACGGCCATCTCTGGTCCACGGCCGCCACCACCAGCGACTACAACGAGAAAACCTGGCCCATCGGCTACCGCAGCCGCGAGCGCACTTATGATTGGCAGGGCAGTGTGGCCGACGAATTCCCACTCGAACAGGGAATCCCCGACATCGACGACCCCGCCACCGGATTTCTTTGGGACAACCTCGCCCGCCGCGGCCTCACCTACCGCATCTACGGAGAATTCATCGCCGCCGTGTGGTGCAAGAAAGAGAAGGTAGAGTCGCCGAAGCAAGGTTCGCCGTCTCCGAGTTCCGCAACGTGCCCCGTTTCCGAAATCAAGCAAGGCGATCCCTTGCCCGCGAACGTCGGCAACCAGCGCGGCGGCCCCAGCCCGTGGCCCTGGGCAATCCCGCAATTGAAGCGCACGCGGCCCACCAAGGCCGCTCTGCGCGACCACTACGATCCGCAGTTTCCCGACTTCAACACCGATTATCCCGACCAGCTCCGCGCCGACGAATTCCTTCGCGAGTTCAACGAGTTTGTGAAAGCCAGGGGAACCGCCAAAGAACTTCCGCAGTTCACCTTGCTCTATCTTCCCGACGACCACACTGGAGGCACTCGCCCCGGCAAGCCGACTCCTCAGGCCTCGGTAGGAGATAACGATCTCGCCGTCGGCCGCGTCGTTGACGCCCTTTCCCACAGCCCTTACTGGGACGATACCGCCATCTTCGTCGTCGAAGACGACGCGCAAGACGGCGCCGATCACGTTGACGCCCATCGTTCCATTGCCCTGGTCATCAGCAAATATGCGCCCCATGCGCCGCAACCGTTTGTCGACCATCGCTTCTACACCACCGTCAGCATGGTCCACACCATGGAATCCCTGCTCGGCCTTCCTCCGATGAACTTGTTCGACGCGCACGCTCCGCTCATGGCGCCGCTTTTCTCCGGTCCCGGCACGCAGCCGCCATATCAAGCCGACGACCACAATCTAACCAGCGGCCTCATCTATAAGGTCAACCAGAAGAAAGCTGTGGGAGCGAAGGAATCTTCGCGGATGGATTTTTCCAAACCCGATGCGGTCGATGCAAAGAAGCTAAACGCAATCCTCTGGCAAGACGCAAAAGGAGACGCGCCCATGCCGGTGAGTTCGATCTCGCCAAAGCCCATCGGCCACTAAATCCACCAGGATCGCATTGGGATACCCAGTCTCGCAGGATTTCCCCTGTGCAACTCTGTGTCCTTTGTGGTTATCGCTTTTCGCCGGCGCTGAGAAACTCTAAGAAACGCTGAGAAACAACAACCGGAGTTCTGTCACGGGCGACTGCGCTAAAATCCTTGGATGGCATCTCCGATCGAGTGCGCCAATCTGCGCAAGACCTACGACGCCAAGGTCGAAGCCGTCCGCGGCCTCAGCCTGCGCATAGAGGCCGGCGAGTGCTTCGGCCTGCTCGGCCCCAACGGGGCGGGGAAGACCACGACCATCGAAATTCTCGAAGGCCTGCTCGCGCCCACTTCCGGCGAGGTCCGCATCTTCGGACACACCTGGGCCGACAACCCGCGCCAGCTCCGCGAATGGATCGGCATTTCGTTGCAGGACACTCGCCTCTCCGAGAAGTTGACCGTGCGCGAGACCCTCGAGCTCTTCGCCAGTTTCTACGCCGAGCCGCGCCCGTCCGAAGCCGTCCTCGAAGAACTCGAACTCACCGAAAAAGCCGACGCCTGGGTGGGCAAACTTTCCGGCGGACAAAAGCAACGTCTCGCCGTCGCCACCGCTCTCGTCGGCAACCCGCGCATTCTTTTTCTCGACGAGCCCACCACCGGACTCGATCCTCAAAGCCGCCGCCAGCTTTGGGAAATTATTCGCGCCTTCCAGAAAAAAGGCGGCACCGTCCTCCTCACCACGCACTACATGGACGAAGCCGAGCGCCTCTGCGACCGCCTCGCCATCGTGGATCACGGCCAGATCATCGCCGAAGGAACTCCGCCGGATTTGATCGACCGCCTCGGCGGCCATCACGTCGTCGAATTCGAAGTCGGCAACAACGCCAGCGGAAACTCAGATGGGCAAGGAACCGATGGATGGCGCTCGCTCCCCAGCGTCGAATCCGTCCGCCACGAGGCCTCGACAATCTGCCTCAACGTGCGCGAACCGCACCTCACCATTCCCGCGCTGCTCGCCTTGCTCGACCAGCAAGGCCAGCAACTCGAACACCTCAGCACGCGTCAGGCCAGCCTCGAAGACGTTTTCGTCAAGCTGACTGGCCGCCATCTGCGGGAGAATTAAATGGCAACCGAAACCACCACGCCAAATCCGCGCCCAGAAGTTCAGCCGCCCGCGCCCGCAGCGCCCACCCTCCGCAATGGCCGCTGGTCGGGCTACCGGCGCCTGCTCGGAGCCCGCATGTTGGAGCTCAAACGCGAGCCCGAAATCATCTTCTGGGTCTTCGGATTTCCTCTTCTGCTGGCCCTCGGACTCGGCATCGCCTTCCGCAACAAGCCCGCCGACACCACCTCGGTCGCCGTCGTCGAAAGCGCCGGAGCCGCGCAAACCATGGCTCTCTTGCAATCGTCGCCGGCCCACGCTTCCATTCAGGCAACGGTGCTCGACCGCGACGCCGCGCTCAACGGCTTTCATTTCGGAAAATTCGATCTCGTCGTCGAGCCCAACCCCGACGGCAGCGTCACTTACGATTACGATCCCGCGCGCCCCGAAAGCGTCCTCTCGCGTTCCGAAATCGATGCCGCCCTGCAAGCCGCCGCCGGACGCCGCGACCCGCTTGCCACGTCGAATAAAATTTCCAGCGAGCCCGGCTCCCGCTACATAGATTTCCTCATCCCCGGCCTGCTCGGCATGAATCTCATGAACTCCGGCATGTGGGGAATCGGCTTCGCCCTCGTCGAGATGCGCCAGCGCAAACTTCTCAAGCGTTTCATCGCCACTCCCATGCGCCGCACCGATTTCCTTCTCGCCCTGACCAGCAGCCGCCTGCTCATGACCGTCATTCAAGTGGCCGCCCTCCTCGGCTTCGGCGTGTTAGTTTTTCACCTGCCGATGCGCGGATCGCTCCTCTCCGTCCTCTTCCTGGCCGCGCTCGGAGGCGTAGCCTTCGGAGCCGTCGGCCTCCTAACCGCCTGCCGCGCTCAGAAAATCGAAACCGCCAGCGGCCTCATCAATCTCGTCATGATGCCCATGTGGATCTTTTCCGGAGTCTTTTTTTCCTCCCAGCATTTCCCCGCCAAACTCCAGCCGCTGATTCAAGCCCTGCCCCTGACCGCCCTCAACGACGCCCTCCGCGCCATCATTCTCGAAGGCGCATCCCTCCACTCCCAATCCATCCGCCTCCTAATCCTAGCCCTCTGGGGAGCCATCTCTTTCATCCTGGCTCTCCGCTGGTTCCGCTGGACGTAGTAGAGAGCACCGCGCATGGGGTGCCCCGTCCTTGTGTCTGCGTTTTTTGCAGACACAGGGCGGGGGTTTTGACCTCCTGTTTCCGCCCCGACATCCTCCCTTTTGTCATCCCGAGCGAAGCGAAGGACCTGCTTTTTGCCCGCGCAAGAGCAACGCTTACACCCAAACAATATTGTCATCCTGAGCGGAGCAGGGACTTCACGAAGTGAAGTCCCTGCGAAGTCGAAGGACCCCTGCCCCCTTCGCGCACAACAAGGACGCATCAGGGAATTCTCCCCGTGCCGCCGGATTTCATCATCGATTACGCGACGACCGATACTTTGCCGCGATCCTGGCGCGACGGCCTCACCGAGATCTCCACGTCCTGCCCCAGCGCGGTCAGAAAATCCATCAGCCTCTCGACCGAGAAACTACCCGAGCGGTTGCGCATCAGCAAAGAGACGTGCGGCTGCTTGATGCCGAGGATTTTTCCGGCCTCGGCTTGCGTCAGGTCGCGGCCCTTGATGAGCCGGTAAATCTGGAGCGTGAGCTTTGCCTTTAAGAGCTCCTGTTCGGAGTGCGGCAGCCCGAGGTCCGCAAAGACGTTGCCGCTGCTCTTTTCCGCCCTGACGGGCGTCTTCTTTTTCGTAGCCATATCAATTCATCCCTTTTCGGTGAAGTCGTTCGGCCTCAGCCAATCGCTGGTGGATCAGGTCAATCTCCCGCTTGGGCGTGGCGATTCCGCTCTTCGATTTCTTTTGAAAAGCGTGCAAGACGTAAATCGCTTCGGCATAGCGAACCGTGTAGACCCCACGCCATGTGTTGCCGCTGTGGTCCGCTACGATTTCTAGTACAGTTCCCCCGCCAAAACCTCTCAAGGGTTTGACCGACGGATCGGTCTCGCCCTGTTGCGCGGCGTAGAGCGCCTGTCCGATGTCGCGCCGGACCTTGCGCGGAAACCCTCGCAGGTCTCTAAGGCTCGAACCGACCCAAACGATCTGACGCTCCGATCCTGCCACTATACATATATACGTCTATCAGTATATGTTGTCAAGAACCTGTGAGGATAACGAAAGTCAAAGGCCCCGCCCAAGCGAAGCTTGGACGGGCCACACGCGGACGGGCTCGGGAAGGGCACGACTTCAGTCGCGATTGTGCATCTGACGCAGGGTTGTACAATCCTAGCGTATGCCCAAGATTTCACTATCTGACATCATCGGCCTTTCCGGCATCGTCCTTGCCGTCGTACTTGTTGTACTGGACAAGGCGGGCAAATTGAAGGGCCACTGGCTATATATTTTACTCGCCGTGGCCGCTTTGATGACTTTGTTCATTGCCATCGGCAATTCGTGGGTTATGGATGCTCCGTCCAGATGGAAGCTCTGGCGAGCCGGATTCATGTTTTGCGTGGTTGTATTCGCCTACAGCGGAATTGCACTCTGGATTTCGTCTGTCTTACCAACAAACGAGGAATCTCCCTCTAGTCTGCCGACTGCGCCAAGGGGGATACCTAGCCTTGTATTTGTCTTTGGCGTGCCGCTGGGAGATAACGACTCTGCATCGTGGATGATGATGCTTAAGCACTACGGGCCAAATCCCGCGTATAGCTGCAACATCGATTTTTATGACAATGATCGCAAGAACATAGAGCATCAGTGGTTGGTTGCACATCCCGATTCGCCATATCCACCGCCCGGACTGGCGGCAGGAGAATCGCAAAAGCACGTTTACGTCACCGAAACTGGCCCAGAAGGATCAGCGGGAGGCTTTCCTTGGAATCCCCTTGACCCAGATCGGCAGCACTATACCGTCTCAATAACCTGTCGGGATGGTGTATTTGTGGAGAAGTGGGAAGTAACACGGGTTGAGGGCATTCTTCGCTCGACAATTACAATTGAGCACGGCCCTCAATGGGTTCAAAACAATTCCACCCTTGATCCTGTTGTATTCAGATGCTCCGATCCAGAATTTATCAGCACACCGCTCGCTATCGAAGTTCCCAAGTTGTCCAAGAGGGTCGTCCATCCAGGCTGGAAGCCGAACCATAGATTCGAAGTGCCAGCGGCGATCATTGACCCTAACGGTAACATGCAAGTGGTGTATGCCATCAAGTTGCCAGATGGAAGCACGCAAACAGATTTCGGATGCTGGAATATCCTTACACAACACGTTGGAGATGCTCCATCTACACAGCGATAAGCTCCTTGTATTCTGGATGCTCGGCTTCTAGTAGCTTCAAAAGCGTGTCGCGGAACAGATAAGGGTTCTTACGATTGTCGAAACGAAAGCCGGGTGCCACACTTCTCGCGCTTTGCGAAAAGTGGGACGGTCGAGTAAACGCCTGGTGTCCAATGGCATACGATTTCTCTTGACCGAAGGTGTCCATTGGAGTACAAGATGAGTAGGCAGACCGTTGTCGAAACGCCGGCTTATATCGCCCTCGCTGGCAAGCTCTTCAGCGAACGGGAGCGTGAGAACATTGTGGCCATGGTTGCAGAGGATCCACAGTGCGGCGATGTGATGGCGGGGACGGGCGGATTTCGCAAGGTTCGCGTGCCGCGCCAAGGCATGGGAAAGAGCGGCGGGGCGCGGGTCGTGTACATCTGGCGCAACGACAAATTTCCGGTCTTCCTCATTACTGTCTTCCCGAAGAACGAGAAGGCTAATTTGACCAAAGCCGAGCGCAACGTCCTGAAGAAACGCGCCGACGATATTTTCGACAGCTATAGGAGATAGACGATGAAAACCGCCTTTGCACAGCTCATGACCGGACTGGATGAGGTTCAAGCTTTTCTCGCAGGCGAGCGGAAAGGCTTCAAGGTGCATGTGCCGGATGAAGTCGATGTGAAAAGCATCCGCAACAAGCTCAACATGACGCAATCCCGCTTTTCCGATACCTTCGGCTTCAGTCTGGATGCCATCAAGCATTGGGAAGGCGGACGCCGCACGCCAGAAGCGCCTGCCCGCACTCTGCTCACGGTGATCGACAAGAATCCTGCCGCCGTCATCACCGCCCTTCATCCCGAAGCTTCGCCGAAAGCGACCGCTGCAAACGCACGTAGATTTCGCACCCAAACATCGAAGCGAGCGATGGCGGCTAAGGCGGGTGCCGGTACTGGCGCTCGCCCACATCCGAGGAATGGGAAGAACCTATAGAATCATGCACGCGACGCCCTGAACTTTTTCCATCACAGACATCCATGACCAGAATCACAGATATCCAGCCCGGCGTGCGCGATAATGGATACCTGATTGGGGCAGCTATCAGTGTGCCGGTTTCCCAAAACGGCCCTCGAAGCTGCCCCAAACCCATTTTTGTGGAGATTTTTGGAGCTAAGTCCTTATTCCGGAATACTTTATCTATAAGTCATTATGATTCAATACTTTGGCAGCGGACTCTCCCTAAGCCAATGATTCAAAGGATCATAGTGGGGGAGTGGGGGGGGTAGGGGGGGGCCATACTAACTGGTTAGTAACCATATCGCCAACGCCAGAAAAACTGAAACACGCGGCAACGGACACGAACCAGAGCCCAAACGTTCTGGGAGAAAATAGCGAGTAACTTTCTCGCTCGCTCGCGCGTCCAATCGTTAGGGAAACTCCGTCAATGCCGAACTGGTATCGCGGTATAATCGTCTCAACCGACTGGGTTTCCGCGGTGTGTCCAAATGTCGTTTGGTAAATTGCTGATCTCCCTGAGTTTACTGGCGCTGCTGGCGTTGCCTGCGCTGGCGCAGAATCAAACTTCCCAGCCTGCAACCGCACAGCCTCCAAGCGCACAGCCGACTCAACCCGCGCAGCCTGCCCAGCCCAGCCAGCCGACTTCTGCTTCGACGCCAGCGCCCGCGCAGAATCCTCCCACCAGTGCCACTCCGGCTCCGCCCGCGGACTCCTCTTCGACTGGCAGCGACGCGGCTCCAATCGGAGAGCCTCCGATTCAGGAGCCCGACGACAGCAAGGTCAAGCACGACGGCAAGGAGGACGATGTTGACGCCATCGGCAACCGCAAGATCGGTGGGCGCGGCTTGGGCGACTGGTACTCGCTCGAAACCGAAATCAGGATTGGCAAACAGTATTCGATGCAGGTCGAGCAAAGCGTCAAGCTGGTGCAGGACCCGGTCGTGAACGAGTACGTCAACCGCATCGGCCAAAATCTGGTGCGGAACTCCGACGCGCAGGTGCCCTTCACGATTAAGGTCATCGACTCCGACGAAGTGAACGCCTTCGCGCTGCCCGGTGGGTTCTTCTATGTGAATTCCGGCCTGGTTCTGGCGGCCGACGAAGAGGCCGAATTGGCCGGCGTGATGGCGCATGAGATCGCGCACGTTTGCGCCCGCCACGGAATGCGCCAGATGACGCGCGCGAATTGGGCCAACATCGGATCCATCCCCCTGATTTTCATTGGGGGCGGCTTGGGTTATGGGATCTACGAAGCGGCCGGGCTGGGCTTGCCGCTGACGTTCATGAAGTTCCAGCGCAATTTCGAAGCGGAAGCGGACTACCTGGGCCTGCAATACATGTATAAGACAGGGTACGATCCGCAAGCCTTCATCGCATTTTTTGAGAAGATGCAGGCGAAAGAGAAGAAGAAGCCGGGCACAATCTCGAAGGCTTTCGCTTCGCATCCGCAGACGCCCGAGCGCATTGAGAAATCGCAATTGGAGATCGCGACCATTCTTCCGGCGAAGCCGCAATACGTCGTTTCCACGTCGGAGTTTGACGACGTGAAATCGCGGCTCGCCACCATCGAGAACCGGCACAAGGTCATCGAACAGAAGGATGGGAACCGTCCCAGCCTGCGCCGCACATCCACCAGCGACAAGACGAGCGGCACGGACAAGACGAACAGCGACGACGATCGCCCAACGCTGAAGCGCCGCGACGATAACCCGGACCAGAGTAATCCAAATCAGAATAATCCGAGCCAGAATTAAGACCAGCGGCAGATTGCAGAGACAACAAAAAACCGGCGGGCACACCGCCGGTTTTCATTTATGCTCGCTACCACCAACCACGAGCCACTGCCGTTACGATCCCGCAGCCACGGATTTTACGGCGATCGTCGTGCCGTTCACTTCTCCAGTTACTTTTGCCTTCGCTCCCGCCAGATCGTTGAGCTTGTCGAGCGCGGCCTTGTCCGCCGTCTCCAGCGTGTAGACTTTGTCGCCAACCACGAGCGCGTACTTCGATCCATGCTTCACGCATCCGCGCGTGCACTCCGCGGCATTGCCGGGCATATCGTGTTTTGCGCCGCACATGGCGTCGCTCACCTCGCCGGTCAAGGTCTGGCTCTTGCCGGCCGCGAGCGCTGGAACCGCCGCGAGCCCTGCCAACATCTGCATCCCAAGAAACGCAGCCGCAATTCGATTCAATTTCATGTTCTTTTCCTCTCAGGTGAAACGGAGTGATCGTTCGAGCGATATTGCAAAGGTAAAACCCCACGACCCTCCTATAGAGATTCGCAGGCAACGCGCGGGTTACAAAATATTTTGCCCATACGGGCCGGCTTCTGGACGCTACCGTTGCTTGAAGCGGATTTCCACGTCCACGGTCTTCGCCTTGGCGTCCAAGGATTCGTGAACGGTGACGGCCCACTCCACGCCGCCTGGAACGAACTGGCGGGTATCGTCCAGAAATTGTCTGGGGTATTCGGCGTTGTAGGGCTCGCCTTCGCGGAGCGTCCATGCTGCCCGCATTTTCGCCTTGGTCTGCGTGTCGAGCCCTGCGATGTCCAATTCTCCCATCTTGAAAAGATCGCCCTCGACGACGTTCATGTCGTAGCGCACGGTGCTGTTGTCTTCGTCGAACTGGGCGTCGGGCTTGATCTGAACGCGCATGTAGCCGCGAATGCGGTAAAGCTTGCTCACGCTTTCGAGATCGTGGCTGAGACGCACGGCGTCGGCGGGCTGGCCGCTCGGCAAGTGGAGGAGCGGCGCGATTTCGCTGGCGGCGATGGCTGCGTTGCCCTTCCAATCGACACCGGAAGTTGAATACACTTTACCGGGCATGACGGGTAAGATCGCGTCCACCTGAACGTCGGTGATCGTTTGCGCATCTTCCGAGGGACTGGGCGAGGGAGCGGCTTGAGGCAGAACGCGGGCGTCGGACGGTCCAAACGCAGCCTTCAAATATCCGCGCTGGAGGTACACCGGGAGCAGGTCAAACTTCGCGGTCTCGGCGAGAGTCGAGCGATCGTAGACTGCTCCCGTGAGGCGGTGGGCTGCGGCGGTGAGCAGGGCGACGTGCTCTGGGGAGGCTCCGGGGAATTCGACGCCGCGAATGCGGATCGTAACCTCCTCGACGCGGTAAGCGATGGCGGTCAGCGTGCTGCTCGACGCTTCCGCGCTGCGCAGGTAATCCACACGCCCCGGAAGATGCTTTTCGCTGAGGATGGCTTGCAGCGCATCGGAAACTCGATCCGGGAGATTGCCGCCAATCGGCAGCAACTGCTTGAACAGTGGAACGCGGCTCTCGATGGCAGTGCGGAGTTCGTCATCTGTAAACCAGACGAAGTTTTCAAATCGTGCGGGAACCAGCTTGCTTTGGTCGGTATCGGCGAGCTGCAGTTCCAGTTTTGTGCCCGCGCTAGAAAAAGAGTAGGAATAGACAACGTTGCTGAACACGCCGGAATCGCCCAGCCGCTGCACCGCTTCCTTGAAATCGCTGTCGGCTGCGTTCTGCCCGAGCTGCAAACCGCTCGAGGCAAGGACTTCCTTGTCGGTATAGCGCGCGGTCCCCGTGACTTTGACGGCAATCAGCTTGTAGGCGGTTACGGAGGCGGGCTTGCCAACGCTGGACTGCTTCTGGGCCGCGGCAGCCGCAACCGCAGCCAGCAGGCACGCGCACAGCAGGAAACGCGGTAGTCCGTTCATTTCGACCGCTTCCCGGGGCCGGCCTCGGAAGAGTTCTTGAGCTTGACCGCGATGTCCATGAAGGCCTTGGCGGCGCGGCTGAGCGATTTGTCTTTGCGGAATACGATGGCGAGGTCGCGGCGGATTTGCGCGTCGGCGAGCGCGATCGCGACCAGCGCCTTGGCGCGGATATCCTCCTCGATATTCGAGCGCGCGATAAATCCGACGCCAACATCGGCCGCCACAAAACGCTTGAGGAGTTCGCTGGAATCGAGTTGCATGGCCAGGCACGGCTTGAGCTGGTGGTCATAAAAGAGCGCATCGAGCGCGTCGCGGGTGTGGCCGAGTTTGGGCACGACCAGCGGATAGGCCGCGACCTCGGCCACAGTGACGCTCTTCTTCGCCGCCAGCGCATGGCGCGGAGCCGTGATGACGACGAGTTCGTCGCGGTGAATCAACTGCGCGTCGAACCGGTTATCGGTCACCGGCAAAGAGACCACGCCAAAGTCGACCGCGTTTTCGAGGATCGACTCGAGAATCCTCGCGTAGTCGGAGCGCTTGATACTGACGGCGACGTTCGGATAATCGCGCTTGAATTGCGCGAACACCTCGGGCAGGATGTGCAGGCAGGTGCCTTCATTGGCGCCGACGACAATTTCGCCGCGCGGCACGCGCTCGGTGTCGGCAATCTCGGTGAAGATCGTCTTGCGGCGCTCGATGGTTTCCTCGGCATACTTGAAAAACAATTTGCCCGATGCGGTCAGCGAAACGCGGCCACCGGAGCGGTCGAGCAGACGAGTGCCGACTTCTTCTTCCAGCGCCCGAATCTGGGAGGAGACGGCGGGCTGGGTGCGGAAACGCTTCTCCGCTGCGCGCGAGAAGCTGGAGAGGCGCGCCACTTCGAGGAAGATTTCTAGCTGGTCGAAATCCATTGCGTCGTCGTTAGCTCGGTCGAGATTTGCTCAGAAGCCGCTCAGACTATAACATCTTTGGACTTGTCAGAGTGCAGTCCAGGTTACAACAAGGCGCGAAACTGTTGTGCTAAGCTGGGGGCCGCTGGAGGAGGAGATCTATGGCTGGGTTCGCGCTAATCGGAGGCGGGGGCAGGGTCCTACGTTTCAAACTTGCAGCTATCTTAGTGTTGGTATCATCTGGTGTAGTTTTCTCTCAGACGACGCCGTCGGAGGCTGGGGCCAACGCGGCGAGTGGGAGGCCAGTCCCGGCATCTTCGGCCACGAACGACCCGTGCGCATCCGACGTGAAGCAACTCAGACAAGCCGAGATCATGACCGACACAAGAGGAGTTGATTTCGGTCCTTATCTAAGGAACGTGGTGAAAACGGTACGGCAGACCTGGTACGACATAATGCCACCATCGGTTTTCCCGCCCACGAGCAAGCAGGCCGGACTGTCGATCGAGTTTGTGGTTGAGAAGGATGGCAAGGTCGACAAGATGAAAATCGACAGGCCGTCGGGGGATGTGCAGCTTGACCGGACGGCATGGGCAAGCATCAACGGTTCGAGTCCGTTTCCGCCACTGCCCAAAGAATTCTCTGGTCAGCAACTCGGATTGCGTTTTTACTACTACTACAATCTGCGACCTGATACAAAGGCGCTCCACGTTACGCCATGCGTGGATGTTCGAGTTCCGGCCGGTTCAACGTTGCAATTCTCGGTTCCGATTGGAGGAATCGAACGTGCGGCGGTCACATGGAGTGTTTCAGGCCCCGCCTGCGAGAAAGCGGCGTGCGGCACAATTTCCGAGAATGGACTTTACACCGCGCCCGCGCAGGTTCCTGACCCTCCCACAGTATTCGTTGAGGCGGCGCCTCAGAGCAACAGAAGTTTTCCCGCCACAATTCAGTTAACGGTTGTGCCGTCGGGTCCGCCCCATTAGATGTGCGCAACTAGACGTTAATCACCGCGACCAGCTCTTTCACGGCGGCCGCGCTTTTGTCGAGGGCCGTTTTCTCTTCCGGTGTGAGCTTGATCTCGATGATCTGCTCGATGCCCTTGGCGCCGAGTTTCACGGGCACGCCAACGAAGAGTCCGTGGATGCCGTATTCTCCGTTGAGGTAGGCGGCGCAGGGAAGAATCTTCTTCTTGTCTTTGAGAATGGCCTCGACCATCTCGGCGGTGGCGGCCGACGGGGCGTAGTAGGCCGATCCCGTTTTGAGATACTTCACGATCTCGGCGCCGCCGTCGCGCGTGCGTTGAACAATGCGATCCAGCGTGGCCTTGTCGAGCAGTTCGGTGATGGGAATGCCGGCGACGGTGGAATAGCGGGGAAGTGGAACCATGGTGTCGCCGTGTCCGCCAAGGACGAAGGCGGTGACGTTTTCGACGCTGACTTTGAGTTCCTGCGCGATGAAAGCGCGGAAGCGGGCGGAGTCGAGTATGCCGGCCATGCCGATGACGCGCTCGCGCGGAAAGCCGCTGATCTTGTAGGCGGCCTGCGCCATGGCGTCGAGCGGGTTCGAGACGATGATGAGGATGCAGTGCGGCGAATGGTGCACGACCTTGCCGACCACGTCGCTCATGATCTTGTAGTTGGTGTTCAACAGGTCGTCGCGGCTCATGCCGGGCTTGCGCGGAATTCCGGCGGTGATGACGACGATGTCGGAGTTGGCGGTGTCGGCGTAGTCGTTCGTGCCCAGGACTGCGGAATCGCGCTTCTCGATTGGCATGGCCTCGAGAAGGTCGAGACCCTTGCCTTGCGGGACGCCTTCGATGATGTCGATGAGCACGACATCGGCTAGCTCTTTCGCTGCGATCCAATGGGCGGCCGTAGCGCCCACGTTTCCGGAACCTACGATCGTTACTTTATTGCGCATAATTTCCTCTCACACAGAAGAATCAAAATCCTTAACCACAGGGTAGACAGAGGTACACGGTGTAAACCTTAATCCGCTGCTACGGCGACGTGCATGTTTTCAATCATGCAAGTGGCGAACTCGCTGGTCTTCACTTTGGTGGCGCCTTCCATCAGACGCTCGAAATCATAGGTCACTTTTTTCTGTTCGATGGTGCGCTCCAGGCTCCGCTCGATAAGATCGGCGGCTTCCGCCCATCCCAGGAAACGGAACATCATAACACCCGAGAGAATGAGGGAGCCGGGATTGATAACGTCCTTGTCGGCGTACTTGGGGGCGGTACCGTGCGTGGCTTCGAAGATGGCGTAGCCGTCGCCGATGTTCGCTCCGGGAGCGATGCCGAGTCCGCCAACCTGCGCGGCGCAGGCGTCCGAAATATAATCGCCGTTCAAATTCGGCGTGGCCAGAACGCTGTATTCATCGGCCCGCGTGACGACCTGCTGGAAGATCGAGTCGGCGATGCGGTCGTTGATCATCAGCTTTGTCTTCCACGCGCCGTTGCCGTGAGTGGCGTAGATGAAGTCGAGACAGCCTTTTACTTCCTTGTAAAGAGCCTGGCGGAAATCGTCGGTCGCAAACTCCAGGCCGGGCTCGATAAGGTTCGCGTTCTCTTCGACGGTCAGGTTGGGATTCTTGTCTTTGTTGTCGAGGATCCAGCTCTCGCGTTCGGTGACAACGTGGGCCCGAAATTCCGCGGTGGCGAGTTCGTATCCCCACTTGCGGAACGCGCCTTCGGTAAACTTCTGGATGTTGCCTTTGTGGACAAGCGTGACTGCTTTGTTCTTGTTTTCGAGCGCGTGCTTGATGGCCATGCGCACCAGGCGCTTGGTTCCGGTCACGGACATGGGTTTAATGCCGATGCCGGAGTCGAGGCGGATTTGCTTCTTGCCGCCCTTCAACATGTCCTTGTTAAGAAATTCGATCAGCCGCGCGGCGTCGGCCGTGCCTTCTTCCCATTCGATGCCGGCGTAAACGTCTTCAGTATTTTCGCGGAAAATGACGATGTTCATGCGTTCGGGATGCTTGACCGGCGACGGCACACCGGCGTAATACTTCACGGGACGCACGCAGGCGTAGAGATCGAGAATCTGGCGCAGGGCGACGTTGAGCGAGCGGATGCCGCCGCCAACGGGCGTGGTGAGCGGCCCTTTGATGGCAACACGAAATTCGCGGATCGCGCTGACCGTGTCGTCGGGGAGCCAGTTCTGAAATCGCGCCTTGGCTTTCTCTCCGGCAAACACTTCGTACCAGGCCACGGCGCGCTTGCCGCGATACGCCTTTTCGACGGCGGCGTCGAAGACGCGGACCGAGGCTTTCCAGATATCGCGGCCGGTGCCGTCGCCTTCAATGAATGGAATAATCGGGCGATCGGGCACGCGGTACTTGCCGTTGCTGTATTCGATCTTCTCTGCGTTGGGTGGGATCGGGACCCCGTTAAACAACTGCATCAACTTGCCTCCAGAAGTTACTAAAGAACCAACTCATTATAAAGAACATCGAGCGCCGGGAAAGGATGCCGCCTTCGTTGTGCGTGCGACCGGGGCCCCAGTCTCGCGCTTTTCGAGGCCGGGGAGCCTCTTCGACGATCACTTACCTGCGACCGTCAGCGTTCGATCTTTACAGCCTTTACCACTACATCTTTGTTGGGACGGTCCTGGCGGTTCTTGGCGACTTTCGAGATTTTTTCCACGATTTCGTAGCCTTCGATTACTTCGCCAAAAATCGTATGCTTGCCGGTGAGCCAGTCGGTGTTGCCGACGGTGATGAAAAACTGCGATCCGTTGGTGTTGGGACCGGCGTTGGCCATCGCCAGCTTTCCCGCCTTGTCGAAACGATGCGGCGAGCCTTTGGTTTCGTCCTCGAACTGGTAGCCCGGACCGCCGAACCCGGTGCCTTGCGGATCTCCGCCTTGGATCATGAAGTCGGGGATGACGCGATGGAAAATCGTCCCGTGGTAAAGGGGATCGGTGGTCTTTTTGCGCGTGGTGGGATGCGTCCACTCGCGCTTGCCTTCGCTCAGCTCGACAAAGTTCGCGACAGTCTTTTGGGCGTCCTTTTCAAACAGGCGGCAAACGATGGTGCCCTCGCTGGTTTCAAACACGGCATAGGTTCCGGGTGTGCGGGTCATAGTCTCCCTCGAATTCGGAAATTGAGTTTTACTAAACTTGCTGTGGAGACGCTGCAAGCTGCGTCTCCACAGGGACTATTTCACGCCAGCCGAGGGTTTGGGTGCGCCCTGGATGTCAATGTGCTTGATCTTGACGGGGTGGACCGGCCGATTGTTTCCCGGATCGCTGGCCATGCGGGCAATCTTCTTCACCAGTTCGACAGCGGCGTCATTGCACTGGCCGAAGATCGTATAGCCGCCATTGAGGCTCGGATAGGGAACTTCGGTGATGAAGAATTGCGAGCCGTTGGTGTCGGGGCCGGAGTTGGCGTAGGCGAGACGGCCTGGACGATCGAATTTAGTGGTGGGCGACGTCTCGTTCTTGAATTTGTATCCGGGATCGCCCATGCCGCTTCCAGCCGGGTCTCCACCCTGAATCATGAACTGGGGAATCACGCGGTGAAAGATGGTGCCGTCATAGAGCGGGACGCCGTGCTTCTTCTCGTTAGAGACGGGGCTGGTCCAGTCTTTGGAGCCGTCGGCCAGGCCGATGAAATTTTCGACTCCGATCGGGGCCACCTTCGGAAACAGAGTGCAATGGAGGTCGCCCTCGGTGGTGTGGATGATGGCGGTCGGATCGGCGGCAGCCTTGTGGTCGGGTGGCGTTGCCGTCTGCGGCGTTGAGGCTGCCTGCGCGAAACCGAGCAGGGACGTGGAGACGATCAGGACAAGCGTGTGGATGAGTGTTCGCATGGATGCTCCTGTAGTGTGTTTTGGCAATTCTTGATTGTACGACAAAGGACTGTACGACAGAGGATTCTACGACAATCCGTGTGCGGCAGGCCAAGGCGGGCTTTTCGGTCGAACCCTCAGTTCGAGGCGTCGATCGCAGTGGCAGAGGCGGGAACAATGTCCGGCGCGGCAACCAGTTCTTCCGCTGGCGGGCGCGGCAGAATCGTCTGCGTCTGGCGCCAGTCGCTGTAGCGCTCGGAGACCATTACGTGGAAGCACCAGTGGCGGCTCTCCTCTTCGGGTTCGACCAGTCCGAGCGCCTTCAAATAGAACAAGTAGCGTTCGACGAATCGGATCTCGTCTTTCGTCAGGCCACGGCGCTGCAGGTCGACGGTGATCCCGGCGAGGTGGGAAGAGGCGGTGTCGCCTTCGGCGGGAGCGGCATTGCGATTGCGCCGCCGAAGCTTCTGCTGCACCTTCACCGTGCGGACGGCCGAGTTTACCTGGATCTGATCGTGGAACTGGCGGTAATAAACTTCGGAAAGGTCGGCGACAAAATCGCGCGTCCAGGGGCGGCAATAGCGGCGCGAAGGATCGAGACTGCGCTCAATCTTCAGAGATTCGCTTTCCTCGATGGGCACCAGATCACCCGAGGCCTTGAGCGCTTCGAGTTGGTCGTCGTCCTGAATGCGCGGCAGATCAAGACGGTCGATTTCTTCGTTTTGCCGGACGAGGGAATCGTGCGTCGGACGAAACAGCGGGTTCCAGAGCACGCCACGAAGCATGCGCAGGCGATGCGAGCGCTGCGTCCGATGGTGACGATGGTCGACGGACCGCAGGGCAAAGGCACCCGGGTGCGCGCCGATGATGAAGACCGCCGTCAGGAAGGTCGTTAGGAACGTCTTCAGAAATAACGACAGGACCGGCGACCGTCGCAGCCCGCGCAACATCCCGAACTTCTTCCGCCCGTAATTCATCGAGAAAACTCCCGGAATCGCGAAAAGCCCGATAGTCCGAGAGGAATTGTAATTGTAAACGAGAGATGAACGATTTTGTCAGGCAATCGCCATAAACGCCGTTACGAAAGGGAATTCGGCGTGGTAACCAGTGGGTAACATTCTGGTAGAGACGCGGCTTGCCGCGTCTCATGGCGCGTCCAGGAGACGCGGCAAGCCCCCGTCTCTACGGGAATTCTCCGCTACTTCCGCAGCAGGTCGGTGAATGCCTGCTTCATGACTTGGCCGCCTACGTCGGCAATCGACGTGGTTAGCGGAATGTCCTTGGGGCAAACTTCGACACAGTTTTGCGCATAGCCGCATTCCTGTATGCCGCCGTCGCCCATCAGTGCCGACAGCCGCTCGCGCTTCAGGGCCGCGCCGGTCGGATGCGTGTTGAACAGGCGCACTTGCGAGATGGTGGCCGCGCCGACAAACCCCGTGCCCTCGTTGAACTGCGGACAGGCTTCCATGCAGCAGCAACAGGAAATGCAGCGCGACAGGGGATAGGCCACTTCCTGGTCTTCGGCCGTCATGCGCGGGCCGGAGCCGAGGTCGTAGGTTCCGTCGATTGGAATCCAGGCCTTGACCTTCTTCAGGTTCTCGAAAATCACGCTGCGGTCAACCGCCAGATCGCGGACGACGGAGAACTTCGACAACGGCTCGAGCTTGATCGGCTGATCGAGATGATCGATCAGGGAGGAGCACGCCATCCCTGCGCGTCCGTTGATCAGCATGGCGCAGGAGCCGCAGATTTCCTCGAGACAGCACGAGTCGTACGTGATGGGCGTGGTCGGCTTGCCAGCGCGGGTGACCGGGTTGGCGGCGATTTCCATCAGCGCCGAAGTGATGTTCATGTTCGGCTTGTAGGGAATCTCGAACTCTTCCCACGACGGCTTGGCCTCGGGAGTGAGTTGCCGTTTGATCTTTAGGATTACGGTTTTGTTGTTTGCCATTTAGCTCTCTATCTATACAGACTTGGCCTTCTGCGAGAGGTCCGTAAATAATTCTGGAGGCGACTCCGAGGAGTCTGCTCGCCCAAAGGCGTCGTACTTCTTAACAATCTTCAACTTCGAGATGTCGCAAAAATTACCGAATGCCGCTCGGATTTCATCTTCAGTTTTCTTCCAAAACGCTTCAATAGTGGCATCATCGTGAAAGTTGGGCAGAAGAGCCTTATCGGACAAAATCTTTCGATACGCAGTCGAGGCTAGCTCCTCCATCTGTCTTGTCCGCCATAGTGCGACATCCTCGCGATCTGAATTCGCATAAGTGGTGGGGATCGAGCGATCCCAGTCATGCATATGTTCAATGTCGCAGCGCATCCGGTACGCTTCCTGCAAAATTGTCCGGATGCTCTGCTCTACAGACTTAGGCCCTGCAAACAAGGCACACCTCGACATGAACTGCTTTTCGGTGGAACCCCGATCCGGCAAAATAAGCGCCTCAAGTGCGCGAATAAATCCATGTAGGCGGTCGCTCGCGTAGTACTGCTTGAAAGCCGCGCTTAGTGCGTAAAAGCCTCTACTAAGCCGACACTTTTGTATATCTGTAGTGTTTTTCAAAAGAAGCGTGTATGTTTCCCGGAGTGCGGTCGCCGTGTGGAGATCTTCTTCGCTAAATGCCCATGGCAGACACCCTCGTGTGATTTTGAATTTCTCGCACTTTCCAAAATGTCGGCAGGTGGGTAACTCATTTTCAACGTAGCCTGCGAGCACAAATGCATTCTCATACTCGATTGTCCCGAGGAGACGAAGCATTGCGAACACGCGATCAACTTGCGATAGCAACTCCATATCGACAGTGCCACCGTAGATCGAAAGTTGTCCATCCGGCCAACCTTCAGTCGCAGTGCGTACGAAAGAAAGATTGCAATCCTTTAGTTGATTGAATTGTATTGTGCCGAGCCAGTCCCTCCAGTGATCTTCTATCGTGAAGGGGAAGCTATTAAACACTCTTGTTTTATCTGGCAGAATCAAATCGGATAGAACATTCACACGCACATTGTGTATGGCGAGGATCGCGAACTTGCAGTTCGGTTCCAGGAACTTGCAGCTCGGTTCTGACGTCAAGAGTTGCGCCATCGTCAGTACTTCCTCGCTCTCGGCTGAATCAGCGCCGCGTCTACGGGCTCGAACTCGAACTTCGGCTCATCCAATTCGGGCGAATAAATTGCTTTTGTGGTCTTCATCCAGTTCTTGTCGTCGCGCTCGGGGAAATCGGGCTTATAGTGCGAGCCGCGAGATTCGTCGCGCATGGCCGCTCCCTGCGCGATGACGCGCGACAATTGCAACATGTTGTACAACTGGCGCGCGAAGGCTATGGTCGTGTTCGCCCACTGCGAGCGGTCGCTTAGATTGATCTTCTGGTAGCGCTGCAAGAGTTCGACCACTTTGGCATCCGCCGCTTCGCACTTTTTGTTGTAGCGAATGACGGTGCAGTTCGCGGTCATGGTTTCGCCGAGTTCACGCCAGAGCAGGAACGGATTCTCGCTGCCGTCGGCCTTCATCAGGCGGGCGTTGACTTCTTCCTGCCGCTTGCGCTCGGCCTCAAAGTGCCCGTTGGCGGGCGCGGCTTGCAAGTTCGCGGCATATTGCACGGCATTGGGGCCGGAGACGAAGCCTCCAAAGATGCACGACACCAGCGAGTTCGCTCCCAGCCGGTTCGCGCCATGGTATTGGTATTCGGTTTCTCCAGCGGCGTAAATGCCGGGGATGTTCGTCGATTGCTTGTAATCCACCCACAGTCCGCCCATGGTGTAGTGCATGCCGGGGAAAATCTTCATGGGCACGTCGCGCGGATCGTCGCCGACAAACTTCTCGTAAATCTCGAGTATTCCTTCCAGCTTGCGGTCGAGCGTCTTGCGATCGATGTGCGTGAGGTCGAGATAAACCATCGGCTTGCCATCAATGCCAAGGTTCTCCTCAAACACCACTTTGAAAATCGCGCGGGTGGCCACATCGCGCGGCACCAGATTGCCGTATTTCGGATACCACTCTTCGAGAAAATACCAGCGATCTTTCTCAGGAATGGACTTGGGATCGCGCTTGTCGCCCTGCGTTCTGGGAACCCACACCCGTCCGCCTTCACCGCGCGCCGATTCCGACATGAGGCGCAGCTTATCTTCGCCGGGGATGCAGGTGGGATGTACTTGAATGAACTCGCCATTTGCGTAGTAGCAACCCTGCTGATAAAGCGCGGACTGCGCCGATCCCGTGCACACGACCGAGTTGGTGGACTTGCCGAAGATGGCGCCACAGCCGCCGGTGGCGATGATGATGGCGTCGGCAGGGAAGGTGCGGACTTCCATCGTCCGCAAATCCATAGCGCAAATGCCGCGGCAGACGCGACTACCGTCGAGCACGGCCGAGAGAAACTCCCAGTGCTCGTACTTCTTCACCTTGCCTTCGGATTCGTAGCGGCGCACTTGCTCGTCGAGCGCGTAGAGAAGCTGCTGGCCGGTGGTGGCTCCGGCGAAGGCGGTGCGGTTATAGAGCGTGCCTCCGAAGCGGCGGAAATCGAGCAGACCTTCGGGCGTGCGATTGAAGGGAACGCCCATGCGGTCGAGCAGATCGATGATGCCGGGAGCGGCCTCGCACATGGCCTTGACCGGCGGCTGGTTGGCCAGAAAGTCTCCGCCGTAAATCGTGTCGTCGAAATGTATCCAGGTGGAATCGCCTTCGCCCTTCAGGTTCTTGGCAGCGTTGATGCCTCCCTGCGCGCAAACCGAGTGCGAGCGCTTGACGGGGACGATGGAGAAAAGGTCAACCTCACCGCCCATTTCGGCAATTTTGATGACGGCGGCGAGGCCGGCGAGGCCTCCGCCCACTACGATAATCCTTGGAGCTGCCATGCTGTATGAATCCGATCTGCCGGGCGCGGCCCGGGCCATCTAGTACAAACTGCGCAATACTCCACTGTCATTCGTCGTTGGTCGATAGTCGTTGGTCGTTAGCAAAAGCCTGAAGCAAACAGTCATTGCGAACGACTAACGACCAACGACTGCCTGCGCTCTCTACCGCATTACGATACTTTCCGAAGCATTCGAATCCAGCGGCTGCGTCGGAGTCCTCAGGAATCCATACATGCTGGCCGCGCCTATCGAAACCAGGCCGAGCGCAAGCGCCAGGCAGAGGTAGCCAAAGCGGCGGCGCGCTTTTTCGCCAGTGGCGATTCCCCACTTCGCCGCGAACAGCCACAGTCCGTAGCTGAAGTGCCAGGAAGCGGCAATGATGCCGGCGGCATAGAAAGCGATCATCCACGGATTCTGAAATTCCGCCTGGACTTTAGCGAACGACTGCATGGGATGCGTCGGCAGGTGCACGCCGGTGAAGCGCAGGAAGTAAGTGTGCTGCACCATGTAGACAAACGCGACGATGCCGGTCCAGCGCTGCGAAGTGTAGAGCCAATTGCCCGTCCACGGATAATCCGCAACGTTGGTATCGCCGCGCCACCAGATATACACGCCGTAGATGCCGTGGTAGAGGATCGGAATCCAGATGAAGAACAGCTCCAACAGGAACACGAACGGCAGGCTGTTGAGAAACTCGACCTGCTTGCCATAAGCCACGGGGCCTTTGAAGGCCTCGGCGTTCGAGATGAAGTGTTCGAGAAGGAACGCCCCGATGGGCACGACGCCGCTGAGCGAATGCAGACGGCGCAGCAGGAACGACGTTCCCTCGCCAGCGCGCAGTGGAGCAACGCCCGCTTTGATTCTGGGAACAACAGAATTTGGAACGGCGGGATTGGCAGTTGACGCCACGATAGCTACTCCTTGCGTGTTTCGAGGTACGGACTGGCTATTATCGTTTTGCGTGGGAAGGGAAGTCAAGGAAAGCTTGTTCGATACCACTCCAGGAACGCGCGAAACGCCGCGCCACGGTGGCTGTACTGGGCCTTTTCCGCCGCGCTCAGTTCGGCGAAGGTCTTGCCAATTTGCGGAAAATAAAAAAGTGGATCGTATCCGAAACCGTTCTTGCCTCGGGGCGCGGCCAGAATGACGCCTTCGGCGGTGCCGCGGAAGGTGTGCAGCGTCCGGCCGTCGCGGGCCACGGCCAGCACACACACGAATCGCGCGCTGCTCTTTTCTGCGGCAACCGTCGCGAGTTCGCGCAGGACGCGGGCATTGTTGGCTTCGTCCTCCGTGTTGCACTCCGCGGCATGAGGCGCGTTATTTTGCAAATCGCGGGCAGCATAGCGCGCGGAATGAACGCCAGGCTCTCCGCCGAGCGCATCGATTTCCAGGCCAGAGTCGTCGGCCATCACCAGTTCGCCGGGAACGGCCAGGCTGTAGGACTCTGCCTTTTTGCGTGCGTTCTCCTCAAAGCTAGTTCCGTCTTCGACAACCTCGGGCAGGGAAGAGAAGGTCGGGATGTTTGCGACCGCAATGCCGAAGGGCGCGGCGGCGCCAGCGAAATCGCGGAGTTTGCCGGCGTTCGAGGTTGCAAGAAGTACTGTGCGTGAGGTCATGGGTTGCGCACAGTCATTCTATTCGATCGGAAAAGTCTTGGAAAATTAAGCGTACGGAAACCATTAAGACGGGGTGGTGCTCGGCTTCCCGGTTTTTTGCCACGACCAGCGGGCGCGATCGGGCGAAGGCCGAGGGCCTGACTTCTATTGGAGGACGTTGATCGAACGGCACTTATTGGCTGGCGGCCGCCGGGGTCCGCTGGCGGTGTAGTTCCGCGAGAAACGCTTCTTCCTCCAGCTCATTGCCAGTCCTCAACAGTTGCAGCAGTGGGTCCTCCGCGTCGGTTTCGGCGGTCGTGGTCTGGTCCAGGTCGGCCACGCTGGCGATGAGAGAACGAGGAGAAGTTTCCAGTTGCGGAGTAGTGCCGGGCTGCCCGGCGAGGAACTCGATGAACTCGCCGACGCTCTTGCGCTGGTCTTCCGTGCGGGCATGGAATTCAATGCCCATGCCATGTTCGGGGTGCATCACTCGCACCAAACCCTCGGTGTGGATCTCCATCCCCGCCGCGCGCAAACACAGGTCGACGGTCGAGGATTGAGGGAAGGGAGATTCGGTTTGCACGTAGCAGCCGCCCAGACTGAGGTCGGTCAGTCTGCATTGCGTGATCGGGTTGGGCTCTTCGGCCAAAGCATCGCTGGAACGGGCGGTCAGCCACTGCGTCATCTCCTCGCGCATTTTGGCGTCCATGTCGAGGAAACGCAAGCCGGTTTGGCCGTTGTCGGCCGTCCAGGCAACTTCGGCGTTACTTTCAATGGCGGTGCCCGAGCTGGGAAGCGCAAACGAAATCCGAACCACGGCCGCCGATCCGAGCGCCCTGGCGGCCAGCACATCCATGCCTCCGGTGCTCAGGTCGAGGAGGATGCCTTCGACCGGACTGTTTTCGCCGACGCGGATCGAAACTGCCGCTTGGACGGAGACCCGCAACGATTGCCGCCGTTCGCGCTTGACCAGTGCTGTGGCCGCGCGAAAAGTGTTTTGCGCCTGCTCGCGGGCGACCGGCTTGGTCAGGATGAAATGAGCTCCCGCGCCAAGGATGGAGCGGATGTCGGAGGTGTCGTGCAGCAAGGCGACGGTGACCGGCGGATTTCGGCCGGGGCCGGCCAGACGCCGGCAAGCTTCGAGCACCAGAGCGGCCGCTTCGGGCTCGTCGAAATCGGCGATGACCTGATCGAAACGCTCCCCCTCCAGGCGATCCACGGCGACTTCGACCGCGTTCGAGCGGTTTACCGCAACCCCGAACTGCGCCAGAGCCTGAGTCAGCGTTTCCGCAGTCAGGTCGTCCTTTGACACCAGCAATGCCTGCAACATCATTGAACCATCCTCCCACCTTCAGCTCTGCGCTTCTACGGCCAGCGCGGAGTCAAGCTGCGCCCGGGTTTGGACGCCGCCGGTGAGGATTGGGCGCTGGCCTTGGCCGCCATCGCATTGGAGTTTTCGTCGTCCACTTCCGTCAGCACCGCGCTGTCGTCCTCGTTGTCGGTTTCGGCAAGCAAGGGTGCGACTTCCCGCAGTTTCTCGGCAGCCTGCTGGAGCAGTTCGATCTGCTTCCCGAGTTGTGTATACTGCGCCTGCTTGCGGCGCAAAACCTCATGGATATCTTTCATACGTCCTCCTGCGCCTGACTCTAGGTTTGGACGAAGGTAAGGTCAACGGCAAAGCCCTCTTGCGCCGTTACCGCCGTAACCAGTTAAAAAGGCATGGCATTTTCAAAACGGAGTTCGACTCAGGCTGGTTTCTGGGTACGCGAGATAGTTCAAATCTCACTTGAAGAGGGGCGACGCAGAATCAAAAGTTTCCACTGCAAAGGCGATAAAGCCGATCAAGTCGCTTGTGAAAATCAAAAGCCCCGCCTTGCGGCGGGGCAATGAGTTGAATCTTCGGGGCGGAACAACAACCTTAGCTTATCTTCCGATCAGTTTGCGACGGAACATTCCAGCGACGCCCACAAGCCCCGTGCCGAGGAGTCCCAGGGTGCCGGGTTCAGGAGTGTTCAGGTGGGTTCCACCGAGTACGATGTCGCCCGTTTGGTCCCGATACCATTGATTCTTGTAAATCAGAATCGTCTGCGAGGTGGTCCCGGTCACATAGTCGTTCCGCCAGTC
>JBEKQG010000015.1:0-31387 GCA_049519955.1 Terriglobales bacterium
ACAGAGACGGAGAGGTGTCGGCGGCGACCAAGATGGCGAACGGCGCGCGCTTCGAGGACGCGGTGATGGCGGCGCGGTCGGCGCCGGATCTCTCCGTGGGATGCCACGTCGTGCTGGTGGATGGATCGCCGGTTTCACCACCCGGCACGGTGGATACGCTGGTGGCGTTGCGCTCGGCGGAGCCGGGCAAGTTCTGCTCCAGCCTCTCGGCCTTCGCCGCGCGCGCCATGCTCGGAGGCTTCGATCCCGACCAACTGGCCGCGGAGATCACGGCGCAGATCAGGAAGATTCAATCCACCGGCCTCGTGGTGACCCACCTCGATACGCACAAGCACGCCCATATCTTCCCCGCGATTCTCGCGGCGCTGCTGCGAGCGGCGCGGATTTGCGGTGTGCGCGCGATCCGCAATCCGTTCGTTCCCGTAAAAGCGATGCCCGCGCGGCTGTTCAAGCGGAAGCGCAACCTCTGGAAGCGTTATGGCCAGGTGCGCATGTTGCACACCTTCTCCGGCCAATTCCTGCAACGGACGCGGCGCGCCGGACTGCTCACGCCCGACGGCGTGGTTGGCGTGATCGAGGCCGGATGGCTCGATGATGCGGGCGAGAAATCCGGCTACAGCTCGCTTTTGCGGCAGACGATCGCCAGCCTGCCCGAGGGCACATGGGAGTTGGTCTGCCATCCCGGCTACAACGACGCCGAGTTGCGCGCCGCCCGCACCCGACTGCTCGATTCTCGCGAAAACGAGCGGCGTCTGCTGGTTTCGGAGGAATTCCGGCGGTTTCTGGAACAGCAGAAGATCCGGGTCATCGGTTACCGTGAGTTCATAGACGAGTCCACCGAAAACCACCCATGAATGACGATGGCCAGGTGCCGGAAGTGATGCTTCCCTGGTTACTTGGAGGGCTCACTTTCCAATACCGCAGCGGCTCGGAGGACGGTATGATCACATGGGCTAGTACGAGGACACGGGATGGCTGACCAGAAAGTTGAACCTCGCCTTAGTGTGGATCTGCCGGTACGGATATGGGGAATGAGCGCCGACGGCCGCCCCTTTTCGCAATACGCTCGCGCTCAGAACATCAGTTCGGAGGGAGCGCTGATCTCCGGCGTGGAGAGCGAACTGAAAGTGGGCGACGTGATCGGAATCCAGTGCGAAGACAGAAAGACGCGGTGCACCGTGGTCTGGGTGATGAACACGGGCCCGGTCAAAAAAAATCAGGTGGGCGTGACCCTCGTCGCCGACCAGGAGTGCCCGTGGAGAAACTACCTGCCACTGGAAAGCACGACGGTGACGATTTCCGACTCGAACCGGCGGCGCTATCACCGGCATAAGATCGCGCATCCCCTGGAAATTCGCGACGAGCGCGTCAATGCGCCGCTCCGCATCAATGCCACCGACATGAGCGGCAACGGATGCTATGTCGAGACCATGATGCCTTTGCCGGTCGGAACCGTGCTGCGGGTGGATTTTTTCCTGGAATCGGAGCGCATCAAAGTCACCGGGGTGGTACGGACGTGCGATCCGGGCGTCGGCAATGGAATCGAGTTCACCGGCATGCCCTCCGACACCAAGGAACGCGTGCAGGCCTACCTCGACTTGATCGACCCGCCGCGGGGAGTCTCGGTTCCGAAGCCGGAGTAGGGTCATTTAGTCATTGAATCATTGAGCCATTGAGCCATTTGAAAACCGCCGGAAACTTAGATTTTCAATGATTCCGTGACCCAATGATTCAATGACTCAATATCTTCCGGGTTCCGCGTAGCGGGCGAGCACAATGGCGCGGATCAGGCCGCCCATGGTGAATTCGCGGGCCTCGATATCGACCGGCATCTGCGCCTCGCGCAAAGTCGCCGAAGTCACCGGGCCAATCGAAGCAAATTGAACCTTGCCGAGCGCGCCGGGCTTGACCCTGCCGAGCAGTTCGGCGAAGTTCCTCGCGCTGGAGGAACTGGTAAAAGTAACAACGTGCGGCCGCCGGGCCGCAGTCTTCATCAGCGCCCGCAGGCGTACGCGTGACTTCTCGGGCACCACGGTCTCGTACGCTTCGACCACATCGACCGCGGCTCCAGCCGCCCGCAGCTCTTCTGGAATCACGTCGCGAGCGACTTTGGCGCGAATGAGCACGACGCGCTTGCCGTTAACTTTGTCGCGCAGTCCCTTGACCACCGATTCGGCCACGTACTCCTCGGGCACCATCTTGACCTTTAACCCATGCTTCACAATTGCCTTCTTGGTCGCCGGCCCGATCGCCGCAATCTGGAGATGATTGAGATTCCGGCGCGTAATGCGAAGTTTCCGGATGCGCTCCCACATCGCCTCGACGCCATTGGCGCTGGTGAGAATGAGCCAGTCGTAGTTCTTAACATTTTTCAGAGCGTCGTCGAGCGGCCGGTACGATTGCGGCTGGCGAATCTCAATGAACGGGATCTCTATGACGGAAGCGCCCAGGCTGCGCAGGCTGGCGGAAAGGCTGCTGGCCTGGTGGCGGGCGCGTCCGACAAGAATCCGGGTTCCGGCGAGAGGATATTCTTCGTTGGGCTTCATGGATCAGGTCTCAGGTGTCAGGTCTTAGTAGTCAGGTTTCAGGTCTTAGGTTTCGGGCTTTTCTGAGACCTGAGACCTGACACCTGAGACCTAATTCTGCGGTAGCGCAAAGCCTTCGCCGTAGACTTCAGCCAGAATAACATCGCCGCCGCGGCGGAGAAGCGTTTCGCCGACGTCTTCGCCCAGGCGCACGGGATCGTCGCCGTCGCGGGTTTCGCGCAGGACTTTGGTTCCGTCAGGATGCGCCACGAGCCCGTTTAGGCGAATGCGGCCTTCCTTCATTTCGGCGAACGCTCCGATGGGAACCTGGCAACCGCCGCCGAGCGTGTTGAGCAGAGCGCGCTCGCAAGTAGTCGTGGCGCGGGCGGAAGCGTCGTCGAGAAACTCCACGAGCGCCCGCGTTGCCGTGTCGCCGTTGCGGATTTCGATTCCCAAAGCTCCTTGTCCGGCGGCGGGGGTCATCACCTCCGCGGGAACAATCTGTCGAATGAGCTGCGTTTTGCCGAGGCGATTCAGTCCGGCGGCGGCCAGAATGATGGCGTCGTAGTCGCCCGATTCCAGCTTGCGCAGGCGCGTATCCACATTGCCGCGCAGCGGGTGAATCTGAAGATCGGGACGAAGCGCCTTCAACTGCGCCTGACGGCGCAGGCTGCTGGTGCCAACTTTCGCTCGCTGCGGCAGTTCCTCGATGCTCGCGAACTTCACGGAACAAAAAACGTCGCGCGGATTTTCGCGCGTGGTGATGGCTGCGATTTCAAAATCGGCTGCCAACTCGGTCGGTAGATCTTTCAAGCTGTGCACGGCAAGGTCGACGCGGCTTGCAATGAGGGCCTCTTCGATTTCCTTAGTGAACATACCCTTGGTGCCAACTTTTGCGAGCGCGACGTCGGTGATTTTATCGCCGGTGGTCTTGATGATCTCAAGCTCCACCGTATGCCCCTGAGCGCGCAGCAGGCCGGAAATATGATGGGCCTGCCAGAGCGCAAGCTGCGAGCCGCGGGAACCGATGCGCAGGCGGGCCATCAGTTTTGCTCCCCCTCTTCCGAAGCCGTCTCTGAACTCGCTTCCGAACCCGCTCCACGCGTGGATTTCGAAGCGGCAGGACTCCCGGCGTCGTCGTGTAGGTTAAAAAGGCGGCGGACGAGGTCGATGACGGTGGTCGATTCCGGATCGCGCGCCGCCGTTTTCAGAGTGCTGATGGGAGTATGCATGATTTTGTTGACGATGCCGCGAGTGAGCGCTTCGACGGCGAGTTCCTGATCGGTGGTCATGGAACCGAGGCGCCCGCGAACGCGGTCGATCTCGGCCTGGCGAATAGTCTCGAGATGGTCCTGCAAGCTGACGATGGTGGGCACGACGTCGAGCGTCTGCAGGCGAGCGTGGAACTTTGCGACCTCGTCAGTGACGATGGCCTCGGCCCGTTCGGCTTCCTTCTTGCGATCGGCGACGTGGGAACTGACGGCCTGCTGCAAATCGTCTATGTCATAAACGAAGATGCCATCGATCTCGTTCATCTCCGGATCGACGTCGCGGGGCACGGCGATGTCAATAAAGAACATGGGCTTGTTGCGGCGCAGCGCCATGAGCTTTTCGCCATGCTCCGGCTTGAAGATGAAGTTGGGCGAGCCGGTCGAAGTAATCACGATATCGGCGCGATCGCAGGTGTCGTACAGCCGGCTGAACTCGATTGCCTGCCCGTTGAACTTCTGCGCCAGCCGGATGGCGCGGTCGTAGGTGCGGTTGGCAACGAAGAGCGACGCGGCGCCGTGCGCCAGCAGATGCCGCGCCGCCAGCTCGCTCATCTTGCCCGCGCCCACCAGGTAAACGCTCTTGCCGTTCAGGCTGCCGAAGATTTTCTCGGCCAACTCAACTGCCACCGAAGCAATCGAAACCGAAGAAGAACCGACGGCGGTTTCGGTGCGGACGCGCTTGGCCACGGCAAACGCCCGCGTCAGCAACTGGTCGAGTTGCGCGCGCACCGCTCCCACGGCGCGGGCGGTGGCGTAGGCTTCCTTGACTTGCCCTAGAATCTGGGGCTCGCCAACGACCATCGAGTCGAGACTGGCGGCGACGCGAAAAATGTGGCGGATGGCCTCATCTTCGCGAAATTCATAGAGATGACTTTCAAACTGGCCGAGATCGGTCTCGAAATACTCGCGTAAAAATTCGCGCAGGTCGCCGGAGCCGTTCTTCATGTTGGCGATGAACTCGACGCGGTTGCAGGTCGAGACAATCATGCCCTCGGCAACCGAGGGATGCTCGGCGAGTTTCTTGCATGCCTCGGCCAAGTGCGACTCGGGAATGGCCAACCGCTCGCGCACCTCGACCGGCGCGGTCTTGTGATTGACGCCGATGAGCTGGAAGTTCATGACGCGACAAACCTGTGCATTCCGCTGAAGTAGTTGGCGATCCAAGCGACGATGGCCGCGACGAAGGCCACGCTGGCTAGCAGAGCGGCACGCCGTCCGCGCCAGCCCGCATGCAGCCGCGTGAACACCATCAGCAGATACACGGCCCACATGAGGACGGAAAGCAGGATCTTGGGATCGAAGAAATCCAGGCGGCCGTAGGTGCTTTCGGCCACCACAATACCCGCCATCAGGCCCAGCGTCATGAAAGGAAATCCGAGCATGAGCGAGCGGTAGCCGATGTCGTCGATGACCTGCAAAGCGGGCAGCCGCACGAACATTCCACTCGAACTCTTGGACTTCAGGGCGCGTTCCTGCATGAGGTAGAGAATGCTGGCGCCAAAGCTGAGGAAAAGCGCCGCGTATCCGGTGAAGATCATCAGGATATGCACGGCCAGCCAGCCGTGCTTCACGGCCACCGAGGCGAAGACGAGCGGCTGCTGACCGGTGGCGGCCACGAACGTCAGCAGAAAAACCAGCGGGAAAACCACGATGCCCGGCGTGGTCGTCCTGTAAATCATGTAGGCAAGCATGAACACGACCATGATCAGAAACGCGAGCAGCGATTCCGCGTTGTGGACCGAAGCCGAAGCAATCTGGCCGGTCTGCACGACGGCTTCGGTCAGCGAGACGAGATGAAACACCATGCCCAGATAAGAGGCATGGAGAGCAATCTTGCCGAGGATTTCCGAAGTGCGGGTCAGCGCCACCAGTGCATAGAGCAATCCCGCAGCGTAACAAACCAGCGCCACGCGCAGCCAGATCAGGGTCATCATTTTGGATGTTTCCGCGGGAGGTAGGATCCATCCCCACACCCGCCTGGGTGATTATAGTGTGCCGGACGAGGGATGCGGTAGAAACGTGCGCGATCACGGGGGTGTGTGACATGAGTCACGGTGGGGGTGAGTGGGGGCCACGGCAGCGTCCAAGTGACCGCAAATCGTATTCTGGCCCCGGGAACGCTTGCCTTCCGTGCGCCTGCATATCTTGAAGTTCGTCGAAGGCGCGGAAGAGGCGCATCTTGACGGCAGCGTACTGCTCGGAATCGGCGAGCGGGCGTCCGTGGGACCCGCCCACACGGCAGCCTCGTGCGACCACAGGTCGGGTTGCCGGGCCCATCAATCTCACGACTATCGGCTCACGACTATCGGCTGGACAGAAGTCGCTTGGTCGCTTATGATTATAAGCAGTTATATGCTTATATGACGATCAATGCCGCATCCGAACCAGAAACCACTCGCCTGACCATTACCTGGTCCAAAGAGGCCGATCACGCTTTGCGGTCTTTTCTTGGCGCCCAAGGCATGAAAAAGGGCGACATTTCGAAATTCATCGAGGAGGCCGTGCGCTGGCGCATTTTCCATCAGACGGTCCGCCAAGCCCGCGAAGCGTTTGCCGGCGTTTCCGCGAACGAGTTGCAGAAGATGATCGACGAGGCCACGGAAGACGCCCGCGCAAAACACTACCGGGAGCGCGCCAAACGGGCCTGATGCGCCTCATCCTCGACACCAACATTCTAGTCAGCGCCCTGCTCTCGCCCTTGGGCGCGCCGGCAAAGCTGCTCGACGCCTGGGAGCGCAAGGCGTTCACACTGGTCGCCTGTGACGCGCTCATTGCGGAATTCCGCGATGTTGCCGGACGGCCGTTCTTCCGGGCGAGACTGCGCGCCAGTGTGGCCGAGGTGCTCGCCGCTGGCCTTCGCGACTTCTGCTATTTTTGCCGCGACCTGCCCTCGGGCACCGTTGCGCCCGATCCCAAGGACAGCTATCTGCTCGCGCTGGCTGAAGCCAGCCAGTCCGAGTTCCTCGTGACCGGAGATAAGGAACTCCTCTCCCTGAAGCGGCACAAATCCACCCGGATTGTCACTCCCTCCGCGATGATCGAGATCCTGCGCGAAGCTGAGCGCGGCGGTCAACGAAGGGACAAGTGAAGTGATCGCCAAAGAGTCAGGCGATTCATGTGGATGGTGTGGTGCCCGCCTGAGTAGTGTCTTGAGTTTTCTCCTGCCGTAATCTGGGCGCCGACAAATCTACTCCACGCCTAACGCGGTCAGAGATTCTGCCAGCGATTGATAATCCACATGCAATTCCCTGCCTTGCGTCTGCATATCTTCCAGTTCGTCGAAGGCGCGGAAGAGGCGCATCTTGACGGCGGCGTATTGCTCGGAAACGGCGAGCGGGCGTCCGTGGGATATGGCCCAGGCGGCAGCGACCTCGCGCGAAAGAAAAATACCGACCGCGTAGGTCAGCTTGCGGTCGGAGGTGACATCGAAGACGTACTCGCCGGTCGCGGCGTTGCCGGTTTCGGAGTCTGCGGCTTCGGATTCCAGAGCGCCACCGGCAAGGCCATCGGACGCCTTGGAAATTCGTTTTCCGACGAAATAGTACTGATAAACGTAGCCTTGAGATCCGGTGTAGGTTTTAAGGCGGCGGATGGTCATGAGGATTGCTTCGAGCTACGCGCTGCGGGCTGCGAGCCACCCAAATCGCTTGCTCGAAGCTCGCGGCTCGAAGCTCGGAGCTGGTTCTTAGATCTTCGCCTCGCGCAGGCGCTTCACCGCCGTCTCCGACGTTACTGGAGAATAATAGACCTCCTTGAACGTGTACGACCTCGCCTTGGCCTCAAGAATCGGCAGGATTTCGATGTGCCAGTGGTAATCGTCGTCGAGCGTTTTCCAGTATCCGACGACTCCCGAAGGGTGCTGGCTGTTGGGCGTGGTGTGGAGCACGAGGTGGAAGGCCTCTGTGACCGTGCGAATCCGTTGCAGGGTGTGCCGCAGCAGCGCGGCGAGGTCCGTCACGCTGCCCACGCGCGAGGTGCCGGTGCGCTCAAAGGAAGACTCATGGCTGCGCGGCATGATCCAGGTTTCGTACGGGACGCGCGGAGCATAGGGGCAGAAGGCGATGTAGTCTCCGCGAATCTCGACGACGCGCAGGTTCTGCCGCTCCTCCTGCGCCAGAATGTCGCAAAAAACGCAGCGCTCCTTGCTCTCGAAATAGTCGCGCCCGGCGCGCAGTTCATAGAGGACGCGGCGGGGCACGAAAGTGGTGGCGGTCAACTGTGAAGTGGGGTGCTCGAATTCCTGTCCCGCTCCCTCGCCGTGGTTCTTGAAAATGCTGATGTACTTGAGCCGGCTGTCGCGCTTCAAATCCTGAATGCGCAGCGCCGCCAGACGCAGGAACTGTTCCACCTCGCCGTCGCTCGCCGTCCAGAGATGGCCGTCATGCCGCGGGTTTTCGATCAGGACCTCGTGCGCGCCGACCGAGCCCATGCGGTCGTAAAGCCCTTCGCCGCGCCGCGCCGGCTCACCTTCGATGTGGTAGAGAGCTTGCGGATGCACCACCGAGCGCGCCGACCATGCGCTGCCATCCACGCCCGGCAGGTTGGCGATCACATGGGTTGACTCGGCAGACGCACCGCAAAACCGACACCCTCCGGAGCGTGGCGCGGCCTCGATGACATCGTCGCCAGTGATCACCCAGGAACGCGTGATGGGATCTTTTCGAAGTTCCATGGCGTTAAGGAGAACAAAATGGAAGCGGAGAGTCAAATGGAGAATTTGTAATTTCGCAATTTGTCATTTGTAATTGAGAACTGCGGAACAGGCTAGAGTAGTGGGAGCGGGAATCGCGCTTGCCGGGAACTGCGGCTGAGACTTTACACAAATTGCAAATTGCGGGATTAGAGATTACAAAGTTACCAATTACAAATCGCAAATTACCAATTCCCCCATGTCCGAGCCCTCGACGCCGCTGATGCGGCAATACGCCGCCATTAAGAAAGAGCATCCCAGCGCTCTGCTGTTTTTCCGGCTGGGGGACTTCTACGAGCTTTTCTTCGATGACGCGGTGCTGGCCGCGCGCGAACTGCAAATCACGCTGACCTCGCGCAACAAGGAAAAGGGCGTGGCCATCCCCATGTGTGGCGTGCCCTACCACGCCGCCGAGGGCTACATTGCAAAGCTGATCCGGCGCGGCTATAAGGTCGCGGTCTGCGAACAAGTGGAGGACCCGCGGCTGGCGAAAAAACTGGTGCGGCGCGAGGTGACGCGCGTGGTCACGCCGGGTACGGCGGCGGATTCGTCGTTGAACGCCGAGGAGAACAACTTTCTGGCGGCCGTCGCAACGGTTGGGGATCGCGTAGGATTTGCGGCGCTCGATCTGTCCACGGGCGATTTTCGAGCGACGGAATTTGGCGGCGAGTCGGCTGGGCGCCGCGTTCAAGAAGAACTTGAACAATTACGCCCAAAGGAAATGCTGTATGGCTCTTCCGCGCCGCTCTTGGAGCGGTCCGCAGTCGGCCAACTGGGCAACATGGCTGGCTTGGACGGACGCGTCGCCCGTCCCCACACGGACGCCCGTCCCTCGAAAAGCACCGCGCCCGTCGCTCGGGTTACGGGCGGCGGCTGGGCCGAGACTCCTTTGGACGACTGGATCTTCGCTCCCGACCACGCCATTCCGCTCCTCGAAAATCATTTTGGCGTGCTGTCGCTCGAAGGCTTCGGGCTGGCGGGCAAGCAGGCGGCGGCCTCGGCGGCGGGAGCGATTCTCTATTACATCCGTTCGACCCAGCGCGGCTCGCTCGACCATGTGGACCGCATCGGCTTCTACGAGCGCCAGAACTGCCTGGTGCTCGATGCGGTCACGGTGCGCAACCTGGAGCTGATCGAGCCGCTTTTCGCGGGAACCGACGCCGGAGTGACTCTGTTCCGCTGTCTGGATGCGACCGTTACGCCCATGGGCAAGCGATTGTTGCGGACCTGGCTGCTGCGCCCGTCTTTGGATCGCGCCGAGATCGAAGGCAGACTCGATTCCGTCGAGGCGCAGGTCAAAGACACGGTGCGGCGAGAAGAGTTGCGGCGGTCGCTCGAAGGAATTCTCGACCTCGAGCGCCTTCTGAGCCGGGTCACGCTGGAGACTGCGAATCCGCGCGATGTGCTGGCGCTCGCGGCCTCGCTCGCCAGAATTCCCAGGGTGCGAACGGTGCTCGGCGGGCTCGCGACATCGCGGCTCGGCACATTGCACGGACTGATCGACGAACTCGGCGATCTGCGCGAAGAGATCGACCGCACGCTGGTTCCCGAGCCTCCGCTCACGCTGAGCGATGGCGGAGTGATCGCCGCGGGCGTGGACAAAGACCTCGACGAACTCCGCGACATGAGCCGCAATTCGAAGCAATACCTGGCGCAAGTCGAGCAGCGGGAGCGCGAGCGGACGGGAATCTCGTCGCTCAAGGTGAAGTTCAATTCCATCTTTGGTTACTACATCGAGATTTCAAAGGCGAACCTGCACCTCTCGCCCGCCGACTACGAACGCAAGCAAACGCTGGTAAATGCCGAGCGTTTTACCACTCCCGAGCTGAAGGAATATGAGTCGAAGATTCTCGACGCGCAGGAGAAGATCGTCGAAATCGAGCGCCGGCTGTTTGCCGACCTGCGAGCTTCCATAGCAGCGGAGGCCAAGCGCATACGGCAAACCGCGCTGGCGCTGGCGGAAGTGGACGTACTCGGCTGCCTGGCGCACATTGCGGCGCTGCGGAATTACTGCCGGCCGCAGTTTCAGCAAACTGAAGACGCCGAGCACGCGGGCGATCTCGAAATTATCGAGGGCCGTCATCCCGTGATCGAACTGCAGGAATTGGCGGCAGGGAGCGAGCGCTTTGTTCCGAACGATTTGTTTCTGAATTCGCCTCCACCGCGTACGACGAGCAATGTCATGCAGAACATCGTCGTGCTGACCGGGCCGAACATGGGAGGCAAGAGCACCTATCTCCGGCAGGCGGCGCTGATCGTGATCATGGCGCAGATGGGGTCGTTTGTTCCGGCGCGCGCCGTGCGGCTGGGGATTGTCGACCGCGTATTCACCCGCATTGGCGCCAGCGACAACGTGGCCCGTGGCCGCTCGACGTTCATGGTCGAGATGACGGAGACCGCCGCGATTCTGCACACGGCGACGGCACGTTCGTTGATCTTGCTCGATGAAGTCGGGCGCGGCACATCCACCTATGACGGCCTGGCGATCGCATGGGCTGCAGTTGAGTATCTTCATGCGCACGTGCGGGCCAAGACTTTATTTGCCACGCACTATTTCGAGCTGACCGAATTGGCGGAGCAATTGAGCGGCGTGAAGAATTATCACGTCTCGGTCAAAGAGACCAGCGGAAGCGTAGTCTTTCTACGCCGGGTCGAACCGGGCGCAGCCGACCGCAGCTATGGAATCGAAGTCGCAAAGCTGGCGGGATTGCCGAACGAAGTCGTGGTGCGTGCGCGGGAGGTGCTGGCAGAGCATGAGTCGTCTGAGCACCGGCTTTCGGGACATCTGACGCCGGGCAGTTCCGAAGCGCCGGAGCGTCCGACGCAGCTAACCATCTTCACCCCGCTCTCGCAGCCCGTGCTGGAAAAGCTTCGCGAAGTAGATTTGAACCGCCTGACGCCGCTAGAAGCGTTAAACTTGCTGGCCGAGTTAAAGAAAGAAATCTAACCGCCGAGACGCGGAGTGCGCCGAGAAAAGCGGGCTGGCCATCATCGCAAACCGTCGTGATAGTACGCTTGGTATCAGGGCATTGATTTGATGACAACAACCTTTCTTGCCCTCGCTGTCGGTTGTACGGTGGGCTGCATCATTTCAGCGTGCGCTTTTTGGAGAAGATAACGAATGCCGCACACAATTGGCCAGAAATTCAGTTGTGGATTCCCGGAGGAGTGGGAAGACTTTGAGCAGCGGCATCGTCTGTTCCTTGAGCGGCTTCCAAACCTTGTTGTGGCCCTAAGTACAGCGTTCATCAGGAGGGCAACACTGCCGGAACATATCGACAAGTTCGTCTTCCTCTACGGAAGGCTCTGCTGCGAAGACTTCTTTGAAATCGGCCTGTGCTGTGGAAATGGTTACGGGGCCGCTGCCTTGAAGCTGGTGCGAAGTCTGTACGAGAGAGCAGTGACGTTGCGGTACCTGCACGAGCACCCAGAAGACTTGTCGGATTTCTGGAATTATCATCGGGTCGCCACGTACAAGCTGATGACTCCGGCCGATGAGACGTTAGGCAAAGATGTTATACCGGAGGAAATGCGTGCGAAGGTGAAGGCAGATTTTGAAGAAGTCAAACCGCGATTCATGGTGACCGCCTGCGAGAAATGCGGAACTAAGCGACTGAATCACACGTGGAACAAACTCGATTTTGTTTCGATGTCCAAAAAGGCGGGGGTTATCGGTAGGTTGATTATCCCCGGCTACTACACGCCGCTGCGCCATGCTCATGCAACTGTCGGTGCGCTGTTATCGAGGTTAGAGGACGACGAAGTCGAAGGAATTTCATTTGCACCGACTGCACAGAGAAAGGAAGCTGATGAAGCTCTGATGACTGCGCAAAATATCATCGTAGATGTTCTGAACGTCCAAGACGAACGATTCAAAGTCCCTGGACTGACTGAGCAGATTCAGCGGGTAATTGATGACTTTGCGGATATTTATGCCAAGCCTGATAAGGCATGAAATCCCGAGACAGACGGGGCGCTTCTTATAACGACCCGTGGTTTAGCTAAAAAATGGGCGACTTAGAACTGAACATCGGCCAACTCCTCATCATCGGCTTCGACGGGAGCGAGATGTCTCCGCGGCTCGCTTCGCTGCTCGCGAGGATTCAGCCGGCGGGAGTGATTCTGTTTGCTCGCAACATCGCCGGAGCCGCGCAAACGCACGCTCTTCTGCGCGAATGTCAGAAGCACGTCGCCACGCCGCTTTTCACTTGCGTGGACCTTGAAGGTGGCACGGTTGACCGTTTCCGCAACGTCGTCGGCGCGGCGCCTTCCGCGGCGGAAGTTTTTGCCACGGGCAGCCGCGCGCTCTTTCGCAAGCATGGACGCGTGATCGGCGAGAACTGCCGCGCCCTGGGCTTCAACGTGGATTTTGCGCCGGTGCTCGACCTGGCCTACGCAGCCTCGCGTTCGGTGCTGAGTTCTCGGGCGGTTTCGGACGATCCAAAGCAAGTTGTGATTTACGCGCGCGAGTTCTTGCAGGGATTGCGCGCGGCTGGAATCCTCGGTTGCGGCAAGCATTTCCCGGGTCTTGGCGAGGGCAAGCTCGACAGCCATCGCGAGCTGCCCGTGATTAAAAAGCTGCTCAAAGAGATGTGGGACGAAGACCTCTATCCTTTCCGTACGTTGCGCAGCCAATTGCCGTTCGTCATGGTTTCGCACGCAGCGTTTCCGGCGGTTACAAAAGATCGAACGCCAGCTTCGCTTTCGAGAAAGTGGATCACTACGATCCTGCGCCAGCGCATCGGCTACAACGGACTCATCGTTTCGGACGATATGGAGATGCGTGCTGTCCTCGAATTTGCGCCCATCGAGCAAAATGTCGTCGAACACATCCGCGCAGGCGGAGACATGGTTCTGGTCTGCCATAAAGAAGAGCTGATCGTTCGCGCCCACGAAGCGTTGGTCCGCGAGGCGGAATGCGACGGCAAGTTTGCCTGCCGCGTGCAGGAATCCGTGCGGCGCGTGCTGGCGTTCAAATCGAAAAGGGCACGCGGGCGGGGGCGCCCGCCCCACACGGTTTCCGTTGCCGCACGAATTGAGAAGCTGACGCGGCAACTCTGGGAATTCGGCGAAGAAATCCGGCTGGCAACACTGGCGCGCGCGGACAACGAGGCGGGCATTGCAGTGAACAACAAAAAGGAGCGCGCATGAGCATGATCGTTGCCGGCGTGATGAGCGGCACTTCGGCGGACGGAATCAATGTGGCGCTGGTGCGCTTCCCCTCCCACGCGGCTGCGCGGGCCAGAGGCCCGTCACCACACAAACACCTTGGCTCAGACTTCACGCTTCTGGCTCACGACGAGTATCCGTTTCCTGCTCCGGTCCGGCGGGCGATTCTCGCGATGATGAACGCGGAATTGGCGAGGGTTGCGGATTTGGCACGGATGAATTTTCTGCTGGGCGAACTTTATGCCGAAGCCGTGGCAACAACAGCGCGCAGGCATCGCGTGAAAATTGATTTAGTGGGCTGTCATGGACAGACGCTCTATCACCAGGGAGTGGCCGAGCAATATCTTGGACGTAAATTGGCGGTGACGTGGCAAACGGGCGAAGGCGCGGTGATCGCGGCGCGACTGGGCGTTCCGGTTGTGTCGGATTTTCGTCCGGCAGATATGGCGGCCGGAGGAAAAGGCGCGCCGCTGGTGCCGTTCCTCGACTATCAACTCTATCGCGATCGGCGCGTGCGGCGCATGGCCCAGAACCGCATTGCGCAGAACATTGGGGGCATCGCGAATCTGACGGCGATTCCCGCGGGCGCGCCGCTCGGCCAAGTTGTTGCGTTTGACACCGGTCCCGGCAACATGGTGATGGATGCGGTAATGGAAGGACTTTTCCGGAAACGCTACGACCGCGACGGCCAAGTCGCCGCCTCGGGACGGGTGCTGGATGACGTGATTGCGCGGTTGTTGCGCGCGCCATTTTTCCGGCAGAAACCTCCACGGACGGCGGGCCGCGAGGAATTTGGCCGGGAATACGTGGGCCGATTTCTTCAGCTCTGCCAAGGGGCCAGCAAGGCCGACGTGGTGGCGACGGCGACGGCACTGACGGCGCGCGCGATTGCGGACGCGGTGGAGCGTTTCGTGTTGCCGCACTTTGGTGCGCATCGAAAGCAGGGCGATCGGGAGATGATCGTCTCGGGCGGAGGCGCGAAGAATCCGACGCTGATGGCGATGTTGCGCAATGAAATCGCGCCCTTGGGAATCGAACTTCGTTTCTCCGATGAGTTCGGCCTTCCGGCGGAAGCGAAGGAGGCCGTGGCGTTTGCCCTGCTCGCGCACGAGACGTGGCATCGCCGGCCCAGCAATGTTCCGTCGGCGACGGGAGCGAAGCGGGCGGCGATCCTGGGAAAGATTTCGTATGCGTAGGGCGGCGCGGGCGCGCGCACAAGGCGGGTCCTTTGCTCCGCTCAGGATAACGAGTCTCATCTTGTTAGTCGCCTTATGCGTGCTGCCTATTTTCTCCTGCTCGCAAGCCTCCGACCCCAACACGCTGGTGCTGATCATCGAAAGCAGTCCGACGAATCTCGATCCGCGAGTGGGGCTCGATGCGCAATCGGAGCGCATCGGCGAACTTCTCTTCGACGCGTTGCTGACGCGCGACGAGCGCTTGAACGTTGAGCCCGGACTGGCGGAGAGTTGGGAGATTCCCGATCCGTTGACCTATGTCTTCCACCTGCATCGCGGCGTGACCTTTCACGATGGCCGTCCGCTCACCTCGCGCGATGTGAAGTGGACGTTCGATTCCCTGCTGAAAGGAAAGATTCGCAGTACGAAGACCTCGGCGTACCGCTATGTGGACCGCATCGACGCCCCCGACGATTTCACCGTGGTGTTTCATCTGAATGAGCCTTACGCCAGCTTGTTGTGGAACCTCTCGGAAGGCGCTATTGGCATCGTGCCCTATGGTGCGCTCGACGAAATCACGCGCAAGCCGATTGGCACGGGGCCTTTCAAGTTCGTCAGCGCCGAGCAGGACAAGGAAGTCATCGTCGAACGCAACGACAACTACTGGGGAACGAAGGCGCGCCTGGCGCGGGTGCGCTTCACGGTCGTGCCGGATGCGACGACGCGGGCGCTCGAATTGCGCAAGGGCAGCGCCGACATGGCCATCAACGCGCTGACGGCTGACACGGTGGTGGCGCTGGAGCGCGAACCGAATCTGCGGATCGAGCGCGGGCCGGGAACGATCCTCGCTTACATCGGTTTCAACACGCGCGACCCACTGTTGCGAGATGCACGCGTCCGGCAAGCGATTGCCTGCGCGATCGATCGTCGTCCGTTGCTGCAATACATTTGGCGCGGGTTCGCCCAGCCCGCATCGAGCGTTCTGCCGGTCCAGAGTTGGGCGTACGCTCCAAGCGCGACCGGGTTTACTTACGATCCGGATAGGGCGAGGCAGATGCTCGACGCGGCTGGCTATCCGTTGACCAACGGCGTGCGCTTTCGCTTGACGATGAAGACTTCGACTGAGGAGAGCACGCGGCTGCTGGCGGCCGTTTTGCAGCAGCAGTTGCGGGATGTGGGGATTGCGCTCGACATTCGCACGTTTGAATCAGCCACCTTTATGGCCGATGTCACCAGCGGGGCTTTCCAGGTGTATTCCCTGCGCTGGATCGGCGGGAACGAGGATCCCGATATCTTTGACACGGTCTTTCACACCAGCAACTTTCCTCCGGCGGGAAGGAACCGTGGTTACTACTCCAATCCGGGCGTCGATAGCCTGATCGACCAGGCGCGCCGCCAAACCGACCAGAGTGTCCGCAAGGGCATGTACGCCGAGGTGCAGGAACTTTTGGCCCAGGATGTGCCGGCGATCAACCTGTGGTACTTCGATAACGTGCTCGTGCACACGCGGCGCGTGCGCAACGTGACTCTGAATCCGTCGGGAAATTACGACTTTCTGAAGACGGCTGAAATCAGTGGCCAGTAGGCATTTTTCAGCGTGATACCATCGAAAGCTGGGCGTTCGCTCGATGGTGAGCGGTGAGGCCATGACACTTGACACCTAAGACCTGAGACCTGCACTTTGAATATATTTTTTATTGGCGACATTTTTGGGCGGCCGGGGCGGGCGATCGTAAGGGATCGCCTGCCCGAACTGCGCCAGCAATACACCGTGGATCTGGTCATCGCCAACTGCGAAAACGCCGCGGCTGGCTTCGGAATCACGCCTTCGCTGGCGGAAGAACTTTTCGATCTCGGAATCGACGTGATGACCACGGGCAATCACGTCTGGGACAAGCGCGAGATCATCGAGTACTTCCAGATGGCGGACGGTAACCCGCACAGTCCGACGCGCCGGTTGTTGCGGCCGGCGAATTTTCCCCAGGGCCTGACTGGCTGGGGAGTATACGAAGGCCAGAAGAACGGCGTTGCGTATGCCGTCATGAATATGCAGGGCCGCGTCTTTATGGGCTCATCCGACGATCCCTTTCGCTGCGCCGACCAGCTTCTGGAGCGGATCAAAACGAAAATTGTGTTCGTGGATTTCCATGCCGAGGCCACTTCCGAAAAAATCGCCTTCGGCTGGTACCTCGACGGGCGCGTCACGGCCGTCGTCGGTACGCACACGCATATTCCCACTGCCGATGAAACCGTGCTGCCGAAGGGCACTGCCTACATCACGGATGTCGGTATGACCGGGCCCTATGACAGCGTCATCGGGGTGAAAAAAGAACTGGTGATTGACAAGTTTCTCAGCGGAATGCCAGCGCGCTTCGAAGCCGCCAACGGCGACGTCCGCCTGTGCGCCGTGCTTGTCGAGTGCGACGATCGGACGGGCCGCGCCACGCGGATGGAGCGGCTGATGCTGCGGTGAATCTGCCGACCCTCCCGTTACGACCGTAGTTCCCCGCTCTGGATTTCTCTTGCAAGACAGCCGCCGCCGCGCATTCTATAGTAAGTACTATGCGAATCCTGCCTGCGGGAATTTGTCTGTTGCTTGCCGGAGTGTGTTTGGCCACGGACACTCCCCCGCTGGCCGCGCCGCCACTCTGCTCCGATTCCGGCGGCGCGCCCGCCTGCCAAAGTCCCAAGAAAGACAGGAAGACCGCCCGCCAGGCTTTCGCGCGCGGGCTCCAGCTCGAGAAATCTCAGAGCGAACATTCGCAGAATCTGGACGAGGCTTTTTACGAATATGAGGAAGCGGCGCGCCTGGCTCCGCAAAACGTAGAGTACCTGACGGCGCGCGAAATTACGCGGCAACATTTGGCCGGGATGCACCTGGAGCGCGGAAACAGCGAACTGCTTGAGGGCCGGCAAGTCGAGGCGCTGGCGGAATTCCAGATGGCGCTGAACCTCGATCCGCAGAACGAATTCGCCGAGCAGCGCATTCGCGACGCTCTGCCGACGGTGCTGGCGCGCACCGCGAGCCCACCGCAAGTGGTCGCTTCCGCCGACGCGCTCGCCGCAAAACCGATCGACGGATTTCATGACATCCACTTCCGCGGCGATTCGCAGGACTTGATCGCCAAAGTCGCCGCCAGCTACGGACTGAAGGTGATTTTCGAGGATAACTTCCCCAGACGCCACGTGCGATTCGACATCGAGAACGTCGATTTTGCGACCGCCATGCAGGCCGCCGAGGCGGTCACCAGGAGCTTCAGCGTGGCCCTCGACGACAGCGTTCTTTTTGCTGCCTCGGACACGCTCGAAAACCACAAGCTCTACGACCGCATGGGCATGCGCTCGTTTTACATCCCGGCCGGCGATCCCAGCAAGGACCTAAACGAGATGGCGACCGCGCTGCGGACGCTCTTTGAGTTCAAGCTCGTGAATGCCAACGCCGCTTCGAGCACGATCACGCTGCGCGGGCCGCAAGCGGCACTGGACGCCGCGACCGAGTTCATCGACCAACTCTATAGTCCGCGGCCGGAAGTCATGCTCGACCTGAAAGTCTTCCAGGTGAGCCACACTTACGCGCGGAATCTCGGCCTGCACGTCCCGGACAATTTCAATCTTTACAACATTTCGACGGCCGCCCTCGGGGCCCTCGCCGGACAGAACCTCCAAAGCCTGCTCAACAATCCGAACAGTCAGACCATCGCCGCCTTACTCGCGCAGTTGCAGAGCCAGGCGAATTCGATTTTCAGCCAGCCGCTCGCGACCTTCGGCGGCGGGCTCACGTTCATGGGCCTGAGCCTCGATCAACTGTCCGCTGTGTTTTCCTTGAATGAAAGTTCCGTCCAGCAGCTCGATCACGTCCACCTGCGCGCATCCCAGGACAAGGACGCCACTTTCAAGATGGGATCGCGCTATCCCATCATTAACTCAAGCTATTCCTCGGGCATAAGCTCCGCCGCCTTGAAGGCCCTCGGGGTGCAGTCTTCCTCCATTTCCATGATCCCTTCCGTCAGTTACGAGGACCTCGGGCTCACGCTGAAGGCGAAGCCGCTGGTTCATAACAACTCAGACGTAGCCCTCGATCTGGAAGTGCAATTCCGCACTCTGGGCGCGATGGGCGCAAATGGCGATCCAATCATCAACAATCGTGAGTACAAGGGGCAAATCCTGGTGAAGGAAGGGGAACAGGCGGCCGTGGCGGGAATGATCACCACATCCGAGGAGAAGAGCCTCAGTGGATTGCCCTTGTTCTCCAAAATCCCGGGCCTGGGTCACCTCACATCGCAGCACTCCAGGCAAGAAGAGGACGACGAACTGCTGATCCTGATCACACCCTACGTCGTCCGCGGCCCGGAACGCACCGACGCGCCGGAAATCTGGATGGCAAAATAAATCGGGCGATCTATTTCTGGCTTGCCTCGAAGTCCACAATCTTCTTTAGCACATCGACGGGCGCGCCGCCGGCTACAGTTCGCCCATTGATGAACAGAGTCGGTGTGGCATTCACGCCGACCGACTTTCCCAGCGCAACGGAAGCCTCGATCCGAGCTTTTGTATCGGGCTTGGCGGCACACGCGGCGGCTTCGTCGCCATTCGCGCCCGACGCGGTTGCAATGGCTTTCAGCTTCTCATCGGCGTTGGCCTCGGTGATATTCGCCTGCTCGTCGAACGTCTTCTGGATAAGCTTCCAGACCGCGCCGTTGGCAGCGCGCCCTACGCAATCGACATAGAGGGCGGCCTTCTCAGCCCAGTTGTGCATGGGCAGCGGGTAATTTTGGAAAACAAAGTGGACCTCCGGCTCCTCAGCCAGGAGCTGATCGATCGAGGCTGCGGCCTTCGCGCAGTGCGGGCACTGCATGTCGCTGAACTCCACAATCGTCACGGCAGCCTTCTCCGGTCCCTTGGCGGGACCGTTCACGCCCTTTTCCAGCTTGACGCGGGCGTCCTCGAACGGCTTCGCACCGAAGGGTAGAATGTCGCCTGTAAGGGCATGTTTGCCGTCGGCGCTCACCAGCAACTGACTCGGGTTCGAGCCCTGCGGGTTGGTGAGAGTGACTGAAACCTCCGCCAGGCCGGGAATCTCGGAGGGACGAATATCGTTCACTTTCCACGTGATGGTGCCATCGTAACCAAACATTTGAAACAGAAACGAGTTGACCGTATCTTCCGTTGGCAGGACCGCTCGGATTGAGGGGGGCGCGGTCTCCGCTGGTTTGGCCGCCGGTTTTGGCGGCGCAGCGGCTTTGGTTTGAGCGATGGCGATGCCGGAGAACAGCAGAACAGCGAGCAGCGTGCGATGTGTGCGTGTCATATTTTTGGATTTCGATTGGAATTCGATTGTTACAAAAACCGGCGAAATTGTCATTCCCGGATGAGGGCAGTTGTCTTTGGCCGTTGCCGCCTACACCTCCGGCTTGGCCGCGATCGGAAACCTCCGCCCATAGCCAAACGCCTTGGCGGAGATCTTGATTCCGGGCGCCGCTTGTTGCCGCTTGTATTCGCTGCGCTCCACCATGCGGATCACCCGCCGCACCAGCTCCAAATCGAAATTGTGAGTGCGGGCAATTTGCTCCGCCGAGCACGATTCCTCAACGTAGTCTTCGAGAATCGCATCGAGCACATCGTAAGGCGGGAGCGAATCCGAATCCTTCTGGTCCGGGCGCAACTCCGCCGACGGCGGCTTCTCGATCGTCGCCTCCGGAATCGGCTTGCGCCGCGAGTTCACGTATGCGCTCAGCCGATATACCAGCGCCTTCGGCACATCCGAGATCACGGCCAGTCCGCCCACCATGTCGCCGTAAAGAGTGCAATAGCCAACGCCTAATTCGCTCTTGTTGCCGGTCGAAAGCACCAGCGCGCCGAGCTTGTTCGACAGGGACATCAGGAGCAATCCGCGGGCGCGCGATTGCATATTTTCTTCCGTCACATCGGGCGGCATCCCAGAAAACACGGGCGCAAGCGTTTGCCGCGTGGCTTCGTAAATCTCGTTGATCGAAAGCAGCTCGAAGCGAATCTTTAGGTTGTCCGCCAATTCCCGCGCGTCGTCGATCGAGCCTCGCGAAGAGTACGGCCCCGGCATGCCGACGCCGATGACGTTCTCGGGGCCCAGCGCATCGGCCGCAATGGCTGCGGTAAGCGCGGAATCGATGCCTCCGCTGAGCCCGATGATCGCCCGCTGGAAACCACATTTGTGCACGTAGTCTCGCGTGCCCAGGACCAGCGCCTCATAGGCGCTCGCTTCTTCGCCCTCCGCCTGCGCGTGCATGTCTCCAGTCCGCGCATCGGAATCGAAATAAATCAGGTCTTCCGCGAACGACTTCGCTTGCGCAATCACTTCTCCGTCGGGCGCAAGCACCAGGCTCGATCCGTCGAAGACCAGGCTGTCGTTGCCTCCCACCTGATTGACCATCGCGACCGGGACTTTATGGTTCCGCGCAAGGGCGGCGAGCATATCGCGGCGCAACTCGCGCTTGCCCAGCCAAAACGGCGACGCGGAAATATTGAGCACAAAATTTCCACCGGCCCGCACCAATTCCTCGACTGGGTCTATGCCATACAGCCGCTGGTTCCAAAAGCGCTTGTCGTTCCAGGCATCCTCACAGATGGTCAAAGCCATCTGCTTGCCGCCAATGCCGACCAGTTGCTGGCTCTTGGCGGGAGCGAAGTTGCGCATCTCGTCGAATACGTCGTAGGTGGGCAACAGCATCTTCGACTGGATGAATTCGATGCGCCCCTCGCGCAGCAGCGCGGCCGAGTTCATCGCCTTCTTGCCCGAGTCCGCTTCCGCCGGAGTCACCATCCCGCAGATGACGGCGATTCCCTGCGTTTCCGCGGCAATCCGCTCGACGGTCGCGCGATTGCGCGCAATAAACGACGCCTTCTCGACCAGATCGCGTGGCGGATAACCGCAGACGGCAAGTTCCGAAAACACAATCAGTACAGCGCCCGCGCTCCGCGCCTCGTGCGCAAACTGAACGATCTTGGCGGCGTTGCCGGAGAAATCCCCAACGGTGGGATTGATCTGGCCCAGGGCAATCTTCACGCTCCTAGTGTAGAGGGTCGTCTGTAGAAGGTCGAGAGCAGAAGGCGCTCTAACGGAATAAGGCCGAAAGCGCGCGGAAGAATTCTACCGGCTTGGCGATGCGCAGAGAGTTCCGCTGCGCGACGGTTTTTGTGAAGTGCCTGGTGTTGTGCGTCAACAACCAATCGGGCTTGCTCGCCATCGCCGACAGTAGCACCGGCACGTCCGCCTCGTGCCGGACCAGATGCCGACTCGAATGCACCAGATCCTTATCCGGATACGGAACGAGCTCGGGAGCGGTTAGCTTGATGAGTTGCCGATAGTCCTCGATCAACTGTTCGGCATCGAGCGACGGCAAGCGTTCCGCATGAAGCAGGAGGTTCTCCTCCACTTCATCGCGGACCACCTCGGCCAGCACCAACTTGCACACCTTGGCGGCACAGAGCGACAGCGTAGCTTTGTCGAGGCCCCACGGGGAAACGATCCCTCCCGTCAGGACATTCGAGTCCAAGAACAATCGGATTCTGCGCGGGCCGGTCACTTCCCGCCGGGTGCTCCACTCATTCGCGTCTTTTGCGAATGAGCGGGCGAGTTACTGCGCCGATTCCGCGAAATGCGCTCGCCAGGCTTCTTGCCGTAGCGACGGGCGTAGACGCGATTGCGGGCCTCGGGGATGGTCGCGAGAATCCCCTCTGACGTCAGGCCGGCGGCCGTTAGGCTGGACCGCACCCGTTCGCATAGCTGTTCGAAACGGCGCTGCTCCGGCAGAAGAATGAGGCCATCACCCAAGCGCAAAACGGCAAAGGGCGCGCCAATTCCCAACCCGAGGTCGTCCCGGAACTCTTTGGGGACCGTGAGCTGTCCCTTTTCGCCGATCTTGGCCGTCGTCATGTACTCGAGGTTAGCGTTATGGGTTGACATAGGCGGTAGGGAAATCCTACCACAAAGTACATCCGTCTCCAAGCTCCACCCAAGCCGACCTATCCCTCTGCTCTTCACGCACACCGTTAGTTGGGCCCTGGGTCCGTGCCGGTGCCGGGCGGCGGTGGCGGCGGGGCCATTGGCGGCAGGCTGGATGGGTTGGCGGGATTCGATTCCGGCATCTCCTCTCCGGGACGCCGCAACGTAGGCGCGGTCACGGGGCGGACTTCCTGTTTCTTGGCTACGGCTGTACCCAGATCGACTTCTTTTTCGACGCGCACGATTTTCTGGCCACCCACTTTCATGGTCTCGACGCGCACGACTTCTTCGCCCACGAAGCGCACAAACTCCACGTCCTCGGGCGGCGCGCCGTAAATCCATTCTTCGTATTCGACCTGGTTCTGAACTTCGCCCTGAGCTTCGTCCTGAACTCCGCCCGGAACTCCGCTCTGATGTTCGCGAACTTTCTTTGGCGGACGCCCCTTGGCGTAGATCACCATGTCGTGATTCATTCCAACCAGCACATGGTGGCTCTTGATGGCCTCTTTGACCTTGGGAGAAACGGTTTCCAGGTAGGCCTCAAGGCCCGATTTGGAATCGAAGTCAAACACCGGACGCAGCAGCTTCTTCAGCTCCGGCCCGGTGATTTCCGGAACATACTTGTCGAAGCAGAGATCGACGAAAGAGCCGTGCGCGTTGGCATTCGAATCCGAGGGCGCAATCGTCCCACCTCCACTCCCTGCTGAAACCTGAACGTGCTGGTACCACTTCTGCCGCTTGACGGGACCGCCGTTGATCTCAAAGCGGATGCGATCTTGCTTGATGACAACGTCGCTGATGCGGGCCAGATCGCCGGGTTTCGCAGCAGGCCCCCAGATCGCCATCAATCGTTGCAGTTCAGCGCCGTCGGGACTTATCGTTCCGTTCTTGAGTGTCAGCCCAGTCTTTCCCATCGGAAAAGTCGTGCGTATATAGACCATTTCCGCATTAAAAGCGTGGATAATTTCCTCGCGCGTTTCCTTGGACATTGCTAGGGGTGGAGTGTTCCCGGCGAGCGCCAGCGAAGAGCAGACCACGAGGACCGCCGCCAGCCGACGACAAACGGAGTAACGGTGGAAGGAACACATGCAGCACCCCGGGCCGAGTGGCTTAATTATAGTCCGGCGCCAGAGCAGTTCTCAGTTCTCAGTGAGAAGCGCCGGGATTAGAAGCTGAGAACCGAGAACTGGGAACTGAGATCTCCATAACACCGCGGTAACCGGCGGTCGCGGTACTCCGGTAACGGTGCGTTGTACTTTAAGCACCTGAGGTCACACTCGAAACCAACATAAAATGTGTGCAGGATTGGCCCAGGTCATCCCCGCGCTTGGGCTGCCAGGACTGCCTTTTGGCCTTGAAACTGCCCATTCCCGCGCGCATTCCGCTGCTCTACGTCATCCTTGGCGTGCTGCTGGCCATCAGTGTCGTTCCCATGTATTTCTACTCGGCGCAGATCGAGACGATGAACCGGGAGCGCCTCAAGACCAACGAAATGCTGCTGCAAAACACGGTCACGCGTTCGCTGGCCGACGACATTTCCCAGCACCAGGAAACGCTGCACATGATGCTGGCCAATCTGTCGTCGTCGATGCAAGTGATGATGCTGGCCAGTCCGAACGGCAGCGCCCTGAATGCTCAGAAACTTCCCACGCCCGAGCTGCGGGCCATGCTCGAGAATTTTGTTTCGTCGTCGAACGACATTGCCTATGCCACGCTGCTGAATGCCGATGCCAAGGGAGTCTCCGCCGGGAGAATCGAGCCCGATGCCTTTTTGCAACGCGAGCTGGAACGCGCCTATCAAGCCGCCCGCGAAGGCCGCGCCTACAGCGGCCAGCCCCTGATGGTCGGCACCGGAAAATACGCACACACCGTGATGTTGGTCAGTTCTCCGATCCTGTACGACAAACGCTTTCTGGGCATGATCGGCTCCGTGGTGGATATGGACTACCTGATCCGCCGCTTGCAGCAAGTCAGCGCGAGCGGCTTGATGCCCTATGTGGTGGACAGCCGGGGAAGGCTGGTGGCGGCCGCTACCGCGCAATATGCCACCGGACAGGACATGACCCACTTCGAGATTGTCCGCAGTTTTGTGGATGAAGGCTCGAAGGCCCAGTTGGCGGAGACCCGCGAATTCACGATTCGGGATGCGCGCGATGGGAATTCCAAAAAAGCGACCGAGATGCTCGGAACCTACAGTCCCGTAACCTCGCTGGATTGGGCCGTGGTGGTGCAGAAGCCGTGCGAAGAGGCCTATCGCGACATCTTCGAGATGCAGCGCACCGGTCGTTTGCTGGCCTGGCTGGCGGTGTTTGTCAGTGTGGGCCTGAGCATTTTGTCGGCGCGGCGAATCACCAGCCCATTACAAGTGCTGGCGCAATCCAGCCAAGCCATTGCGCGCGGCGATTTCTCGCAGCGCGTGCATCTGAAAACGCGCACCGAAATCGGAGAATTGGCGGCGACCTTCAACACCATGTCCGAAGAACTGGAACAGTTTGTCGAAGACTTGCGGCGCGCCGCGGATGAAAACAAGGCGCTGTTCATGGGGTCGATCCAGATGCTGGCTGGCGCCGTCGACGAAAAGGACCCCTACACCCGCGGCCACTCCGACCGGGTCACGAGATACTCCCTGCTGATCGCGACGGAAATGGGCCTCGATCCCGGATTTCTCGAGGTCCTGCGCGTCTCGGCGCAACTGCACGATGTCGGCAAAATCGGCATCGAAGACCGCATCCTCAAGAAACCCGGCGCTCTGACTCCCGAAGAATTCGAAATCATGAAGACGCACACGATCAAGGGCGCGAACATCCTGCGCCCCGTGCCCCAGTTGCACGAGATGCTTCCCGGCATCGAATTGCACCACGAAGCGCTCGACGGGCGCGGATATCCGTACGGCCTGAAAGGCGACGACATCCCGCTGCTGGCGCGCGTGATCGCGGTCGCCGACACCTTCGACGCTCTCACCACCAACCGTCCTTACCAGCGCGCCCAGGACCCCGTGGAGGCGATGCGCGTCATTCACGGTCTTTCCGGACAGCGCCTGGACCCCAGGGCCGTTGCCGCGCTGCTGGCGGTTTTTCAGAGGGGAGAAATTCGGATTCAGCGCTCGTTGACCCAGACGATCGCGATCCCGCCGCCCGCGCCCGCTCCAGCGGCGGCCGAAGCTTCGCTCCAATCCATCGACCCACTCACGGTCGAGATCACCCACAACTGAAGAAATTGGTAATTCGCTAATTGGTAATTTCATACCCGCACGGCCATTGGGTTTCAGATTACAAATCACAATTCACAAATTACAAATTCCCTCCCCGCCCGGTTCTCATATAATCGTTGTCGGACACCTCATGATTCAAACCCTTTTCGGCAGCCCGGACGAAGAAAAGAAACCAAGCTTCATTGAACGCATGAAACAGGCCGTCTCGCGCACGCGCGAGAACCTGGCCGAGCGCATCGAAGACGTCGTCTCCATCGGCAAAGAGATCGACCGCTCCACGCTGGACGATCTCGAAGCCACGCTGATTGGCGCCGACCTCGGCACCACCACCACGCACGAGGTCCTGGAGAAACTGCGCGACAAAGCCGACCGCAAGCAAATCAAGGACGTGAATGAACTCAAGCGTCTGCTGAAAGAGGAACTGCTGGCAATTTTGACCTCGACGGCTTCGCGCCCCGTGACCAAGGTTGACGGCACGCCGGAAGTAATCCTGGTGGTGGGCGTGAACGGCGCCGGCAAAACCACGACCATCGGAAAACTGGCGCACGTCTTTCGCGCGCAAGGCAAGACAGTCCTGCTCTGCGCCGCCGACACTTTCCGCGCGGCGGCCATCGAGCAACTTGAAATTTGGGGACAGCGCACCGGGACGGAAGTGATCAAGACGAAGCCCGGCGGCGATCCGGCGGCCGTGCTCTTCGATGCCTTGCAGTCGGCAACCGCGCGCAAGACCGATTATGTCATCGTCGATACCGCCGGGCGCCTGCACACCAAGCAGAACCTCATGCTGGAACTGGAAAAAATGACGCGCACCGCGCAACGCATCGTCCCCGGCGCTCCGCACGAAACCTTGCTGGTCATGGACGCCACCACCGGCCAAAATGGATTGCAACAGGCGCGCCAGTTCACCGAATCCTCCGGAGTCACGGGCATCGTGCTCGCCAAACTCGATGGCACCGCCAAAGGCGGCGTCGTAGTCGCAATCTCGCGCGAGTTGGGCCTGCCCGTGCGCTATGTAGGCGTCGGCGAAAAAGCAGGCGATCTCCTGCTTTTCGACGCGAAGGAGTTTGTGGAATCGTTGTTTGCATAATAATGCTAGTCGCCGTTCGCTTTTGGCCCTTGGCTAAGAGCAAACAGCATCTTATGACCATCGACGAACAATACATGCGAAAGGCGCTCGACCTTGCGCGAGCCGGCGTTGGCTTGGTCTCGCCGAACCCGGCAGTGGGCGCTGTTGTGCTGAACGCCTCCGGTTGCGAAGTTGGCTCCGGCACGCACACCTATGACGGCGTGAAGCACGCGGAAGTTCTCGCCCTCGAGCAAGCGGGCGAGAAGGCGCGCTGCGGAACTCTCTACCTAAATCTAGAGCCGTGCTCGCATCAGGGCCGCACCGCCCCCTGCGCCGATGCCGTGATCGCCGCCGGAATCAGCCGCGTCGTCTGCTCCATGGAAGATCCGAATCCGCTAGTCGCGGGCCAAGGATTCGCCAAGCTCCGCGCAGCGGGAATCAACGTCGAGGTCGGCATCTTCGAAGCGGAAGCCAAAAGGCTGAATGAGAGTTTTGCCAAATACATCCGCCTGCGCAAGCCGCTCGTCACACTGAAATCGGCGATGACGCTCGATGCGAAAATTGCCGACGCCACTAAACCCGGCTCCGATCCCGCCTCCGCCACGCCTCCGACGGAAGGCTCGCGCAGCGGATACCACTGGATCACCGGCGAGGCCTCGCGCGCCCATGTGCAACAACTGCGCCACCAGAGCGACGCGATCATAGTCGGAGTGGGAACGGTGATGGCGGACGATCCCCTGCTCACCGACCGCAGCGGACGGCCCCGCCGCCGCAAACTGCTGCGCGTAATCATGGACTCTTACCTGCGCGTTCCACTCGCATCGCGCGTGATCCAGACCGCCGAGAACGATGTTCTCGTACTCTGTTCCATGGCGGAGAAAGAAACGCGGCAGGCGCTCGAAGCGAAGGGGATTCGCGTGCAACAAATCACGGCGACGGCGGACGGCCGCCCCGACTTCCGGGCGATTGTCCAGACCCTGGGCGAACTGGAAATCACGAGCGTGCTACTCGAAGGTGGAGCGCTGGTGAACGGAGCGGCGCTGGCATCGGGCGAAGTGGACAAAGTCTTTCTCTATTACGCGCCGAAGATTTTTGGCGAAGGCGGAGTTCCCTTTATTGCCGGGGTGAGTTTGCACGGAGAGGCGCAGCACGTGCAGCGTTTCGAGTTGCACCGCTTCGGCGAAGACTTTGCGCTGGAAGGTTATCTCCGCGATCCGTACTGAGCTGCGAGCTACGGGTTTCGAGCTACGAATTGCGAGGCATTGGGGTTGTCTGATCGAAGCTCGCGGCTCGTAGCTCGCAGCCCAGCAGGACGGAATGAGACGCTACGAAGTGGTTCAACATTTTTGATCAAAGAAAGACTGAGGCATAAATCGCATGTTTACCGGAATCGTCGAAGAAGTCGGCAAGGTCGTAAAAATCGAGCAGCGCGGCGAGAACCGCCGCATCACCATCGAGGCCTCGAATGCGCCCAAAGAATTGGGCACCGGCCACAGCATCGCGGTCAGCGGCGTTTGCCTGACTGCGCTTGACATTAAGCCCAATAGTTTCTGCGCCGACCTCGCCCCCGAAACCTGGGTGCGAACTTCGTTCTCCCGCATGCGCGAGGGCACGCTGGTAAACCTCGAACTGCCCATGAAGGCCGACGGCCGCTTCGGTGGCCACATCGTTCAGGGACACGTCGATGGCGTAGGCAAACTGATCGAGTTCGAGCGCATCGTCGACTCGGACGGCCGGGATTCCGAGAACTGGTGGCTGCACATCGAAATCCCCGCCGAGGTCGAGAAGTACACCGTGTACAAGGGGTCGATCTGCATTGAAGGCATCAGCCTGACGGTCGCCAAACTCGAACGCAACCACTGCACCATCGCGATCATTCCGCATACCGTCGATCTGACCAATCTCGGATCGTTAAAGCCAGGAGACCCAGTAAATCTGGAAGCCGACGTCATCGCCAAGTACGTCGAGAAGATGATGAAAGGCGAGCAAGCACAGAGTTCGCTCACCGTGGAAGACTTGGTGCGACGAGGATTCTAGGCACGGCCGGGCCGTCCAAGATCGTCTTGAAAAACCCTAGCGAGGCTCTCGTCGCGAACGCCGCCGCCGCTTGACGCTGGTTCGTGTCGGACTATAGTGGAATTGTCCACGGAGGTGCGGACGTGAGAGCTTTGGTCGCGGTAGGGGTATTTGCGGTAGCGATCGCGGCACACGGGGGGGAAGCGCCGCGTGTGTATCTGGCGTCCAATTCAACGGGCGACACCTGGGGCGCATCTCGAGATCAGTCACAAGAGATGGCTAAGGATTTTGCCAAAGACTGCCCCGATGTCCAGGTCACGACAGATCAGCGCGGCGCTGATTATCAGGTAAATCTCAGCCACATCGAGGTTGGCTTGTTTGTGCGCGACAATCAACTCGAGGTGACGGACGTGTTCGGCAACGTCCTCTCGGCCAACGAGGGCCGCAGCATCAAAGGCGGGGTTAAGGGAGCATGCGCCTTGATCCTTGGAGACTGGTCGAACCAAGCGGGCGCCCGCCAGAAACTCATCGATTTGATAAACGCCTCATTCCAGCGGGACAACGCGATGGGTTACGCGGAAATTTCCGGCGACAAGCTTACGGTTCACAGCCAGCGAGCAAGCCTGATGCGCTTCCATATGATTCTGGCGAGCCAACGGGAACTCTCGATGGTGCGGCGGGCTGGAATCGCGATCTACGTTTACACAAACGACGCTGACCAGAGCTTCGTATACGACGTGAAAGCGGGCCAGATTGTCGCCCCTGCAACGCAGCAAGGAGCAGGGGCAAACAAATAGGCCCAGTCGCCTGCCGCTTGCGTTGAAAAGGGTCGGAATGCACGACGCCAGTCAGTTCTTCGCGCCCGGCCTCAATTTCCCCTCGGGGTAGTGGTCAAAGATTGTTTCGAGGTCGTACCGCAACGACGGATGCTCTACCGTCAATATGGCCATCATCCTGAGCGAATCGACGAATTGCTCTTGGACGTGTGGCCTTTGCCTATTGACGATCCAGGCTAGTAGGTCAGCGATTTGAAGCGGGTAGTGCACGGAACTGATTTGCCTAATGGTGCCTATCTGGCCGAATTTACCCGGTCGCTTCTTCCTGCGCTCCCAGACGCGCCTGACGGTATGCATGAATTTCTCATTGCGGTCGAAGAAGAGCAGGACTGGCTTTTCTTCATCCACGCATTCCTTTGGAAGGTAAAGGCCCCCGACGCAGAAATTCACACACATCGCCTCTGGCGAAGGGAGAACGGGAAGTTTCTCCTTCGCCAACCTCCAGTCGTCCAATAGAACTGTACACGAGCGAGCCAACAGGTGATAAGAGGCGCCCCTGAAGCTGCCGATCACGTTGAAGAGACCCATAAGTAACGATTTGCGCCGGATTTCGTCCCAGCCATGCCTACGAGAAAAATTTCGCGAGAAGCACATAAGATCGGTCATGTGAAAGGCGTTGTTCTTCACACAAAACTCTTGCAGGACGGATCCCCATTTAGGCTCCAACTCTCGCCAGACCGACTCGGTCGCCTCAACTCCGCAAAGAGTCATTGAGTTCGTATCCCGACTACCGTCGTAGTACGCCTTTAGCAACATTTCCACACACCATCCCGGAGGCACTGCGAACCAAAGACAAACTCCAGCACCACTTTCAAATAATAACTCGCCGTCAGGTCAAACTGACCAAGGAACGACCGGAACGGCGCAGTCGCCGACCACTGGCCACTGGCCTACGCTTCCAGATTCAGCTCATCCAGCTCCAAAAATTCCTGAATGATAGGCTCGGTCGATTTCTCCATGTCCTTATAAGGGCCAAAGAAAATCGCGCGGGCTTCGTGCAGGAAGACGATGCGGTCGGCGAGTTTTTTCGCCAGGCGCATGTCGTGCGTCACGACGACCGAGGTCAGGTGCAATTGCAGCTTCAGGCGGGCGATGAGATCCCCGAGCAGGTTCCCCATCATCGGATCGACCATCGTGGTCGGCTCGTCGTAGAGCACGCACTCGGGCTGCGCCGCGAGCGCACGAGCGATGGCGACGGAACGCTTCATGCCGGTAGACAGGTCGGAAGGCAGCAGATCGCGCATCTCCCGTACGCCAACCATTTCGAGCAGTCCATCCACCACCTGATAAATCTGCTCTTCTGACAGTTCTCCTTTTTCGCGCAGGGGGAAGGCGACATTTTCGCCGACCGTCAAGGAATCGAAGAGCGCGCCATTCTGAAATACCATGGTGACTTTCTTGCGGATTCCCTCGAGTTGTTCCTCGTTGTAATCGGTGATGTCCTCGCCGG